>JASHQB010000042.1 GCA_030037775.1 Candidatus Acidiferrales bacterium
AACCTCCGCGCCGGCCTGCCCGGCGGCTTGCTCGTGCCCGAAGACTCCGTCATTTACGCCCCCTGCGCCGCGCGCTTTCTCGTCGAGCAAGCGCAGTCTCGCGGCGCCCATTTGCACGTCCCTCGCGTCGTAACCGAAATCGCTCCCGATGGCGTTCGCTTGAACGACGGTACCTCCGTGGTCGCTCAATCCATCGTTATCGCCGCCGGCACTTGGTCCGCCCGGCTGATGCCGGGCATCGACGTCCGCAAGCGCAAAGGCCACTTGGTCATCACCGATCGTTATCCCGGTTTCGTTCGCCACCAGCTCGTCGAACTCGGCTACCTGAAGAGCGCCCATTCCTTCACCAGCGAATCCGTCGCTTTCAATATCCAGCCGCGCAAAACCGGCCAAATGCTGCTCGGCTCCTCGCGCCAATTCGACAAAGAAACCACCATCGTCGACCACTCCATCCTCACCCGCATGCTCGCTCGCGCCGAGGAGTTCATTCCCAGTCTCGGACGCCTCTCCGCCGTTCGCACTTGGACCGGTTTCCGCGCCGCTACTCCGGACAAGCTTCCGCTCATCGGGCCGATGCCCGGCCACGACAATCTTTTCCTTGCCACCGGACACGAAGGCCTCGGCATCACCACTTCGCTCGGCACGGCACGCTTGCTGGTCGATCAATTGCTACAACGCACGCCGGAAATTCCCGCGGCGCCCTATTTGCCGGGCCGCGTTTACGAGAACGTCCATGCCTGAAACCATTCATGTCACCGTGAACGGAGCCTGCATTGCGGTTCCATCAGGCGCCACCGCGCTCGCCGCCATTCTTTCCACTGGCGCATCAGCCGTTCGCCGTTCCGTCAGCGGCGGGCCGCGCGGCCCGCTGTGCGGCATGGGCGTTTGTTTCGAATGCCGCGCCACCGTGAATCGCAGGCGCTACGCGCGCACTTGCCAGATTCTTTGCAGCCCGGGAATGGACATAAGCACGGACGTATCTGACGAACCGCCTGACTATGTCTAGCAGCTCGCACACTTTCGACGTCCTCGTCGTCGGCGCTGGGCCGGCCGGCATCGCCGCGGCCTGCTCTGCCGCCGAGGGCGGCGCGCGCGTCGCCCTGCTCGACAATAATCCGCGCATCGGCGGCCAGATCTGGCGCGGCCAGTCGCAATCGCACGCGGCCAATCCGGACGCGCGCAAATGGTTCGAGAAATTCGCCGCCGCTCACATCGAATTCTTGCCTTCCACCGAGGTCATCGATCACCTCGAAAATGGCCATGTCGTCGTTCATCGTATAGACGGCCAGCGCGTCGGCGCCCAATCCATCGACGAATTGCCTGAGGAAGTCCACGAACTCGCCTACAAAAAACTCATCCTCTGTACCGGTGCGCGCGAACTCTTCCTGCCGTTTCCGGGCTGGACTCTTCCCAATGTGATGGGCGCTGGCGGTTTGCAAGCCCTCGTCAAATCCGGCTTGCTCGTGAGCGGGAAAAAAGTCGTCGTCGCCGGCAGCGGCCCTCTTCTCCTCGCCGTCGCCGCGCATCTTCGCGAGCATGGCGCCGACGTTCGCCTCGTGGCTGAGCAAGCGCCCTGGCCTCGCGTAGCGCGATTCGCGATGTCCCTCCTGCTCCAAAAAACAAAGCTCGCTCAGGCCTTCGAAATCAAGCGCCAGCTCTCCGGCGTGCCCTACAAAACGAACTGCTGGCCCGTTCGCGCCAATGGCAACGGTGAAAACGCCAAGCTCGAAAGCGTCACTTTGCGCAGCGGCAGCCGCACTTGGCAGGAGCGCTGCGATTATCTCGCCTGCGGCTTCCATCTGGTGCCCAATACCGAGCTCGCCGCATTGCTCCGTTGCGAACTTCGCGCCGGTTTTGTTCGCGTCGATGATTCGCAGCAAACCTCCGTGCGCGATGTTTTCTGCGCCGGCGAACCGACCAGCATCGGCGGCGTGGACCTCGCCATTGTCGAAGGGCAAATCGCCGGCTACGCCGCGGTGGGCCAATCCGCCAGCGCTGCAAAACTGCTGCCGCAGAAGCGCCGTCTCGACCGCTTCGCCGTCCTGTTGCGCGAAACCTTCGCTCTTCGCGAAGAGCTTCGCTCGGCCGTCGATTCCGAAACGATTGTCTGTCGCTGTGAAGACGTGAAATTCGGTCGCGTACGGCAACATTCGTCGTGGCGCGCCGCGAAGCTGCACACGCGATGCGGCATGGGTCCTTGTCAGGGCCGCATCTGCGGCCCCGCCACTCAATTTTTCTTCGGTTGGAAAGCGGATTCCGTGCGTCCCCCGGTGTTTGCTGCTTCGATGCAAAGCCTTGCAGTTGCGGTCGCGGTGCAAACGGAAGAACACCTGATGTCTCACGAGGAGTCTCGATGAACTGGACGGGAGTAATACCGGCAATCACCACCTGTTTTGATGTCAATTACAAGGTCGATCATGGTTTTGTCGCCGAGCACTGCCAGTGGCTCGTTCAAAACGGCTGCACCGGAATTGTGCCGCTCGGTTCGCTCGGCGAAGGCTCCACGCTCGATTATGACGAGAAGCTCGCCATCATCGAGACCTGCGTCCGCGCCGTGGGGCCCTCCGTCCCCGTCGCCGCATCCATTTCCTCGTTGCGGACCAGCGAAGCCGTGCAATTGGCGAAAGACGCCGCGCACCGCGGCTGCGCAGGCCTCATGATTCTGCCGCCCTACGTCTATCGCGGCGATTCGCGCGAAATGAAAACTCACATCGCCGCCGTCCTTCGCGCCACCGATTTGCCGGGCATGCTCTACAACAATCCCGTCTCCTACGGCACGGATTTTCTCCCTGAAGACGTTGCCGAACTCGCTCATAACCATCCCAACCTGCAGGCCATCAAGGAATCCAGCACCGATGTGCGCCGCGTCACCGCGATTCGCGCTCTGCTCGGCGACCGCATCGATGTTCTCGTCGGCGTCGACGACGCCATCCTCGAGGGCATCTGCGTCGGCGCGGTCGGTTGGATCGCCGGCCTGGTGAACGCCTTGCCCGCAGAATCCGTGGCCCTCTTCCGCCACGCATCGAACGGCGAAATGCAAAAAGCCCAGGCCATCTACCGCTGGTTCCTTCCGCTCTTGCGCATGGACACCGTCCCCAAGTTCGTCCAGCTCATCAAGCTGGTCCAGCAGGAAGTGGGCCACGGCAACGCCCGCGTCCGCGCTCCGCGCCTCGAGCTCGACGGCGTCGAACTCAAGGAAGCGAAAAACATCATTCAAAAGACGCTCGAAACTCGTCCGCGGCATCAAACAGAAGAGAAAGTCGCGCGTCGCTAGCTCAAGCCATTTCCCGGAAGGAGAAGCACATTGCAAAGCGCTATCAGCAAGTTGACCGGCAGATCGATTTTGGGCTACGCGGACGGTGAAGCGCGCGGCCAGTCTTTTCGCGCCGTCAATCCTTCCACCGGCAAAGAAATGGAGCCGCAGTTTTACTCCGCCAGTGTCGGCGAAATTAATCAAGCCGCCGTTCTCGCCGAACGCGCCTTCGCCGTTTGGAGCCGCGCCTCGGGCAAAACGAAAGCCGCGCTGCTCCGCAAAATCGCCGAGAAAATAGAGTCTCTCGGCGACGACCTGGTCACCCGCGCCACCGAAGAAACCGCGCTTACGCCCGCGCGCATCAAGAGCGAGGCCGCGCGCACCTGCTTCCAGCTCCGCCTCTTCGCGCAAATCGTCGAGGAAGGCTCCTGGGTCAACGCGCGCATCGACCAGGCCGATCCCAGCCGCACTCCGCTCCCCAAGCCCGACATGCGTTCCTTTCATCGCGCCCTCGGCCCCGTCGCCGTTTTCTGCGCCAGCAATTTCCCGCTCGCTTTCTCTGTCGCTGGTGGAGACACCGCTTCCGCCCTCGCCGCCGGCAATCCCGTCGTCGTCAAAGCTCACGGGGCTCATCCAGGCACCGCCGAAATGGTCGGCCAAGTCGTTCGCGAAGCGGCCCGCGAATGCCACGCGCCCGAAGGAGTTTTTTCTCTGCTCTTCGACGCCGGCGTCGACGTCGGCGTCTCGCTCGTTAAGCATCCTTTGATCAAAGCCGTCGGCTTCACCGGCTCGCTCCAGGGCGGCCGCGCCTTGATGGATGTCGCCGCGGCGCGCCCTGAGCCCATTCCTGTCTTCGCCGAGATGGGCAGCATCAATCCCGTTTTTATTCTGCCCGGAGCGATCCGCGAACGATCCGCGGAAATTGCCAAAGGCACGCACGCTTCCGTAACTCTCGCGGCCGGTCAATTCTGTACCAAGCCCGGCATCGTCATCACCGCCGCCGATCCCGCTAACGTCGCCCAATCCCGCGAGTTTGCCGCCAGCCTCCGCGAATTGATGCGCGCCGGCGGAGACTTCACCCTGCTCACCTCCCGCATTCACGACGCTTATTGCTCCGGCACAAAATCTCGCGCCAGTCAGCCCGGCGTTTCCGAACTTGCCCAGCCGGCGATCGCGCCTGGCTCCGTTGGACTTCGCGTCGCCCCGGTTCTGTTTGAAACCACTGCCTCGGAATTCACTCGCGATCCCCAACTCCACGCCGAAATCTTCGGCCCTTCCACGATGCTCGTCAGCTATTCCTCTCGTGAAGAGCTTCTGCAGCTCGCCCGTTCTCTCGAAGGCCATCTCACCGCCACCATTCACGGCACCGAACAGGATCTGCACGAGTACGCCGACCTCGTCGCCATTCTCGAATCCAAAGTCGGCCGGCTCATTTTCAACGGCTTCCCGACGGGCCTCGAAGTCTGTCACGCCACCGTTCACGGCGGCCCTTATCCCGCCACTTCCGACGGCCGCTCCACTTCGGTCGGCAGCCAGGCGATTTATCGCTTCGCGCGCCTCGTCTGTTTCCAGAACTTTCCCAACGCATCGCTGCCCGATGAACTGAAAAACGAAAATCCTCTGCGGATTTGGCGCCTGATCGACGGTGAGCAGACTCGTGAGGCCGTCGCGTCCAAGACTCGCGCTACTTCTCTTTAATCGTTTTGCGGAGGCTTGACCGAACCCGCGTCTTTCGTCGTTCACGCCTCTACTGTTCTCGATAGTAATTGCGCGCTCTCGTATTCTCGCCGCGCGCAGAACCTTGTAACTCTTCCATGTCGCCTCGCGTCTCATGCCTTTGGTTGCCGCAGCACAATTGATTCAATCTGACAACTCGTAACCGGCTTCGCACCGTTTCGAATTGTCGGGAGAGGATGCGATGAAAGCAAATCATATCGTTGTCGCAGCATTAGTCATTCTTTTCGCTTCAGCCACAGTTTCTGCGCAGGAGCGCCGCCGTCCCGGCCAGCCGCCTCCCGGAATGGAACAGCCTCCGCAAAACGCCGAAAATGAGCAGGCGCAACGCGTAGTGCCTCCTCCGCCTCCTGTCGAGAAATCTTCCGTCACGCATCACAGCGCGCGCATCGGCGGCCAGGAAATCAACTACACCGCCACCGCCGCCACCTACGTCATCAAGGACGACGCCGGCAATCCCAAGGCCACCTTCTTTTTCGTTGCTTACACGAAGGACGGCGTCGCCGACGGCTCCAAGCGCCCCATTTCCTTCGTCTATAACGGTGGCCCCGGCTCCGCTTCTCTCTTCACCCACATGGGTATGGGCCCGAAGAAAGTCGTGCTCACTTCTGACGGCCATGGCATGCCCGCGCCTTACACCATCACGGACAACGAGGATTCCTTCCTCGATGCCACCGACCTCGTCTTCGTCGATGCCGTTTCCACCGGCTACAGCCGCCCGGTCCCCGGCCAGAACCCCGCTCAGTTCTACGGCGTTGTCCAGGACGCGGAAATTTTTTCTGATTTCATCTACCAGTACATCACCCGCACCGAGCGCTGGGACTCGCCCAAATATCTGATCGGCGAAAGCTACGGCACCACCCGTTCCGCCGAGCTCGCCGGAGTCCTCGAGCATCGTCACAACATTTACCTCAACGGAATCTGCCTCCTTTCCACCATGGCCTTCGCCTCTTGGGGCGCCGACGATCGTTCGGAATTCTATCTGCCCACGTATATCACCAGCGCGTGGTATCACCATCTCCTCGCACCTGACCTTCAAAGCCTCAGCATGACCGAAATCGCCCAGCGCGCCCGCGAATTCGCTCACGGCGAATACGCGCAGGCGCTCGCCAAAGGCGATGAAATCTCTCCCGCGGAATACGACAAAGTCGTCGCCGACATGGCCCATCTCACGGCTCTTTCGCCCCAGTTCATCAAGCAATGCGATCTTCGCGTCGCTACCTTCCGCTGGTTCGCCGAACTCATGCGCTCGAAGCGTCTCATCGTCGGCCGTCTCGACTCCCGCTTCACCGGCATGAATCGCGACGCCGCCGAGGAATACCCCGAATACGATCCCAGCGAAGCCTCCTACGAAGGCGCGTTCGTCGCCACCTTCCAGGACTACGTTCGCCGCGATCTTGGCTGGGACGACAACCAGTATTACACCGTGAGCGCAAACGTCCGCCCCTGGGACACCCAGGCTCTTCCTGAAGTCGGCGAGACTTTGCGCTCCGCCATGACCGAGGAGAGCACTTTGAAAGTCCTGGTCCTCTGCGGCTATTACGATCTCGCGACGCCTTTCAACGGCATCGAGGAGACCGTCTCTCACATGCAGCTCGAGCCGTCCGTTCGTAAGAACATCAGCTTCGCCTATTACGAATCTGGCCACATGGTCTACATCGACCAGAAACAGGACGACAAGCTCCATCGCGACGTCGACAACTTCATCGACTCCACCTACACCCACTAGCAGCCTGTCCAGCGCAGAGCTTCGCGCCTTTCGCGAAGTTCTGCGTCTTTGCCTACATTGTCATTCCGAGCGAGGATGCGACCAGCATCCGAGGAATGTGCGGTTGCTTTTGCGTTGAGCACATCGAAGAGTCTTAGTCGAGGCCTGTCTCTTTTCGAGTGCCCCCATCCTTCGCGCCCGCGCCGCTCCTGCAGTGCAAGTTGAAAACAGACGCGCTGGACGGGCGTTTCTTCGTTTTTCTCGGAGTCGAGCGAATCAGCACAATTTCTTACAGCCGCCTGCAAAAAGGTGATAACTTCGCACCCAGCATTACCGCACTGAGAAAACACATGAAACGGCTTGCCCTTCTCGTCTTCCTGGCATCGCTGATAACCTTTGCTGCTGCGCCTTCGGCGCATCTCGGACTCAACCTGTCCCCATGCACGGTAGGCTCGGCAAAACTGCCTGCGCGTTGCGGAACATTCATAGTCTATGAAGATCGCGCCGCTGCCACGGGACGAACTGTGGAGATTCCACTGGTCGTAATACCCGCCGACCATCCGTCCCACCGCGCGATTTTTTGGAATCCCGGCGGCCCCGGCGGCGCCGCGGTTGACGCTGCCGACGGCATTGCCGATCGCTCCTTTGCTAAGGAGTTGATGGCCCTGCACGGCGACTACGACATCGTGCTCGCCAATAATCGCGGCGTCGGCGGACCCGATGCACAGCAATGCGACCTCTCTCCGCCGGCTCATCCGGAATACTATTTTTTGCAGCTCTGGCCTGACGCATTGCTCAAGGCATGCCGCGACCGGCTCGCCGCACGCGCAAATCTCAGTCTCTATAGCTCAAACATCAGCGCCGACGATCTCGACGACATGCGCGCGGCCCTTGCGTATCCCAAAATCGTGCTCGATGGCGACTCCTACGGCACATTTTTCTTTTTCATCTATATGCGGCAGCACCCCGAACACGTGGAAAGCGCAATTTTCCAGGGCGTGGCTCCTCCGGCGCTTCTGAAGATTCCGCTCGAGGACGCAGCCGGCTCGCAGCTTGCCATGGACCGCGTCATCGCGGCTTGTGCCCAGGACGCCAAATGTAAATCGCACTTTCCTCAGTTCAAGGAACACTTCGCCGCCGTCGCCCACCGCTTTGACGCCGGTCCCATCAAGGTGCGCATCGAGAACGCCGCTACCAAGCATCCCCAAGACGTTTTGCTTTCAAAGGAGGTTTTCGCCGACCGTCTTCGCCAGGCTCTCTACAACGCAGGACCGGCGGCCTACGTTCCATACATTATCGAGCGCGCCTATCAAGGAGATTACGTTCCACTCGGTCGTTTGATCGAAGCGGTCACCCAAGGTTTTGCGCACGACGTTGAGTTCGGGCTGAACCTGTCGGTGACCTGCGCCGAAGACATTCCCTTTATCACCGAGGATGCCGTGCGCCGCACCAGCGCCGGTACCTTCGAAGGCGATGCCCGCGTTCGCGCGCAGCAGCGCGCGTGTAAAATCTGGAACGTCCGCCCCGTTGCCGCCAGCTTCGATCAACCCGTGCGCAGCAGCGCGCCTGTTCTGATGATATCCGGCACCGACGACCCAGCCACGCCGCCGGACTTCGCCACTCGCGAACTGCAGTATCTTCCGAATGGTAAGCAGGTCCTGCTGCAGGGTGCTTCCCATGGCGATGAGACGGATTGCACCGACGATCTGTTGGTTAAGTTCGTCATGGCCGGCGGCGCGCAACACCTGAATACATCCTCTTGCACCGCGTCTTTTCACCGCCCGCCATTTGCAACCTCCATGGCCGGCTTCTAGCCACTTTCCCGATACACCACACGCTGTAGTGTAGAGCTTCGCGCCTTTCGCGAAGTTCTGCGGCTCTTTGCTCACCTTGTCATTCCGCGCGGATGCGACGAGCATCCAGTGAAGAATCTGCTTCTTTAGGGTGCGGTGGCTCGACGCCGCTTTGCCGGGCCCGTGCAAGACTTCCGAGCAGTTGGCTTGATCGGCACCGTCGGCGCAATGCGCCGGTACCTGCACCTCTTTGCGCATAGCGGCCTTTTCCTTTTCGGGCGCCATCCCGTCAGGGCATGGCCTCAGCCACGAAACCGCCGCTCAACAAGATTCTTCCTTTCGCGCTGCCTTCTGCGCGATGTATTCAAAGCGCAAACTACCCAAGGCGTTATCTCTGCGAACGCCTGTACCACGGGCCAGTTCTCGCCTCTGTGCAACACCGGTTAGCATGTTGTCTCCGGGCATCTCAACAATGACAACCGCCGCCAAAATCGCCTGTTTCATAATTCTCGCTTTCTTCTTGGGAGTGGCCGTTCAAGCCGACATCGAGAAAACCGCTGTCATGTGCAACACGGGCTTTTGTTTCTATTGGTGGCCAAAGCTTCCCGTGGTCCGCGGCTGGCACCAGGACAAACAGCAAAGCCTCAATTACAACGCAAACGCCATCGCGCCCAACGGCTCATCCTTCGTCGACGCCGAAGCGGTCATGTACGGCGTCGCCGTCTACAAGCCTCGCGACCCAGAAGCAAAATCCTTGGCCATGTTCATCGCAAGCGACAAACAGCAATTCCTCTCCCGAGATCCCGGCATCATCATTGCGCAGGTCGGCGACTTGACGAACGCCGACGGCAACAAGCTCCCCTCTTTCACGTTTTTCCCCAAATCAGCCGGCAACTGGGAGCAGGTTTCCTACGGCGAGGAGGGCGACTTTTATTTAACCTTCGTCTTGAGCGCTAGATCAAAAAAGGCCTTCGACAGAACCGAAAGCGTCTATCGCGACCTCATCGCCCATTACAAAGCAAAGCCCTAGCGTTTCCATAAGACGTTTCTTCCTTTCGCGCGTTTCATTCGCGCGAAGTATTTCTTGGCCTTTGCCAGCCGCTCGCCACGAGTCATCAGCCACTTTTTTTTCAAGCTCTCTGTTAAACTGAATCTGTACACAGGAAAATCATGCCACCCATTCGCAACATCGCCATCATCGCCCATGTCGACCACGGCAAAACCACCCTCGTCGACGCCATGCTACGCCAGTCCGGCATCTTCCGCGCCAATCAAATCGTCGCCGAACGCGTCATGGACTCCAACGACCTCGAACGCGAGCGCGGCATCACCATCCTCGCCAAGAACACCGCCCTTTTTTACCACGACACCAAAATCAACATCGTCGACACGCCCGGCCACTCCGACTTCGGCGGCGAAGTCGAGCGCGCCCTCCGCATGGTCGATGGCGTCCTTCTTCTCGTCGACGCCAGCGAAGGCCCGCTCCCGCAGACGCGCTACGTCCTGCAAAAAGCTCTGCAGGCCCATCTCCCGCCCATTAT
>JASHQB010000043.1 GCA_030037775.1 Candidatus Acidiferrales bacterium
ACGGGCGTCGATTTGGGCAGCAATGGTGCGCTGCATGCGGTTATGGTGCGAGACGCGGCGGAGCAGGAATACATCCTACAGACGCGCTGGCTGATCGACGCGACAGGGCGCAACCGCGTGCTGGCGAAAATGCTGCAACTGAACGACAAAGTGATGGAGCAGAAGGACGTTTTCTGGTTCCGGTTGGCGAATTTCAATCCGGAGGCTCTGGCGCGCATCAAGGCGGTGAAGAAAGAGAATCGTGCATTCGTGTCCTATTTCGCGACGCACCATTTTTTCGGCAAAGGAAACTGGATTTGGCTGATTCCGATGCGCGCGCCGGACAATTCGCCGTTCATCAGCATCGGGATTACTTACCGGAAGGACGTTTATCCGTACGGGCAAGTGCGCACGATGGCAGAGTTTCTCGAATGCGTGGGACGCGAGCACGAAATGATCGTGGAGCTGGTGCGCAGCGGCACGGTGGCGGACACGAATTTCTACGGCTCGTACATGTGGGAGTGTCGGCAGCATTATTCGCCGGACCGCTGGTACATCATCGGCGACGCGGGAAACACGGTGGATCCGCTGTACAGCGTGGGAATGGCGCTGTCGTCGGTGCAGATCCGGCAGGTTGCGGCGATGATCCGGCGCGAATTGGATGGATTCGACACGCGGGAGTTCACGGCAGATTTGGATACAGCGATCAACGCGTTCCATCACAGCCTGACGCGCGATACCACGCGGCTGTACGAATGCACGGGCGATGCGTATCAATGCCATTTGCGGGTGCACCTGATCGTGACGAAACTGTTTCACCTGGGCTTGCCCGCGCTGATGAACGATTACCTGTGGGACCCGGTGGGCGTGAAATTGATCAACCGATTTGCGGGGCTGGCGACGCTGGAGCGCGAGGCGCGCGAGTTTCACGAGCTGATTCGCGAGGTGGCGGCCAATCCGAAGAATCACGCGCTGGAGAATTTCATCAAGGTGCAGTCGAGCGAGTCGATGAATTATGTGTTTTACGAATATCACCGCGAGGAAGGCATTCCGGCTTCGCTGTCGCGAATGCTGTTCGGGCTGGCGGGTTTGCGGCTGATGCTGCTGCGGAAAATGGGCTGGCGCGGATGGACGCGTTTCCGGCAACAGCGAGCGATGCTGCGTGATTTTTTGCGCGGCGTGGCGCTGATTCCGTTCCATGGCAGAAAACTGCGGAAAAGCTGGGTAGTTCGGCGGATGTTTCCGGTGCGTGAAATGGCGGCCGGGGGAAGAAGCACTGCACGAGCGGTTATGGACACGGCCAAGCAATCGGCGGCCGACTAAATCCTCTCCTAACGAGAAGCCTTTTCCAGAGCCAGCGTTTTCGCGGGTAAACGTTCCGTTTCATATATTCGAGCGCGAACGAGCAAGGTAGCGTGCGGGCGAGTCGGATGTGAATCGGCGTCTTGCGCGGGCGTTGCAACCGCAAAAAAAATAACCCGCTTGGGCGCACCAAGCGAGTTTATAGGAAAAATATATATCGCATTATTAAATAGATGTCAAGCCTTTTGTTTAGAACAAAAAATCGTCCAAGGTAAAATTCCGGCAAGAGCTGATTTTTGAGCAAAATGCCGGGCGGGCGACATCCTGTCTGGACGAAGGGCGCAGCGAAAACCCGAAGGTCTGATGACCTTCCCTACCGCAGAACCGCGCCCAAACCGCGAAACGTCTGTGCCAGCAACCCAACTCAGTAGCGGTTCGCAGGAGGCATGGGCTGGCCTTTGACGATGACGGCGCGGACGCGCTCGAGGGCGTGAATGTCCTGGAGCGGATCGCCTTCGACGGCGACGACGTCGCCTTCTTTGCCGACGGCAATGGCGCCGAGATTATCGAGGCCGAGCAGATCGGCGGAGGCTTTCGTGCCGAAATGGAGAGCCTGCTGCGGCGTGGCGCCGAAACGCACCTCGGTCATAATTTCATCGCGAACAGTTCCCTTCCCCGGCTCATAGCTCTGGTCAGAGCCCGCGGCGATTTTCAAACCGGTGCTGAGAGCGATTTTGAATCCTTGCAGTTCGCCCTGCCAGATCTGATTGGCTTTGCGAGTGACGTAGTCGGGCATATGCAACCTGGCGCCGTTCTCGATGAGATTGTTAGCGATGTAGAGCGTTTCCGTGATGTAGGTGCCGTGCTGTTTCATGTAATTCGCGGCGTCCTGATCGAGGAAAGCGCCGTGCTCAATGGAGTCGACGCCAGCGCGCAGGGCGGCCCAGATGGTGGGCAGATTTTCATCGTGGGCGGCGACTTTGACGTGGGCCATATGGGCCTGTTCGACGATGACTTGCAGTTCTTCCGGAGAAACTTGATCGGAGAAGGGCGAATCCAGAGGCGAAAGCACGCCGCCGGAAGCGAGGACCTTGATGACACGGGCGCCGTACTTGAGCTGCCAGTGAACGGCGGCTTCGGCGTCGGCGGGGGAATTGATGAAGCCGTTTTCCGGAGTGTAGTAGTTCTCGGGCGTGAGGTCGGGAGGAAAATCGTAAAAATCGCCGTGGCCGCCGGGGATGGAAATGGCGTGTGCCGCGGGAACCAGATGCGGGCCGGGAATGGTGCCCTCTTCGATGGCGTTCATCAGGGCAACGTCGACAAAGCCGCCGCTGCCGAGAGAGCGCGCGGCGACGACTCCGGAATCGACGGCGTAAGCCATGGCTTTGGTGGCGCGAATCGCGGCGAGCGGGAGGGACGGATATTGCCCGCGTGGGCCGGTCCAAATGTGGATGTGCGCGTCGATCAGGCCAGGAATGCAAGAGTATTTCGAGAGATCCTGCTGCTGGGCGCCGGCGGGAGCAGACAAATCCCGGCCGACGGCAGTGACTTTGCCGTCGACGATGATGATTTCGCCGCTGTCGATGGCTGGCTGGTCGGCGTCGGCAATCAATTTGCCACAGCGCACGAAGGTGGTGCTGGATTTTGACGCGGCTGCGCCAGGCATTTGATCCGTGTCTTGCGCAAACAGGGCGGGAACTGCAAATGCCAAAAGAGCAAGCAAAGCTAGAAAGGAAATTCCGCGCTTCATGATTCCTCCGATGAGAGCCCGCGCTTTCCGCGCCGAGAATCTGGGCCGGTGAAGATTATTCCGGCGGTTGCAGCGTGTCAATGAACTCGTGAACGGGAAGCGCAAATCTTGGCGCGAATGGGGGAGTTGAAGTGGCGCGGCTGCACATGATATGCATTTCGCGGGGAGAGCGACGAAATGATTCGAAACTTGTGCGCAATTTTCTTGGGATTGATTGCAGCGTCGGTTTTCGCGCGGGTTTCACAGGCACAAACGCCTGCGGCCGCGCCGCAACATTGGCAAACAGAAGAAGGCAGCTTCGTGGTTCACGATTTTCATTTCCACGATGGCGAGACGCTGCAGAATCTGCGGCTGCACTATACGACGCTGGGAAAGCCGGCGCGCGATGCCAATGGCCGCGTCACGAACGCGGTGTTGATTCTGCACGGAACGGGAGGCATGGGCGAGCATTTCTTGTGGCCGATGTTTGCGGGAGTGCTTTTTGGGCCGGGGCAACTGCTGGACAGCTCGAAGCACTTCATCATCCTGCCGGACGATATCGGGCACGGGAAGTCGAGCAAGCCGAGCGACGGGCTACGCATGAAGTTTCCGAAGTACGACTATGCGGACATGGTCAAGGGCGAATACGACCTGGTGACCGAGGGGCTGAACGTCAATCATCTGCGGCTGGTGATGGGCACCTCGATGGGGTGCATGCACACCTGGATGTGGGGTGAAACGTATCCGCAATTCATGGACGCGCTGATGCCGCTGGCGTGCCTGCCGGTGGAAATTGCCGGGCGCAATCGCATGACGCGGAAAATGATTATGGATTTGATCGAGAGCGACCCTGCGTGGGACGGCGGGAACTACAAGAGCGAACCGATGAATGGCCTGCGCGCGGCGATGGACGTGGAGCTGCTGATGGTAAGCGCGCCGCTCTATTGGCAGAAAGAAAATCCCACACGCGACGAGGCGGATGCCTTTCTGGCAAAGTCTCTGGCCGAGCGGCTGAAGGGCGTGGACGCGAACGACATGATTTACGCTTTCAATGCGTCGCGGGACTATGACCCTTCGCCGGAGCTAGGCAAAATCACCGCGCCGCTGATGGCCATCAATTCCGCGGACGATTTCGTGAATCCGCCGGAATTGCATATCGATGAGAGGCTGATTCGCAAGGTGCGGCATGGACGGTTTGTGCTGCTGCCGATCAGCGACCAGACACGCGGGCACGGAACGCATACGCTGGCGGCGGTCTGGAAGGACTATTTGGCACAATTGCTGGTGGAAAGCCGCGGGAGGAGTAGCAACTAGCTTCTTTTCAGCGCCTTCCCACATAGAACAGCGATTGCGACTGGGGAGTTAGCCGTCTATAATGGCAGTTGTTTGGCCCTGCCCCGCTCCCCCAGCACAGCGACGAACTTTTGCGAGGACCTCATGGAGCAAGCGACGACGCCTGAACGCCGGATCTGCAAAAGGCGGATCCTCTATACCCCAGAGTATCTGGATATGGGCGCGGAGAACGGAGGGGTGGTGCTGAATCTGAGCGAAGGCGGGCTCGGATTTCAGGCGGTGGGGCGCGTCGAGGCCGGCTCGGAGATTCCGCTTTCGTTTTCGCTGGGTCACGGCTACTCGGTGGACGTGAAGGCTCGGGTGGTGTGGGTGGACGCACAAGGAAAATCGGGCGGCGCGGCATTTGGCAGACTCTCCAAAGATTCACACAGCCTGATTCGCGAATGGCTGGCGAAGCCTGAATTCGAGCACGAGGAGGACGCCAGAGACCCAGCGCCGGCGGTGGAGATCGCGACGCCGCTCGAGATCTCGCCGCGTGCGGAACTATCGCCGGCGCCCTTGGCGCCGTCGAATAACGCGGTTGTACCCAACGTGACCGCGACGAAACGTGGTGGGCTTCCGGCAGCCGCTGCGCCGAAACCGCAAAGTATCTCTGCCATGCCAATGCGGCCGCAGACGGTTCCGTCGGTTACGCCAAGGGTTTCCGAGAGCAAACACGACGGCCCGCAAAGGGATTCCTTTTCGCCGGTGGCTTCCCTTTCGGTGTGGGGCGGAAGCGGTCCGTCGGCGAGGCCGGGCATACCACAGCCGAAGGGTAACGGTCCTCTGGTCCTTCCGCGGGGTGCGGAGAATATTTTCGCGCGATCGAGAACGCCGATGGAGCCCGACGCCAGCCTGCGAAGGGGATCGGCGAGGCTGCTCATCATCAGCATCGTGATTGCCGCAGGAGCGATTGTAACGTTTTACGTGCGGGCCCATCGCCAAGAGATGGGAGAAGCAATTGTGCGCATGGGAAATGCGATTGCAGGGGCGCCCGCATCTAGCGCGTCGGCGAACTCGACGCCGGCAAACGCGGCAACCACAGCGCCCGGCCCATCGACGCCTTCTGGGTCGGCGGAGCAAGAGCCTCAAGGTCCCGCGCCGCCGGGTCAAATGACCAAGTCGCCGACGACACCCGGTGACTCGGGCGCCCTGCCGGTCACAAGGGCGTCGGTTGACGGTGCTCCGGAGGCGAATGCGCAGCAGTCGAGCGCCACCAGCAAGCAGGCGGGGACGCTAAGGGCTGGCGGCGAGGCAAGCGGCCCATTCACTCCAAAAGCGACCAAGACCGCATCAGCAGCCTCGCCCGCCGCGAATCCATATGGCGGGCAGGCGGAATACCAACGCGCGGAGAGTTATCTGAACGGCACTGGCGTGACGCAAGATTATGCCGAGGCGGCGGACTGGTTCTGGCGTTCGCTGGAGGCGGGAAACACGAACGCAGCCGTTCCGCTTGCCAACCTGTATCTGGAGGGCAACGGAGTTTCGCGCAGTTGCACGCAGGCGCGCATCCTGCTTGATGCTGCGGCGCAAAAGAATATTACCGAAGCGATCCGAAAACTGGCGCAGCTTCCGGAAAACTGCGAATGACGGTTCCCTCTGTGCCGGTCAGAGTCCCGGACTTTTAACTTTGGACAAACACACCCTCTTTTTCTGCTGCAGACACTTTTTGTCTGGGCAACAATATTTGTGGGGTCAATGTCCAACGTGTTGCTTACGTTCCTGTCCACTCGGCCCAGCGGTGAGGCACCTCAGTGAAGCGCAAGAAACTAGGCGAGGTGCTTCGCGAGCGCGGGAAAATTTCTCCAGAGGACCTGCTTCGCGCCATTGAAGAACAACAGGGCAAGGTGATTCACCTGGGCGAGTTGATGCTCGAGCGCGGGCTGGTCGCCAAGAACGATCTGGTCGAAGCGCTGGCCGAAGTCAGCCGGATTCCCTACGTCGACGCGAGTACAGCAGAGATCGATCGAGAAACGCTGCAACTCATACCATCGAGCGTCGCACTGCGATTCTGCGTGATGCCCATCAACTTCGAAGGCAATCGTCTAGTGGTGGCGATGGCGGAGCCGCAAAATCTGCACGCCATCGATGAACTGCGCTTCCTCTCCGGCACAGATGTAGTCCCGCGCATCGGATTCCGCCCGGAAATCAAAGAGGCCATCACGAAGTGGTATCACCTGGACACCGCCGAGGCCGCTGAGGAAAAAGTGGCCGCAGACGAAGACTCCGCGGGAAAGATGGAGTTTGTCTCGACCAGCTCACTGCAAAGAAATATCGACGCCATGCAGGAGATGCAGGCCGAGCTGATGCACAAGAGCACGCCGGCAATGCGCCTGGTGTCGCAGACGATTTCCTCCGCCGTGGCCAAGCAAGCCAGTGATATTCACATCGAGCCGCAGGCCGGCGACTCGGCGGTGCGCATCCGCGTGGATGGAATGCTGCGCGAATTGATTCGCGTGCCGCGGTCGATACAAAGCTCAGTAGTTTCGCGCATCAAGATCCTCGCGGACATGGACATTTCCGAACGCCGGGCGCCGCAGGACGGCCGCTTTATGGTGAAGTTCGGCGGCAGCAAGATCGACTTGCGCGTATCGACGCTGCCCACGCAATACGGCGAAAAAGTCGTGATGCGGCTGCTGCAGACGGATGCTCCCATGCAGCAGTTCGAGAATCTGGGGCTCGCTCCGGAAATCGCGGCAGAGCTGCGGCGCATTATCGCGCTGCCGCAGGGCATGCTCCTGGTCACCGGACCGACCGGTTCGGGAAAAAGCACGACGCTCTATTCCGCGCTGAGCACGCTGCGAAAGCCTACGGTGAACATCATCACGGTGGAAGATCCGGTGGAGTATGCGCTGCCGGGAATCAACCAAGTGCAGGTGAACAACAAGGCTGGGCTGACGTTCGCCAATTGCCTACGGTCGATTTTGCGCCAGGATCCCAACGTGATCATGGTGGGTGAAATCCGCGACAAGGAAACGGCGGAGATCGCACTAAAAGCGGCGCAGACCGGCCACTTTGTGCTTTCCACGCTGCACACAAACGACAGCGTGGCCGCGGTCAGCCGGTTGCTCGATCTGGGCGTGCCGGGATTCATGATCGCCGCATCTGTCTCGGGCATCATCGCGCAGCGGCTGGTGCGCAGGCTGTGCTCGTGTCGCGGGGAGATGGCGGCTAGTCCCGCGTATCGCGCTCGCCTGCTCGAAGCGGGAATGACGGAACTGCCGGAGTCACAACTGGTGCCGGTGGGTTGCGATACGTGCGACGGCACGGGCTACAAGGGGCGCGTGGGCGTATACGAATTGCTGTCGTTCAACGACGCCATACGCGCTGCCGTCCGCGACGGCGCCCGCAACGACGAAATGCGCAACCTGGCGCGCTCCGGCGGAATGAAGCTGATGCAGGAATATGCGCTGGAACGAGTGAAGGAAGGGCTGACGACCATCGAGGAAATCTCTCGAGTGATTCCCTTCGAGCGCATACCTTCGCTGATCTGCGATCATTGCCATCGCGAATTGCAGCCTTCGTTCACCTATTGCCCCTATTGCGGCTCTCCTCGCGTCTCACCGCCAAGCCCAGTGGGTACGTCGAAGGAAGGAGCCGTACGAGGATGACGCCACGCACAAAAAAACCCATGAAAGCAGCGCGGAACTGGGGCGCTTCACGAATGGCTGAGCGCTACTCGAGCCTGCGAGATCTAAGCGTGACCTACGAAGGACACAGCGACACGGTGGCCACGCGCTTGCCGGACATTTCCAGCCGCGGCATGTTCATCAATACCGCCCGGCACTTTCCGGAGGGCACAGTGCTGAACGTGCGCTTTCGATTGGCGCGTACTGGGGTGGAGATCCAATCGCGCTGCGAAGTGCGGTACTGTCTGGACGGCGTGGGAGTAGGCGTGGAATTCGTCAACATTTCCCCCAAAGCGGCGCTGGCGATTGAAGAGGAGTTGCACCCGACGACGCACGGTACGCACGGAAACCCCAAGCGCGCACGTCTTGGCAAGCCGCGTCGAAAGAAGCCCGCATCTTCTCGCAAGAAAAGGAAAAAGCGGAAAACGCGCTAAGAGTACGAACTCGCCGCTGTACGAACGGACAGGTGCCGTCGGCCCCCGGTACAGGTCATCCTTCCGAAACCCCTGCTAGTGAGTTCCTTGCGTGCGTTTTCCCGAACGCTCACAATCGACCTGTCGAGCGTTGCCCTGTGAATCCGTGAGCCGCGTTGCGTTTCGGCGCGAGCAAAGCACAAGGAGAAGGTAACTTCATGGCTCCGTTGTCCAAGACAATTCTGCCGGTTCAAACCAATGCAGCGGAGGCCGAGCGCCGCAACGCGATCCGTTACCAGCTGACTGTTTCCGCCGAAGTGGTGGAGCTGAAATCGGGAACGCGATTTTCCACGCGGACTACGGACCTTGGACCCGGCGGCTGCTTTGTTGACACGCTCATGCCGTTGCCGGTGGGTTCGGACGTGACCATCCGCCTGCACAAGGACAACATGAGCTTTGAAGCTCCGGGCACCGTAACTTTTTCCCAGGCGGGATTGGGCATGGGCCTGGCCTTCAATGAAATGCCGCCGGAGAGACAATCGGCCTTCGATGCGTGGCTGGCAGAACTCACCACGATCCGTCCTGCAAGTTTCGAGACTCCGCGCAGCTCGCACCGGGCGGCCCACTCGAAAGACAAATCTTCCGCTCTCACGCAGCGGCTGATCCGCTTGTTGGTAAAGCGCAATTTGATTACCCAAGCCGAAGCCGAAGCACTGCTCGACGAACCTCTGCTCTAGACCCGAGTCGTTTTCCGCAAGAATCAAAATACGTTGGCGCGGTGTCGGGCGTGCTCACCCTTTGGCGCGGCGTGCGTCTGAACAGAGCGAGGCAGTTCCGCGTATCTTAATCGGGCCACAATTCTGGAAAGAGAGGTGAAGGCGCATGATGAAGGGTCTGCAATTTGCCGGAGCAACGCTGGCTCTGGCGCTGCTGGGTGCGATTGGCGCGGCTCCCGCACAAGCCGCCGTCGACGGGCATTTCGACCGCACATTGAGCGTGAATGGGCCGGTCGATCTGGACGTGACTACCGGTGCGGGAAACGTCACGGTTCATTCCGGCGACGCCAGCAAAGTGGAAATCCACGCCACGATTCACGCGGGAGAAAGCTGGCGCGATGACGATAAGGACGCGGAGTCGCGGGTGAAGTATCTGGAGCAGCATCCGCCGGTCGAACAGGATGGCAACACAATCAGGGTTGGGCACATCGAGGACCGCGACCTGATGCGCAACATCTCGATCAGCTATGACATCGTGACGCCGGCGCAAACGCACCTGCACTCGGCGACAGGCTCGGGCAATTCCACGGTGGAGGGATTGGCGGGGCCCGCGGAGTCGTCGTCCGGCTCAGGCGACGTGAGGCTAAATGACATCGGCGCCGACGTGGTGGCGCGCACGGGTTCCGGCGAGATCACCATTTCCGGCGTGAAGGGCGGGCTGCGCGCGAGCAGCGGCAGCGGCAATATTCGCGGCGAGCAGATCTCCGGCGCGATCACGGCATCGACCGGTTCCGGAGACATAAGGCTCACGCAATCCGGCGCAGGCGACGTCGAGGTATCGACCGGCTCGGGAACCGTGGAAGTGAATGGCGTGAAGGGCGGGGTGCAGATCGGCACGGGGAGCGGCAACATCACCGCCGAAGGAACGCCGACGGGGAATTGGCGTCTCCACACTGGTTCAGGAGATTTGACCGTGGAGCTGCCGCCGCAGACTTCGTTTGAGCTTTACGCGCACACGAGCTCGGGCAGCATTGAATCGAAATTCCCGATCACCACGGAAGGAACGATCACCCCGCGGGACTTCCATGGAAAAGTTGGCTCCGGCGGTCCGGTGGTCGAGCTTCGCACGAGCTCCGGCACAATACACATCGAGTCAAAATAAGTTAGCGAGAGAAATCTCGGTTTCCCCATAGGGCCGGTGAAGCTATGCCGGCCCTAATTTTTTCGTGCCGCCGGGAGCCCTTGCGGTGGTTACATCTTGGGCACGCTTCACACCGCAAGCATCAGGACAGGACTATAGTTGCAGGCACGTGCCCGGTCCCCTCGCCGGGCGAGAAAGGACACCACGATGGCGCGCCCATGCCATGTGGCTGGATGCAGTGGAGAGATTTTGCCCGTTTTGGCCGGTGATGGCGTTTGCCTGAACCATTTCGTTGCAATGGTCATCGAGAAAGCGGACCAGGTTCGTGGCGCATGTCTCGAATCGCAGCCGGTGGAGCAAAAAACCATCGACTGGCTGCTGGGAGACGCGCGCCACGTGGCGCAAGCGCTTTCGACGTCGCAGCCGGGGTTCGGTAATGAGCAGGTTCTCGAGCTGCTTCTGTGTCTCGCCAACCTGCAGGATTACATCCGGCACCATTCGGTAAAGGTGAAGACGATTCACTGAAAGGCCACGGCGGGTTCGTGCGGGATTGCCGCGCACGGTGTTCGAGACGTTAACTGTCTCGACGCCGGTGTCTTGCTTTTCCCCACATGGCAGTGCAATCTGAGGTTTCGGAACTCGATTCGCGCCCATGCCAGACGAACCCAAGAAAACGAGCGACCTCCAGGCGGCCCAGCCTGCAATTCCAGGGGTGCCGGCGCGTGCGGCAAGGCCAGCACCCGCGACGAAGCCAGCGCCCGCGGTGAAGGCAACGCCCGCGGCGCCAGCTGGACAACCGGCAGCCAACAAAGAAGCGAAAGGGCAGCCTGCGTATTATTTGTGGGCCGCTGGGGGCGGCGCCATCCTGGTGCTGGTGATTGCCATCGCCTGGTGGGCGCACGGAGTACCTCGAACTGCGCCCGTCGCGCCGCAGGCGGCCGCTCCTGCACCCGCCGCACAACCTGCTCCGCCGAAGCCCGCGGAAAGGATCGCCGTTGCTCCCGGTCCGATTGCCACCACGTCCGAAATGAAGGAGGCCTGGAGCACAAGGCAATTTCTGTATCGCGCTGCTAGCGGCGAAACGTCCCCTGCACTGCTGGTTCGTTTGCCCGGCGATGCATACTGGGCTATTTCGCTTCGCGAGCCCTACGGAGGAACATGCGAACTGGAGTTCGCGAGCGTGGAAAAACTTCGAGCCGACTACAATCTGATTGCCAGCCATCCGATGATCGGCGATCCGTGCACGCACACCGTCTACGATTTGACGCGTTACGGCAGCGGACCCAACGGACTGGTGCGCGGAGCGATCGTTGCGGGAATCGGGGTACGGCCGCCCTTGGCCATTGAAGTTCAAGTGGAAGGCCTTGAAATCGTGGCCTCCCGCAGCGAGTGAAGGGTCCGCGAGTTTATAATGCTCGACGAAAAACGAAACGGCCCGCCGGTAAAGCGCCCGCGGGCCGTTCGTATTTCTGTTCGAGCGCAGCAGATTTACATCGTGCTCAGCAGCTCAACGGAACGAGCCACCATTTCCTGCTGGCCGGTTTGCTGGTCTACCAAGATAAACCCGACGATCCTCAGATCGAACGGCCCTGCGCCCGTGAGCGCGGAAAGGCCACTCAGGTTGATGTAGTTTGTGAACGTGGTGGAAACTATCGTCAACGGCTGAGGCAACAGCACGCCGGCGAGGTAGTTGTCGTTAATCTGGAAAGTGCCCAGGTTGCCGCTTTGAATCTGCGTGCTCCCCGACACCCAGGTGCCTTCCTGGCCCTGCCGCTCAAGCGTGACGCGGTGCACGGTCAGAGTCTGCGAGCTTCCTGAGCCGTTCAGCGCGCCGCCGACGCCCAGCCTCTGTCCGGGCGCGAGAGTAGTGTTATTGAAGAGCAGCACCGTCAAAGGATTGTGGAAGTCACCGATGAAATACTTCTCGGAGCCGTCCAGAGCGAAGCTGTCGATTGCTCCGATGGGCGCCACCGGCTGAACATCGGGCAGTTCCGAGCGGACGTAAAGTTGCAGTTGAGTCGCCGGATTCGGCGTTGGCGGATTCACATAAGTGGCCAAACCGCCGACGAAGAAGTGATCCTGCGAAAGTATCCCCACTTCATCCGCGTCGATGTCGTGCGTGACCGGGTCGAGTTGTCCGGAGACCTCCACGATGGAATTCGTGGTGAGCGCGCCGAACGAGCTATCGTCGTCCCAGTTGGTTTGCGCGCTGGTCACGACGGTCCACGTGCGGCCGTGCGGCCCTTCCATCGCGAAGGTCGAGCTGGAAGTGTCGATGTTGGTGACGCCGCCGCGGAAGCAATCAATTTCCGCGTCGGACTGGCCGGAGATCAGCGCACGAACGTTAAAGGCCGGGCTGATGGTGCCGGTGACTTGGCCGTTTTGTGTCTGGATGGTCTGTGCGAGATCCAGATCGATCAGCAGGCCGACCAGATCATTGGGAGTCACCACGAGAGTGCTGGCCAGCGGAACAGTGACGCTAAACGTGCCCGGAGTGGCATTGATGGTGTTCAATGCGGGCGGCGTTTGTGTGGTGTCGAGGTAGCCAATGACCGGAGTATTGCCGGTAATCGTCACGCTGTCGTAGCTGCCCGGCTGCACGGGTTCCAGATCGACCAGATCGTGAAGACCGCTGAGCCTGGCAAAATCAATATCGACGGAGTTCAAAAGCACAGGCAGTGAACCACCCGAATTGTTCACGGTGATGCCCGTAATTGTCACGTCAAAGGAAACCACGCTTGGGAACGTGGGTTGAGCGTCCGTTCCAAGGGTAAACACGTTGCCCATCTGCGGCTGCACACTTGAATTGGTGTTGTTACCGGCGCAGCCACTGAATGCAATCAACATCAGGCCCGCAAAAATCACGTTAATCGTCTTCCGGATTCGCATCCTCTTCTCCTGTTCCACCCCAGAACGGACAAGAAATATGGCCTATCGCGAAGGGATCAAATTCACATTTATCGTGGGACCACCCCGCTCCCAGATTGAACACCGTATCGGCGGAGAAGTTGCGGCGGATCGTAAAGGAAGGTGGAATGCAGCGTACGCCCACGCACAGTGCATCGAATCAGTGATGGCCCTTGCAGGACGAGTTTCAGGATATTTCACTGTTAGGAATAGGGTTAGAATGTGGCGGCTGGGCAATGGAGGTGACGATGCAAAAGCGGGGGAGCGGAAGCTTACTGGTTGTGCCATTTTTTGTCATCGCGCTGGTGGTGGGGTGCGCGACGAAACCTACTGACACGCAACTGGCCACCAATCTCAAGGCACAAATGTTCTCCGACCCGCAGACGAAGGGTGCAGATTTGCAGGTGGCGGTCAAGAATGGCGTGGTCACTTTGTCTGGCACCGCGCCCAGTGACGCGGCGCGGTACGAGGCATACAAGCTTGCGGCCAGCATGCCGGGCGTCAGCAAGGTCAATGACCAGATGACGGTGCAAGCGCAGGAACAGGCCGTGGCAGCAACGCCTCCACTCGTCGCTGCGCCTGTGGTCAAGGCATCTCGCCGACCCTCACCCAAGCGCGTGCGCGAAGCCGCGCGCCGCGTGCACAAGAAGCATCCGCGTCCGGCAGCCACTACTGAATCCGCCGCGGAAGCGAGTTCACAGCAGGCGGACGCGCCGGAAACCACGCTTGCGTCGGAACAGGAGCCTCGTCCCTTGCCGCAGACGACGGTCGCAGCGACTCCGCCGCAAACTTCTTCGGCTGCGGCGCCTGAGCCAGCATCTTCGCAACCGCCACAGCCACCACCACCTCCTCCGCCGCCGGTGACGGCCGTTTTCCCGGCTGGCACTACTGTCGAGATTCAAACCGTGGACGCGATCGATTCGAAGACCGGACAAGCGGGCGACCAATTCCAATCCACTCTCGCGCGGCCGCTGACATGGGACAGCCGCGTCCTGGTGCCCAAGGGCGCGACCGTATATTTGCGGCTGGTCGCAGCGGATACTTCGGGCCAATACAAGGGGCAGAGTGAATTGCAACTGCGCATG
>JASHQB010000370.1 GCA_030037775.1 Candidatus Acidiferrales bacterium
GCGGTGCTCAGTTTCTCGGCGCAGATAGCCCCGGCGGGCCCACCGCCCACGATGGCAATTTGTCTCATTCGCTTGAAATTCGCTAGCAGGTCGCATGCCCGCGCCTGCCCGAACAAGTAAGTATAGCATCATCTCGCTTCGCGCAAATTCCTGGTGCCCCTTTAGTAGCGGAGCGCACGAAGTCCGCTCGGGTCTTGCCGGCCGCCGTTCTTACGACGAGGCGAGCGATTCTCTTCGCTCTTGATGGTATTGCGCGAGCTGAGCGTTTGCGCTCGCCACCGTTTCGAGCTCGCTCGCTACACGGGCCAAGCTCTTCCCTGGCACCACGACGTACATCTCGCCTTCGGCCAGTCCAGTGTACACGCGGTTCCCAATGCAGCCCGAACTCACCACCGAGCCGTACGACATCGCCGCCGGCAACGCCATGCACGTGGGCCGTCCCAGGATCGGAATCGCCGCCGCGCTGCCTGCCCGCAGCGCGGCCTCGTGCAGCAGCATGATTTGCGACGCCGCTCCCGCGAAGAGCGCCACATCGGGGTCAATCGGAGTGTCCCCGAGAGGCGCATAAACGATCGCGCGTGGCTCTTTCGCCAAGCGCGGAATGCCGGGCACCTCTTCCATCTTGACGTAGCCGATCTGCGCCATCAGGCCGAGCGTTTGCTCCAGTTCTTTCGCGCGCTCCGGCGGCAGGGAAATGCCGTGCGTATAGCTGCCGATGGGGCAGTTATAGTGATCCGCCGGAACGGTGTAGAAAACTTTTCCCGCCGCGGCCAGCCGCCAGAAGCTGCAACCGGATGGTTCCGTCCCGGCGAATTTTTCGATTCCGGCGGGCGTCGCCTCCAGAAATGTCACAGCGACCGGACGTCTGTTCAAGCCTGTTGCTTTCAAAAGTTTTTTTTCAACTTCGCGATAGTTCATTTCAGTCCCCTTTGTATTTCTGCAGATTGGGACATCTCATCTGCGCCTTCTGTTCGTAGCACACAGATGCGGCGCTCGCTACTTTCCAACACTATTCAGAAAACCCTGCAGCACCGAGTTGAAGTGATCAGGATCGTCCACAAACAGAGCGTGTCCGTCACCGTGAAAAACTTCGAGACGCGAGCCTTTGACGCTTTGCTGCATCGCCAACTGCGCAACCGCGGGCATGTACGGAGAATCCGCGTAGCAAAAGAGCGAAGGCTTGTCGATTTTCGCGGCGACGGAACGGTAGTCCGCGGCGAACTTGCCGACGAGGAGCGCGACGGCGTCGCCCGTTGGCGTCCGGTTGCAGGCAGCCATTAGGCGATTGAGATAATCGGCCGGCTGCGGTTTCTTGAAGCAAAGATTATGAATGAAGGCGTCGGTATTTTTCTGGCGGTCTTTGAGAATTTGGTCGACGAACAAAAGATCCGCCTGGCCTTCGCCGGGCGCGAGCCCGCCAAAATTGTCGTCGACGAAAACGAGGCCGGCAATCCCGCGCGTTCCAAACTGTTCGACGTAAGCTGCGACCTCAGTCACGGCCATGGACCATCCGACGAGCACGACGGGCGCAAGGTGCAACTGATCGACCACGGCTTTGATGTCGCGTGCGCGCGAAGCGGGATAAAGCCCTTCGCCCGTCATCGTCGATTCGCCCTGCGAGCGCGGATCCATGGCGACCACACGATAATTTTTCGAGAAATAATCGACCTGCTTCTGCCAGATCCACGCGGGCATCGTCCAGCCGGGAATAAAAAGAATGGAAGGCGCCGCCTGTAGTTGGAGCGCGCGCGCGCCCTCATCCATCGGCCGTTCGGAGGGTATCGGCCGGAGCGCGACGCGCTCTTGCCCCGCTTCGATGTAATGAATCTTCACGCCATCCGCGGTGGTGACGAAGCCGCTCTTCGTTTCCGCCGCTTTCGCCGGCGCGGCCAATGCGGCGAAAAGCAAGAGAACAGGAAACGTGGCGCGCGGCAGTTTCGCAATTAAAGAGGGCATGTTTCTTCCTACGTTTTCGCGCCGCTTTGTGCGCAGTGTCTGCGTTCTTGCCTCACTCATCACCGGCCGCTCGCTTGGCCTGCCGCCGCTGCTTTATGCCTCAGCGCGCGGCCGGCCAGCACCCCGGTGTATTTGCCGTCGTTCACAACGAGCGTGCCGTTGATGAAAATGTACTGCATGCCGACGGACAGAACTTCGGGGTGCTCGTAGGTGGCTTTGTCGGCGACGGTCGCGGGATCGAAAGCAATCACGTCGGCAATTTTCCCTTCGCGAAGCAAGCCGCGATCGTTCAGCCCCAGCATTTGCGCGGGTAATTCCGTGCTGACGTGGACCATGAACGGAAGCGTGATGATTTTTTTCTGATAGACGTACAGGCGCAGCTTGCGCGGAAAAGTTCCGTAGAGGCGCGGATGGCCGGGCGAGCCGTCGGAATCGGTCATGACCCAGGGCTGGCGCATGAAGTTGTCGATGTCCTGCTCGCTCATGTTGAAGGAAATGACGCCGAGCTCGTCCCAAGTTTTGTCGCGCGAACACTCCTGCAAAATGGCGAGAGCGGTTTCAGGCGCGGGCATTTTTCGCGCGGCGGCGACTTGCGCCAAATTTTTCGCATACAGCTCGGGCATGTGCGAAGAAGTGAAAAGCAAAGTGTTGGCGCCGCCGCGGCGTTGAATATTTTCGGTGATGGCGGCGAGAAGTTTTTGGCGCTGCGCCGGGTCGTTGAGGCGCGCGGAAACTTGCTGCTGCGTGCCTTCGTGCGCCCACGGCGGAAGGAGCGATGCTGGCAAACTGGTGCCGGAACCGTTGTAGGGATATTGCGCGGCAGTCACGTCCTGACCAGCGGCACGCGCGGCGTTGATTTTCGCGATGGCGTCAACGCTCTTGCCCCAGACTTCAGGGCCGAGAGCTTTGATGTGGGAAATGTGCACGGGAATGTGCGCTTGGCGGCCGATTTCGAGGGTTTCGTCAATCGCGCCGAGCAGTCCGATGGAATAGGAATCCTCGTCGCGCATGTGCGTGTCGTAAAAGCCGCCGTACTGCGCGGCGACTTTTGATAGTTCGATCACCTCGGGAGTTTTCGAAAAACTTTGCGGCGCGTAGAAAAGGCCGGTGGAAAATCCGAAGGCGCCGCCCTCCATTGCTTCGCGCACGTCGGCGCGCATTTGGTCAAGCTGCGCGGGAGTTGGGTCAGCGAACGCCATGCCCATAACGGCGCGGCGAATGGTGCCGAAGCCGGTGAGGATCGCGACGTTGGTGCCGATGCCCTGATGCTGGTAGCGGTCGAACGCCGCGGCAACGTCGATGGGCCCGCCGCCGTCGTTGCCGACGACGACGGTGGTGACGCCCTGCATGATGTAGTTGAGATTGTTGCGACGAATGGGATCGTTGAGGTAGCCGTCGGCGTGCGTGTGCGGATCAATGAAGCCGGGGCAGATGATGAGTCCCTTGGCGGAGAAAGTTTGTTTGGCGTGGATGTGCGCGGCAGCGGCGTTGCCGATGAAGGCGATGCGGTCGCCGGCGATGCCCACGTCGGCGCGGCGCGGGCCGCTGCCGGTGCCGTCGAGGATGCGTCCGCCGAGGAGCAGATAATCGAGCTGCTGGGTTTGCGCCTGCGCCGGGGTGGAAGCGAGAAAGAAAATGGTGATGGTGAATGCCGCCAGGGCTGATGCGCGACGAAGATTCAGGTTTGTGGATGGTGTTTTCATGATGTTAGGGCTGGATTATCCACCAAGGGCGCGAAATGTTGAAAGCCAATGTTGGGAGGAGCACGAAGCGGGCCGCGGCGAGCGAGCGGGGCAAAATTCTAATCGGGTATTTTTTGAAAAAACGGCAGAAATACCCGATTAGAAATGAACTCGGTCGTTTGTTTTCAGCGAGTTGGCTCAATTTCTAATTTCCCATATTTACTCGATTAGACTCCCCAAAGCGCATAAAAAGCGAAAAGCCGCCAAAGGCGGCTTGCTGGCGCGGGGTTGAAACCTGAGCGCTCCCCGCGCCAGGCTATTGTATACCAGTTTGATAACAGTTCGTCAAGAGAAAACGAGAGTGGTTAGTGGCTAGAAAAGGCGAATACATCGCGCGGCGGAGGCGCGCGGAAGAGAGAAGAAGTATGATACCAGGCCATCGCGCTGCGAATTTTTTGCGGCAGGAGGAATTCATGATGCGAATTTCGATAAGGGCGACGGTGCTGGCGTTCGTGTCGTTGTTGTGTTTGTGGCCGGTAGTCGCGCGGGCGCAGCAGGGGTCGTCGCAGCCGTCGTCGCGTTCCATGGACGACCTGAACTGGATGGAATTCAAGCAACTGGTGCCGTCGAAAATCGATACCGTGCTGCTGACGGTGGGAACGGAGGAGGCGCACGGATTTATCAACACCGGCGCGGACAATACGGCTCCGATTGCGATTGCGAAATCGATTGCGCCCGACGTGAACGCGCTGATCGCGCCGAATATTTCGTACGGCGTGACGGGGATTCTGGCGCCGTATCCGGGGAGCATTCAGATTCCGCCGGACGTTTTTCGCGCGTACGTGCGAGCGGTGCTTCTCGGGCTGGTGAAGAACGGCTTTCGCAACATCATCATCCTCAATGGGCATGGGCCGCAGGTGGGCATTTTGCAGGATTTGGCGGAGCAGATTTCGCTGGAGAACAAGGTAAACACGCTGGTGGTGAACTGGTGGATTCTGACCAGCGACGTCACGAAGGAGGTATTTGGCGAGGACGGCGGCCACGCGACGAACAACGAAACGGCGATGGTGCAGGCCGTCGACCCGAAACTGGTGCACTGGGAGCTTTTCAGCGGGAAGGACATGGCCACGGCGCTTCCGTCGCCGGCGGATGGCTGGTCTGCGACGCCGTTTCCGTCCACGATTATTGAATACACGGAGGGGCAGGGACTGCCGAAGGACCGCAGCCAAGCCAAGGCGGAAGAGTTCTACAACAAAGTGGTGGCGAAGGTGCGGGCGCTGGTGCAGGACACGCTGCACAAGTGGCAGATGGCGGGATTTGAGGAGCCGTAGAGAAATGACATAAACACATCGCGCTAGAGGCGCGAATAGGAAGATTTCAACGGACACTTCCTCTGGACTGGCGTGGCGCTCAGGCGCCGCGCGAGATGCGGGATTCGATGCGGCGGTCGGGAACGAGCCACATGATGGCGACGGCGATGAAGCAAATCCAGGAAATCCACGGACGGACGAAGGCCAGCGGGATTGCCGGGACGTAAAGGGCGATAGAGATTTTACCTTTGAAGTCACTGCCGATGGAAATTGCGAGCGTTGAGGATTTTCCGTGCAGGGCGAGGAGCGTCCTGACGAGAATGTAGTAGGCGATGGCGGCGAGGAGCAGAACGATTCCATAGAGCGCGACGGGCCAAGAGGCGAAGTGATCGTCGCCCATCCAGGCGGTGGTGAACGGAACGAGCGAGAGCCAGAAGAGAAGATGGAGATTGGCCCAGAGAGTCGCGCCGTTGACGCGTTCGATGGCGTGGAGCAGGTGGTGGTGATTGTTCCAGTAGATGGCGATGAAGACGAAGCTCAGAACGTAGCTGAGGAAAATGGGAGCGACGGGGCGAAGCGCGGCGAGCGTGGCGCCCTGCGGCGGCTTCATATCGAGGACCATGATGGTGATGATGACAGCGAGGACGCCGTCGCTGAAGGCTTCGAGGCGGTTTTTGGTCATGGGTGGTGTTGTAGCGCAGATGATATCTAAATGAAAAGCGGTGGCGATGGCAAGGGGAGGGGAAAAGATGAGTACATCGCGCGGGTGAAGCGCGCGAAAGGAAGAACGCAGGAGCGAATCTTTATGTCGCGGCTGAGGCTGCGATACGTCCGGGATTAGCATGCCCCACTCAGCGTCTCAAACTTGAACATGTCTCCTTCTTGCACAACTCGGTGACGAACATTCCTTGAATTCTCGTTCAGGGCCGGTATAAGCCAGTCCTCGCGCCCTCCGGAGAAACTCCAGCGAGAACAGTACTGTGCCTGTCTCAGGTTGAACTCATGGACTTGCGCTTCATCAGCCTGCGCTACCGCGATTTCCGGCACACGCGACAAGGCTTGCCGCGCAGCGTTGGGCGGCAAGCCGTCAAGGTAGTGCAGCAGGGCAAAATCGTGTGTCATAGACAGGAGAGAGGTCCGGGAGAGTGGGAATTCGATATGCGTGTCCGGTCGTATGATGCCGGCGTGTTGCACATCTGTACGTTCGTGGCGCAGAAGGGTCGGGCAATCGGAAGTGATGAATGCGCCTCGCTTTGAATAATGGACGGTCCACTTCATACGGCGAAAAACCTTCGCGAAGGAGACCGCGAGTTCAATCAGCGTGTTGCGGCTAAACTGAGAGGGGTCGCTCTGGAGGGATTGTTGCATTCCCTCCAAAGTTTCTCTAGTGATGTAGGCGGGCGGCCCCGTCTCGGTTTCGCTGCGTATCGGTGACACTGCCTTCATCCACAGTCTTCCAGGACCGCGTTCTTTCTCCTTTCGGTTGTATTCCGTTAGCAATTTCCGCACCATCTCCGCCTGCACGGAATCAAGTATCTGACGCAAATGCGGAACTCTGAAACGCTGGACGGCCATTAGCATCGCCAAAGCGTTGCGTTTTAGCCAATCTAGGCGCGTTTTACCGGAAGAAAGCATTCTGATTACCTCGAGCCCGGGCCCCTCGGCCACTTCTTCAATGGTGTGCTCGAGCGAGTCGTCCCATGTTCCGTTGGTTCGTCGAAAACTGTAGTAATTTCGTTCGTTGGCCAGCTCGCTGGGCTGGCTGCGAAATGGTGACGACCTGCGGCGTCCATAGCAAAACAGATGTTGCTCACCCGGGTCTAAGAATCCTTCAAGGTAGGCTCTTGTGACGTAGTGCTGGTGCTTCGGTCTGGTGGGCATGGAGGCCGATCGAGTTCCTGATTAGGTAGTTTACGTGATGGCGACTTCTTCGTAGGCGCCGAAGACGGCGCGCGCGCATGACGTCTAGGTAATTGCGACTTCCTCGTACGCCCCAAACACACTCCTCAGCGAGTCGCAGATTTCGCCGAGGGTGGCGTAGGCTTTGACGGCCTCGTAGATGAAGGGCATGAGATTTTCGGAGCCTTCGGCAGCTTTGCGGAGAGCGTTCAGGCGGCGATCGACTTCGGCGGAGGAGCGGTCGGCGCGGAGTTTCGAGAGGCGCGCGGCCTGGCGATGGGCAACGGTTTCGTCGATTTGCAGGATTTCGATGGGTTTTTCTTCGGCGATGAAATCGTTGACGCCGACAATGATTTTTTCTTTGCGGTCCACTTCCACCTGATAGCGATAGGCGGCTTCGGCGATTTCGCGCTGAGGATAGGCGCGTTCGATGGCGTCGACCATGCCCCCGAGGGCGTCGATTTTTTCAATGTAGTCCCAGGTGCCGCGCTCGACTTCGTCAGTAAGAGTTTCGACGAAATAAGAGCCGCCGAGAGGATCGACAGTGTTGGTGACGCCGCTTTCATGGGCGATGATTTGCTGCGTGCGGAGCGCGATGGTGGCGGCGAATTCGGTGGGAAGCGCCCAGGCTTCGTCGAGAGAATTGGTGTGAAGGGATTGCGTGCCGCCCATGACCGCGGCGAGAGCTTGCAGCGCGGTGCGGACGACGTTGTTGTAAGGCTGCTGCGCGGTGAGTGAGCAGCCAGCGGTTTGGGTGTGGAAACGCAACGCCCAGGAGCGCGGATTTTTTGCGTGGAAACGGTCGCGCATCACTTTGTACCAGATGCGGCGCGCGGCGCGATACTTGGCGATTTCTTCGAAGAAATCACTGTGAGCATTGAAAAAAAATGAAAGATGCGGAGCGAAATCGTCGACGTCGAGGCCGCGGTGAATGGCCCATTCGACGTATTCGATGCCATCGCGAAGAGTGAACGCGAGTTCCTGAATGGCGGTGGAACCGGCTTCGCGAATGTGATAGCCGCTGATGGAGATAACGTTGAATTTGGGAGTTTGGCGCGCACCGAATTCGAAGGTGTCGATGACGAGACGCATCGACGGGCCGGGAGGGTAGATGTATTCCTTTTGTGCGATGTATTCCTTGAGGATGTCGTTTTGAATGGTGCCGCCGATGTTTTTCCAGTCAGCGCCCTGCTTTTCAGCGACGGCGAGATACATGGCCCAGATGACCGCGGCGGGAGAGTTGATGGTCATCGAGGTGGTGACGTTGGCGAGAGGAATCTGGTCGAAGAGGACTTCCATGTCCGCGAGGGAACTGATGGCGACGCCGCATTTGCCGACTTCGCCTTCGGAGAGCGCGTGGTCGGCGTCGTAACCCATGAGGGTGGGGAGATCGAAAGCGACGGAAAGGCCGGTCTGGCCCTGCGAGAGCAAATAGCGGAAGCGCTGGTTGGTGTCTTCGGCGGTGCCGAAGCCGGCAAACTGGCGCATGGTCCAAAGGCGGCCGCGATACATGGTGGAGTGAATGCCGCGCGTGTAAGGAGGCTGGCCGGGATAGCCGAGATTCTTTTCAGGGGACCAGTCGGCGAGATCGGCGGGCGTATAAAGGCGCTCGATGGGGAAGTCGGAGATGGTGGTGAATTTTGTGTTGCGTTCGGGAGATTTGGCTAGCGTGGGTTCGAGGACTTTTTGCTGCCATTCGAGTTCGGCGGGCGAAGGCTTGCGCGCGGACCCAGGCTCGGCGCTGGCTGTGATGGATGATGAAGATTGATTTTCCTTGGTCATAGAAGCAGCGCCTCCCGAAGACCGCTGGCACGCGGGCCTAGTCGTCATTGTAGGTCAATTGCGAGGGCAGGGAAAGAGGAGTGGATCACGGATGTGAGGATCCAGAAATGCAAACGGACCGATTACCGGCTCCGCGCGAGAAAAAAAGGCCCGAAGGAGCCGAGATACTCTTCGGGCCTGCGACGGTTGAGAGCGAGATTATTTATTGCTCGCCAAACTGAAGACATCCTGGCCTACCAGCCGTTCGCCGATGGTGCCGGGGATTTGAGGGGCGGCGGTGGTGAAGCGATCGATGGGCTGACGATTGGCGGCGATGGCGATGTTGTTCGACGTTAACGTGCGGCCGAGGGCCTGATTGAAGTTCACGAGGGCAATGGCCAGGCTGGTCTTGGCGGTGAGCTCGTTCAATTTCGCGGCGTTGAGGTCGCGAGATTGGAGAACGACGTTGTAGGTGGTGGATGCACCCAGGTCGAACTTCTTGACTTCGTCATCGTAAGTTTCCTGAGCGAGTTGAGTGGCCTTCACGTCGGCAACGACAAGGGCGGCGTCTTGCTGGAGCGCAGTGAGAGCCTGGCGGACGCCGACGACGATCGTGTTTTTGTCACGCTGAAACGCAGTCTGCTCCTGGCGGTCGTTCAATTGCGCCTGGGCGGCAGCGGCCTGCGCCGAACGATTGCGAAGCGGCATGCTGAAGGTCAGGCTGCCGCTATAGGTTGGGTAGCTGTTGTTGAAGAGCTGAGAGTAAACCGTACCGATGCCGCCGGTAGTAGGAAAGGGAGGAGTGAGTCCAAATTGTTGAAGAACGGAGGTACTCGCCACCGCGCCGCTTAAACCGCCGGTGGTGTAATTGCCGGACACGTTGAGCTGGGGAAGGAGGCTGTTCCTTGTGGCCTGAATTTCGACGCGGTCGTTCTTGAGAAGAAACTGGTCGACCTGCAACTCGGGGCGATTGGCCCAGGCTTCATTGACAGCGTCGGGAAGGGCGACGGTGGGGACCTGCGGAGTCTGATCGAGGGTCGTGGTGGGAACGACCTCCAGGCCTTGCAGGCGTGGATCCATGGGGTCCTTGGTGACCAAATTGAGGACAACGGTCTCCTGCTGCAGCTGATTGGTTTGCGCGGCGATGAGCGCTTGGTTGTCGGAGGCGATTTCGGATTCGGCAGTGACGACATCGAGGTGAGCCAGAGTCCCGATCTGGAGCTGGCGCTGGTCGTCCTCGTAGAGCTTTTGGGAAACGGCGAGGGTCTGCTTGGCTACGTCGACGGCCTGACGGTCGGCGACTAACGTCCAATACTGGGTCTCGACTTGCGTGATGGAATTAATGACTTGCTCCTCGAACTGCAATTTTCCAACTTGGTCCGTATTGCGAGCTTCCAAGATAAAACGCATGTTGGCAACAAAGCCGAAGCCGCTCAAGAGGGGCTGGGTGATGGCGATGGAAAACGAGGATTGAACGGCGGGATTGTAAATGTAGTCGGGTATGTTGACCGAGGAGCGATCGTTGTTGAAAGAGATGCTGAAGGAAGTGCCCTCGTGGAGCTTTTGCGAAAAGCCGAAGCTCGACGTGGTGGCGTGGGTCTCAAAATTGGGTATGAACTGGCCAATCGTGAAAGGAGTGTTTGAGAGATTCACGGTGTCGGATACGCCGGCGGTAGCGAAGAGGACGGGATCGAATGCGCCTCCGCCGCCACCGCCGACGACGAATTGGCCGAGAGGAGTGCCGCCGCCTTCTGCGTTCAGCAACTGCGTTTCGTCGACCCAAGGAGTGTATTCAGAGACGGCGATATCGAGGTCGTTCTGGAGCGCGAGCGTGATGGCGTCCTGGAGGCTTAGCTCGAGTTTGCCCTGGTGGATGAGATCGAAGATGCCGGGGGCATTGATGAGATTGGGTTGCGGAACGTAGCGCGAAGTGTACGCGGAAAGGAAGTTCGGGAAGGTGCGCTTGTTATGGGAATAATCCACCGCGTCGAGGAGAGACGTGTAGGGAATCGAAGAGGGCTGCGAAATGGCAGCCGGCTGCGTTGGGGCTTGGACCCCCTGTTGGGCCGGCGCTTGTGCGAATACCGGCATGCCGACGGCTAAGGACGCTCCCAGATAAAGAGCAACGACGACTCGAAAGAACCGTGCAGTCATATAGTTTTCTTCCTCTCACCTAGTTGAAAAATGTGTTTTTTCGTCTTAATTACAATTAAACGTGCCAGCACTGCGATTTGTTTCAACTGATTCGATGCAAGGCGCCAGCCACTCGAACGCAACCGGAACTGAGCGATTAATGGGAGGTCTTGCAGCCAGCTGTCCGCAAACGGACAAGGCGCAACCATAAGCGAACAAACAAGCTAACATCGGCACGGCGAGTTGACAATGGGGACAGCGTGGCCTAGGCTAGCGCCGTCGTCTTCGGCGAGGAGCGATTCACGTGGACGCGAGCGAAATCCGCCAACTTCTCGAAAAGGTGGGGGCGGTACGGCATGGGCACTTCGAACTCTCTAGCGGGCGGCACAGCGCGACCTATGTGCAGTGTGCGCTGGTGCTGCAGCATCCGGAATTGGCGGAGCGGCTGGGGCAGGCGCTGGCGGAGAAGTTCAAAGACTTACGGATCGAGTGCGTGGTTTCGCCGGCGCTGGGCGGCATACTCGTGGGGCACGAAGTGGGGCGAGCCCTCGGCGCGCGGGCGATTTTTGTGGAAAGAGACTCGTCCGGGCAGATGGCGCTGCGCCGCGGCTTTAGCTTGCGCAACGGTGAGAGGGTCTTGGTGGTGGAGGACGTGTGGACTACCGGAGGGTCGACGCGAGAAACCATGGGGGTGGTTGAACAGGGCGGCGGGAGAGCAGTTGCCGCGGCAGCGCTGATCGACCGGAGCAACGGAAAGATCGAATGGGAAGTGCCCGCCAAGGCCTTGATCGAGATCAGCATACCGAGCCACGAAGCGTTTGATTGCCCGCTGTGCCGCAGAGGCGAGCCGATCACCAAGCCAGGAAGCCACTTCGCGCGTCTGAGCGCGTAAGCCTGCCCGCAGAAAAAAACTTGCAATTGTTTCCTGGTGGCGCGAGAATCCCACCACGATTTTCCGCGCAGCACTTACTTTAGAGGGTAGGCGCTTCGGAAAAGAGACGACACTAAGCCGTTTGTGAGTCGGCATTCGCGAAAGTACAAAATGTAGGTATTCCCGTGTAGGTGCGCGGGATCACTTTCCTCGAAAAGCAAGAAAAGCTGCGAACGCCGATTGAGGATTGGAAATGGCGATTGTGAGGGTCCCTCAGCTTGGGCGGACTTTCATTATGCCCGCGGAGATTGAAGTATTCCTGGCGGGCATGGGCGTTGAGTACCGCCGCTGGACGCGCGTGAACCCGATTCCCGCCGGCGCGCCGGTGGAAGAAATCCTGAAAACTTACGGACCGGAACTGGACAGCTACAGAACGCGCAGGGGATTTTCCGCCTACGACGTTGTGGATCTGGAACCGGAGACTCCCGGACTGGAAGAGATGCTGCGCGCGTTTAGGAGGGAACACTGGCATGACGATTACGAGGCGCGTTTTATTTTGGCGGGTCGGGGAGTTTGCAACGTTCATCCCGCGGGCAGGGTAGTGACCACGATAGAGCTTGAACCAGGAGACCTGATTTCGATTGGCCCGGGGATTTGCCATTGGTTCGATCTGTGCGCGGAAAAACGATTCCGAGCGATCCGGTTTCTTGCTGCGGCCGAAACAGGTCGCATGGAGTACACGGGAAGCGGGATCGAAGGTGACTACGAACCGGTGTGCATGGGCCCGGCGTACTTCCCAGTGAAAGCGATGCGTCCGGCGCGCACCGTGTCCCACAGTTTGTAATCCCTTCTTGCTTTGTTCCTCTTAGCGCAGCGGCGTCATGCGATAATTCCTCGCGCATGATAAACATCAAGCTGACGCTCTCCTATGACGGCGCGAAGTTCCACGGCTGGCAGATTCAACCGGGCGTAGCCACGATTCAGGGTGCCTTGACAGACGTGGTGCGCAAAATCACGCAAGAGCCGGTAACCATTCATGGAGCGAGCCGCACGGACGCGGGAGTGCACGCGCTCGGGCAAGTGGCGAGTTTCAAGACGCGGTCGGCGCTGACGGCGGAAGGGTTGCAACGAGCATTGAATGCGCTGCTGCCGCCGACGATCCGCGTGGTGCGGGCGGAAGAAATGGGGCCCGACTTTCATGCTCGGTGGCAGGCGATGGAGAAAACGTATCACTACCGGGTATTTCGCGGGGCGGTTGCGCCACCGTTCGAATATCAACGGGTTTTGCACTATCCGTATCCGCTGAACGAGGAGGCGATGGCGGCGGCGGCGAAATGCTTTGTGGGCGAACATGATTTCACTTCGTTCACGGCGTCGAGCGGGTCGGAGGAGACGGACAAAGATCGCTCGCCGGTACGGATGATTTGCCGGTCGGAACTGGAGCGCCACGCGGAGGAGCAGGAGATCGTATATGTCGTCACAGGGAAATCTTTTCTGCGCTACATGGTGCGGAAGATTGTGGGGACCCTGCTGGAAGTGGGGCGAGGCAAGTTGCGAGTGGAGGATATTCCGGAGCTGTTTGAAGCGCGCGACCGCTCGCGCTCGGGTCCCACGGCACCGGCCGAAGGGCTGTATCTGGTAAGTCTGAAGTACCCCGAGCCCTGGCAGATTTGAGAGAAGGGTGGAGCTGGTAGCAGCGCTCTAGCGCTGCCGGACTATGCCCAGGACGCTGAAAAGGTTGCTATGGCTGGTTGCCGCGCTCGTGATTATCGCGGCCTTGCTGTATCACGAGCGCGGGGCAGCGATGCTGGCGGGATTCAGCTGGCAGAGGCTGGGCGCGTCGCTGGAAGGCGCGAACTTCGGGCTGCTGGCACTGGGGCTGGCGACGATTTTTGTTTCGTATGCGGTACGCGCGGCGCGTTGGAAGAGATTTTCGCGCTACATGGGGCGGGCGCGTTTCTGGAATGTTTACAGCGCGACGATCATGGGATTCACGGCGATTTTTCTGTTGGGGCGCGCGGGCGAGCCGGTGCGGCCCTTGCTGATTGCGCGCAAAGATCGCTTGCCGGTGGGCGACAGCCTTGGCGTCTATGTGGTGGAACGAATTTTTGACGCAGGAGCAACCGTGGCGCTGGCGGCGTGCGCGCTGCTGCTCATGCCGCGAGGCTTGATTGCCGGAGCGGGGCAGCAATCGGGTGCGCTGCTGCGGGACGCGCGACTGGCGGGTGGGGCGCTGTTTGGCGTGGTGCTCGCATTTGTCGCGCTGCTGCTCTACTTTCGCGTGCACGGAGCAAAGGCGCTGCAGTCGCAAACGCGCCACTGGCACAGGCGGGGAGGCTGGCGGGGCAGGATCGCGACGCTGGTCGACGGATTCAGCGAAGGGCTACAAGCGATTCGCTCCGCGAGTGACCTGTTTGCGGCGATCTCCTATACTGCGATTCACTGGGCGGTGGTGGCACTGGTTTATTTCTGGGTGATTCTGAGTTTTGGGAGCAGCGCAGGCGATCTGGGGTTTCGCGGAGCGATGCTGGTGCTGGCGTTCACGATGGTGGGTTCGGTGGTGCAACTGCCGACGGTGGGCGGCGGGATGCAGTTGAGCACGTTCCTTGTTCTGAGCGTCATTTTTGGAGTAGAAAAGGAACCCGCGGCGGCGATTGCGATCATGGTCTGGATTATCACGTTCGCGGCGGTGACGATCGTGGGACTGCCGCTGCTGATTCGCGAGGGGTGGTCGATGGGGGCTTTGCGGCGCTTGGTGCGCGAGGAAGAGAGGGAGGAAGAGCGCGGCAAGCACGCCACGCTGGCGGAGATCGACATGGCCAAGAGCGCGCCGGAGAAGCGGCGGTGAAGTGTCCCTATTGTTCGCATCTGGATGACAAGGTGGTGGATTCGCGCGAGGGCAAGGCTGGGGATTTGATTCGGCGGCGGCGGGAATGTTTGAAGTGCGGGAAGCGTTTCACGACGTACGAGCGAATTGATGAAATTCCGTACATGGTGATCAAGAAGGATGGGAGACGAGAGAAATTCGACCGGCACAAGATCTTGCAGGGATTGTTGCGCGCTTGCGAAAAGCGGCCGGTACCGACGGCGAAGTTGGAAGCGCTGGTGGATGAGGCGGAAAAGTTCGTCAATGAGGCAAAGGATCGTGAAAAGACGACATCGGAGATCGGCGAACTGCTGATGGCACGGCTGAGAAAATTGGACAAGGTGGCATATGTGCGGTTCGCGTCGGTGTATCTTGATTTCAAGGATGTGAAGGAGTTTATGGCGGAGCTGAAGGGATTGCTGAAGGAGCGGACGAGGAAATAGAAGTGCGTTATGGTTCCCAGACGCCGGCGGCGAAGGTCTTGACGGTGCGGAAGCCGAGATTTTCGTAGAGGCGGACGGCGTTGGCGTTGGTGGCGGTGACGGTGAGCGTGAGCGCGCGATAGCCGTGGTCTTGGAGGGCCGCGAGAGAAGCTTCCATCAGGCGGCGGCCCAGTCCATTCTTTTGATATCCCGGAAGGACGCAGATTTGCGTGGTGTGTCCGATGCCGGGCGCGACCGTGGAGGTGAGAACCATGGCGATGGGCGTTTCCGAGGGGCCCGGGCGCACGACGAAAGAGGCTTCTGGACAGAACTGGCCGCAGCCGGGGAGAAGCACGATGTTGCGGAGGAATTTGGTTGCGCCCACTTCGGTGCGATACTGATCGTTGATTTCGCTGTCGACGTGATCGGTGTAGGCGTGCTGGATCAAGCGCGCGCAGGGCTCCAAACACTTATCCGTCCAGGCCTCTAAGCGCAGGCCGTTCTGGGCTTGAGCGCGAAAGGGCGGGGCGGCGGGCAGGTTGAGGAGCATGAACTGCCTGCGGCGAAGGCGGAACTTCTGTTCCTGGAGAACGCCGTCCAAGGAGACACCGAAGGGCATCAATTGAGCCTCGATGCGCTCGATGAAAGGCGTGGCGCGGAGGGCATCGAACATTTCCAGCAGGATTTTTTTGCCGACTTCGACATGGTCAAATTGCGAAGAGGCGAAGAGGCCGCCAATCAGGCCCTTCTGATCCTCGAATACGTAGAAGCCATAGCCGATCGGTTGCTTTCCTTCCAAGGCAACGTAGCCGGCGAGTGAACGCGAGTCGATGAATTTGCGGATGAGATGCTGTGAGGGGCGATAATCCCAATAGAGCTCTTTGCGCCAGTGGTCCGCCTCCTCCTGGAACAGGGGCTGCAAACCACGCGATTGAACCTGCCGCAGATCCAGAATCTGCATAGCCTTCTATCTGGCCTCGAATGGAATCAATTATAGCTTCGGCTGGGCTGCGCGGACAAATGCGCGTGGCAAATTGCACAGGACGCGCGAAAGTTGTGGGCACCTCCGAAGCATGCATAGAAACAGTTACTAACCAGAAGTATCAACCAAAGGAGGCGTCGCGGAAGATGTCCTGATAAATTGTGCTAAACTGCGCGGCGAAATGAAACGAGATCCCGGCGTCGCATGAGTTTTGTGACGAAATTTAGGCGCGCGTTGGCGCGCGTCGCACGCATCGCGGGGATGTTCCTGGCGCTGGCGTTGTTTTTGTTCCTCGCGGAAGCGACGATTTCGGGGTACTTGCTGTATCAAATCCTATCGCCTCCCCGGAGCCCTGCAAACGTCGACGTGACGCTGCTGATGGGGCATCCCACAACCTACAACTTTGACATTCCTGGTGCGGGTAGCCGCGAGGGGTGGTTTTTCCCGGGATTGCTGCACGCGCCAACAATTGTTCTGTGCCATGGATATGGGTCGCAACGCGCGGACATCTTGACGCTGGTGACGGCCCTGCAAGAACATCAATTCAATGTTTTCTTGTTCGACTTTACGGGACACGGCTCGGTTTCCGGCAGGACAGCGCTTGGCTACGGCGAAACGGTGCAACTTCTAGCGGCGATTCACGGTCTGGAGCAACGCGACGACATTGACCGCACGCGCTTTGGTATTTGGGGGACGGATTTAGGGGCTTATGCGGCGCTTGCGGCGGCAGGGCAGGAGCCACACATCCAGTCGCTTGCCCTGGATTCCGTTTACGACCAGCCATCGGATTTTTTGATGGCGCAAGTGGGGCACACCGGCTTGGGCGGGCTGCCATTGGTAAAAGCATTTTGTTTGTTCGGATTTCGCATGCTGAACTACGACTACCGCACGGTGGCGCCAGCGAGGACGTCGCTGGTACGGCTGCAAGGGATTCCGAAATTGTTCATTGAAGCCACCGACAAGCAGGAATTAGATGAGTCGACCTTGCGCATGTATCAAATCGCTCCGCCGCCAAAGGACCAAGTTGTGAATTCCATGGCGTATTCTGAAATGAGCGATGAAGGGCGACGCACGTACGAAGACCATATCGTCAGCTTTTTCCTGCAAAGTCTCCCGCCGTCGGGCCAGCCCGCGCAGTAAACCCGCTAGTTTGGTGTTTTCGGCTGCAAGGATTCGACCCAACAGTACGGCAAGAAGCGTGCGACGATCATCCGGTGAACGATGTTCCTGTCGTTCAATTCCATGTCGCCGCCCGGGCTGACCAGAACATAGCTTTCGCCGGGAAGTTGCGGATTGAATCGCGGAAGCGAGGAGCGATCGAGATAGAAGCGTAGGCCGTAATCGCAGGTCCGGTTGATGTCTCCGACGGAATAAATGTTGGAGGGCGGAGGAACCGTGGAGCGAATGTCGCGAGCGAGCGGGCGGGAGGAGAAAAATGGGTCGAGCTGTGGTAAGACGCGAAGGTTTGCGGCGAGGACTGCGCAGGCGGAGACGAGCGCGGTGAACGCCAGGACGAGCCACAGTTTTCGCCAGAGGCTGAGTAACTCGATAGCGAGGCCCGCAGAGATGCCGATGAGCAGGGACGAAACGGCGAGGTTGCTGACCTCGGAGTGATATAGCGGCGCGTAGACCGGCAGGCGATGAAAAGCGACGGCGCCGGCCACGCCCAGGGCGACCCACATAGTTCCAGTGGCCACTCCCAGCCACTGGGCTTTCCGAGGGGCGTGGTCCATCGCGTGGACCAAGGAATGAGCCAGCAAGACAGCCAATGGAGGAAAAACGGGTAGGATGTATTCGGGGAGTTTGGACTGCGAAAAGCTGAAAAATATTGTGGGGAAAATTGCCCAGCAGGCGATGAAAAATCCCGGGGATGAGCGCCAGGAGCCGTCGCGAAGGATGCGACCACCGTCAAAAGCCGCGCCGACGAGAAGAGCGGACCACGGCAAGAGTCCCAGCAAAATAATGGGGCCGAAGAACCAAAAGGGCTGGCGATGCTGGAAGACAGGAGTGAGATAGCGCTGGAAATTGTGCTCGATGATGAAAACGTGGAAGAAATTCGGGTTCGCGCGCGCGCAAAGAATGTACCAAGGGAGCGCGACGGCGGCGAAGGACAAAAGCACGAGGGGATGCAGCATGCGAAATGCGCGCTTCAGATTTTTCGTGGCGGTGGCCCAAAGCAGAACACTGCCCCCGGCGAGAATCAGCCCTGCCGGGCCCTTTGCTAATGTGGCGACGCCGAGCCAGATGCCTAGAAGGACCAAATCGACATGGTCATTGCGCGTTCGGGCCAGGGGATCTATCCCGAATGCGCCGCGCTTTTCGAGAATGCTGGCGGTGGAGAACAGCGCAAGGGACAGAGCGGCGGCGAAGAGCATGTCCGGTCCAGCCGCGCGTGCGAAGGCGATGACGCCGACGGAGCTGGGAAAAATCAACAGAACGGCGCGAGCGGTGCGAGAGCCGTAGCGCCAGAAGGCGAGCGCGGCCATCGAGAAGGCCGCAACCAGAGCCGCGAACGCGGAGGGCAAGCGGGCCGCATATTCGGAAGAGCGCAAAAATTTGAAGCCGGTGGCGGCAGCCCAATAGTAAAGAACGGGTTTTTCAAACCAGGGCTGGCCGTAGAGTTTTGGGGTGAGCCAGTCGCCGGAGCTGGCCATGTGTTGAGCGATCCAGGCGTAGCGAGGCTCGTCAGGGCCAATCAAGCCGACGGAGGAGAGGCCGCTGAACAGACAGATGAGCAGGACGGCGGCGATGCAGAGAGCGGTGAGAAGGCGATAGGAGGCGCGATGTTCGTGAGCCACGGCGTCGAAGTGTATATCAGAGATGAGCGGGGAGCTACATGCGCACTGGTTCAAGGAAAACGACTGTGCCAGAATGACGCGCGATGCGGGAATGGTGCGAGTATATGGCGGCGCGGGCGATCCTGAAGTTCTTGGGAATTTTGCCGCGGCCGGCGGCGCGCGCTTTTGCGGCGATGGTCGCGAGGATGCTGCTGTGGTTTTTCCCACGATTGCGACGTACGGCGATGATGAATCTGCGGCTGGCTTTTCCTGATTGGACGGATCGGAAGCGTCGAGAAGTGATTCGTCGAATGACGCGAAATCTGGGATGGATGGCGGCAGAGTTTGCCCACTTTCCGGAGCTGTCGCGAGAGAATATCGAGAAGTTGGTCGTGCTAGAGGGTTTCGAGAATTTTGACGCGGCACGGCAGCGGGGAAAGGGCGTAATCTTTTTGACCGGACACATGAGCGCATGGGAGCTTGCGCCGTTCGCGCAGGCGCTTTACGGTCATCCGCTTTCCTTTCTGGCGCGGCCCATCGACAACGATCGGGTGAACCGGCTGATCGATTCTTACCGATGCCTATCGGGCAATCGACCGATCGAGAAGAACAATTCGGCGCGGGCGATACTGCGCGCGCTGCACAATGGAGGGACGGTGGGAGTTCTGGCGGACCAGAACACGTCGGTGGAGGAAGGTGTGTTCGCGGATTTTTTCGGCATTCCCGCGGCGACGACGACGGGACTGGTACGCATGGCGCGCCATACCGGCGCTGCGGTGGTCCCCGGATTTTTGTTCTGGGACGACGCTATGCGCAAGTACCGGCTGCGGTTTGAGCCGGCGGTGGCGATGCGTCGCACGGAAGATGAGGCCGGGGATATCCGCGAAAACACGGCGCGGTGCAACAAAGTGATCGAGAATTATGTCCGCGCACATCCGGAACAGTGGCTTTGGGTACACAAGCGATGGAAGAATCGTCCGCCGGGTGAGCCTTCGTTGTATCCGGAGTAAGCGAGCAGGGCAGAGGCTTTTTACAGGCTGGAGAGACGAAATGAAAAAAACAACGGCTGACGAGCTCGCGAAGTTCTTGGGCGCGAGAATCGACGGGGACGGCAGCGCATTGATCTCAGGGATCGCGGCACCGGAAGACGCGGGCAGCGAGGATTTGATTTATATGGACGCGACGAAACACAGAGAACGGGCGGAAGCGTCGAGGGCGCGATGTGTGATCGTGGCGGAAGGCGTGGCGCTGAAAAGCAAGACCACGCTGACGGTGGGGCAACCGAAGCTTGCGTTCGCTAAGGCGGCGGGGCGATTGCGGGAAGCGGCGCCGATCGCGGCGGGGCGTCATGCGACGGCGCTAGTGGATGTTACCGCGAAGTTGGCAAGCGGCGTGTCGATTGGCCCGTATGTGGTGATCGAAGCAGACGTGGAGATCGGCGCGAATACGGAGATTGGCGCGTTCTGTTTTATCGGGCGCGGAGTGAGAATTGGAGAATCCTGCCGGCTGTTTCCTCGCGTGAATGTTTACGCAGGGGCAAAGTTCGGGAGTCGTGTCGTGGTGCATTCCGGCGCGGTGATCGGCGGGGACGGATTTGGATACGTGTATGGCGAAGGCGAGTATGTCAAGTTTCCGCAGGCGGGAACGGTGGAAATTGGAGACGATGTGGAGATTGGAAGCAATGCGACGATTGCGCGCGGTTCGCTCGGCAAAACGCGTATCGAGCGCGGCGTGAAGCTCGACAATATGGTGCACGTCGCGCATAACGTTTGCATCGGCGAGCATACGATCATCGCGGCGCAGACGGGAATCTCCGGCAGTAGCGAGATTGGAGATCATGTGGTTATCGGTGGCCAGGTAGGCGTTGCGGATCATTGCACAATCGAAAGCGGCAGCATCGTCGGAGCACAAGCGGGAATCCCAACAGGCAAGAAAATTCGTGCAGGAGAGACAGTGTGGGGAACTCCCGCGCGACCGCTCGCGAGATTCAAAAAGCAGTATGCGTGGTTCGAGCGGCTGCCCGAGCTCGCAGAGCGCCTACGGAAAATGGAAGAAAGGACCGAGTAAGCCTCGGGCATGGTTTCGGCATCAAAAGTCACGCAGGCGATCGAATCGGCAGGGGCGTACGTTTATGCCGATGACAAGAGGCATAAGCACAGTAATTCTTAGGACTTACGGGTAGAATTTGGTACACTTTTTGTGTTGACCAAAAAGCGTAAGACTCTGATAATTAGTATTTTAGGGTGCACTTCCGCGGCTTGAGCCGGCTCTTGGGGTTCCGTGTTGCCGTGCAGGTGCGACTTCTCTGTTCGAACCAAGGTGCAAGAATTTACAAGTCCAAGCTAGAGGGGCAGGATTGACGCCAGATAGCGCGGAAATGCAAGAAATCCGAACATCGACGGGCACAGCCACCCAAAGGGCTCGTGTGCCAGTCGCCAGAGTCGATTCCCGTTTGGACGCGGCGGTGCAGCGGGCAGTGCAGCATTTGCTTTCCTTACAATTCTCCGATGGGTATTGGTGGGGTGAACTGGAGGCGGACACCACGCTCGAGTCGGACTGCATTTTATTGCATCACATCCTGCAAGACGTGCAGAACCCGCGAGTGCGGAGGTTCGCCAACTATATCCGGAAAAAGCAACAAGCGGATGGCGGTTGGAACATTTATCCCGGCGGCCCGGCAGAATTAAGCACCTCGGTTAAAGCGTACTTCGCTTTGAAGATTGCGGGGGATTTGCCGAACGCGCCGCACATGGAACACGCGCGGAAAAGAATTCACGAGCTGGGGGGCCTGGAGCGGACGAATTCGTACGTGCGGTTTTACCTGGCGATGATCGGAGCCATCGGTTGGGACTTGGCGCCGGCGATACCTCCTGAGCTGCTGCTGCTGCCGCAATGGATGTTTGTGAATTTGTACGATATGTCGTCGTGGACGCGCGCCATCATTGTCCCGCTGTCGATCATTTACGCGCTCAAGCCGGACTGGCGGAGGCCGACCTTCTCGGGTGTGGACGAGCTGTTTGCGAATCGCGCCAACGCCAAGGCGGCATTTGCCTGGAGTCCCAAGGTCATATCGTGGCGGAACATTTTCCTGGCCATCGACCGAACCCTCAAGCTGCATGAGCGGCTGCCGTGGAAGCCGTTTCGGCAACGCGCGATCGCCGAGGCGAAACGGTGGCTCTTTGAGCATATCGAACGGAGCGAGGGGCTTGCGACGATTATTCCGGCGATGGCGAATTCCATTTATGCCATGCTCGCGGTAGGAGCTGTGCCCGGCGATCCCTTGGTTCGACGGGAACTTGGCTGGATCAATGCTTATGAGATCGAAGAAGACGACACGCTGCGGATGCAGCCTTGCATCTCGCCGGTGTGGGACACGGCAATTGCGATGGTGTCGCTCGAGGAGGCCGGGGTCGAAGCGTCGCATCCAGGGCTAAAGAGAGCGGCAGAATGGCTGGTCGATCATCAAATTCTCGGCCCGGGCGACTGGCAGGTCAAAAACAAGGATGCTGCGCCGGGTGGATGGGCGTTTGAATTTCGAAATGACTTTTTCCCCGACGTGGACGACACGGCGTTTGTGCTGATGGCGCTGCAGCGCGCGGTGCACACCGATGCGCATCGTTTCGAGCAAGGGGTTCGGCGCGGGCTCGCGTGGGTATTGAGCATGCAGAATCGCGATGGCGGCTGGGGTGCGTTTGACCGCGACAATGATAAGAAATTGCTGACCAACATTCCGTTTGCGGACCACAACGCGATGATCGATCCCTCTTCAGCGGACGTGGCGGCGCGCTCGATCGAATGCCTCGGGAATTTTGGGTGGAGCTCCTCACATCCTGCCGTTCAGAAGGCGCTTGCGTACCTGCGGCGCGAGCAGACGCCGGAAGGCGCGTGGTATGGGCGCTGGGGCGTGAATTACGTGTATGGTACGAGCGGTGTGCTGCGGGCAATGGAAGCGATTGGCTGCAATGACAGCGTGGAATGCCGGCGAGCGGTGGACTGGTTGAAGAGCGTGCAGAACGCGGATGGCGGATTCGGTGAATCGTGCAAGTCTTATAACGACCCGAAGCTGAAGGGAATCGGGAAGAGCACGGCGTCCCAAACGGCGTGGGGATTGATTGGCCTGTTGGCAACGGTGGGCCCAGACGACGCTGCCGTGTCACGTGCCGTGGCTTGGCTGACGGAGCATCAGGGCGAGGATGGCTCGTGGGACGAAGACGAGTTTACGGGAACAGGATTTCCGCGCGTCTTTTATTTGAAGTATCATCTGTACAGAAATTCGTTTCCGTTGTACGCGCTGGCGCGGTACCGCAACATGCAGAATGGGATCAAAGCAACACCACAAACTTTTCAATTCGATCCGAATCAATTCAAGTATCGAAACGGACGGGGGTAAACGATGAGGTTTCCGCTGAGCTTGACCGCCAACCTGACGAAATACCTGGCGGGAAAGACGATTCGGGGCGAAAAGAAGTTTCCGCTGGTGATGATGCTGGAGCCGTTGCATGCTTGCAATTTGACGTGCACGGGATGCGGGCGCATTCGCGAATACAAGCCGACCATCAATGAACTGCTGACCGTGGAGCAGTGCATCGCGGCGCTGGAGGATTGCGGCGCGCCCATCGTTTCGATCTGCGGCGGAGAGCCGCTGATTTATCCGGAAATTGGGCGGTTGACGAAGGAAATTCTGGCGCGCAAGAAGAATATTTATTTGTGCACGAACGGGATGTTCATTCGCAAGCGGCTGCATGAGTTTACGCCGACGTCGCGGTTTTTCTTCAATGTGCACCTGGACGGCCTGGAGAAGACCCACGATTTGTGCGTGGAGCGTGACGGCGTGTTTCGCGAGGCGATTGCCGGAATCAAGGCGGCAAAGGCGGCCGGATTCTTGGTGTGCTCGAACACGACGGTATACAAAGAGACGGACATCGAGGAGATTGCCGAGCTTTTCGATTATCTGCGCACGCTGGGTGTGGACGGAAACATGCTTTCGCCGGCGTATTCGTACGCGTCGGTGCAGACCAAGGACATTTTCATGTCGCGGCAGGACGTGAACGAAAAGTTCCGGCGCGCCAGCAGGCTGCTGGAGCAGTTCAACGTGATCACCTCGCCGATTTATATGGAGTTTCTGCGTGGCGAGCGCGAGCTCATGTGCACGGCGTGGGGCAATCCTACCTACAATCCACGCGGCTGGAAAGGCCCGTGCTATTTGATGACCGACGAGCACCACAAAACATTCGGGGAGTTGATCAACAACACGCCGTGGGAAAAGTACGGCTATGGACGCGACCCGCGTTGCGAGAATTGTATGGTGCAGTCGGGGTATGAGGCTTCCGCGGTGCTGGGCGGGAACAGCAAGTTTGGAGATACCTGGAAAATGCTGCAGTGGCAGGTCTCCGGAAGAATGGGCGGGCGCAAAGGCGGTAGGAATGGCGATGCCGCAAAGCGAAATGGAAACGGCAACGGGAATGGGCACACCGCGCACTTTGATTCCCAGGCGACGAACTTGCCAATAGAGCAAGCTCCACAAAAGGAAGAGGCTTTCCGGATCCTATGACAACGCTGGTAACTGGGGCGACTGGGTTCGTCGGGTCGCATGTGGCCCGAGAACTGGTCGCCGCAGGCGAACCGGTGCGTGCGTTGGCGCGTGCGAATAGCCGCCGGCAAGCGCTAGATGGCGTCGCCGCGGAGTGGGTGGAAGGCGATCTTCGCGACGAGGCCTCGCTCGACCGAGCGTTGCGAGGCGTGCGGCGCGTTTATCACGTGGCCGCAGATTACCGGTTATGGGCGAAGCGCCCGCAGGAAATCTACGAGAACAATGTGACTGGGACGAAAAATCTGCTCGCGGCGGCGCTGCGTGCGCGGGTGGAAAAGTTCGTCTATACCAGCACAGTGGCGACCATCGCGGTAACACGCGGGTCGAGCTTGCCAGATGAGACGAACCGTGCCTCCGTGGATGAAATGGTAGGGAATTACAAGAAATCGAAGCTGATTGCGGAGCAGGAAGCTTTACGAGCGGCGCACGAGGGCTTGCCGGTGGTCATCGTCAATCCGACGGCTCCGGTGGGTCCGGGCGATTGGAAGCCAACGCCGACGGGCAGAATTGTTCTGGATTTTCTGCTGGGACGCATGCCGGCGTACGTGGATACGGGATTGAATTTCGTCGCGGTGGAAGACGTGGCGCGCGGACATCTGCTTGCGGCGGCGCGAGGCAAGGTGGGGGAACGGTACCTGCTGGGCGGGAAAAACATGACGCTCAAGGAATTGCTGGATGCGCTGGCGAAGATCACTGGATTGCCGGCTCCGACGCGTCAAATTCCTCACGCAGTGGCGCTGGTGGCGGCGTATGCCGATGCGGCATTTTCACGCGTGATGGGTCGCGAGCCGCGCATTCCAGCGGAAGGAGTTCGCATTGCGCGGCACAAGATGTTTGTGAACGACGCGAAGGCGCGCAAGGAACTGGGATATGAATCCACGCCGGTGGAAGCGGCGCTGGAGCGCGCGGTGCGATGGTACGGCGAGAATGCCTACGCACGAATCCCAGAACTCGCACCTATCGCTCGGGCTTCGGCCGCTTGAGGCGTGAGTTGAGGATCCTGATTACGTTCGCCTTGGATTTGGAATTCGCGCCATGGAAACGCCTGCATCGGTTCGCGAAGACCGCCGATAGTCCCCACGGTGGATATGAAGGCAGATTTGACGAAGCGCAGGTGCGGGCGGTGCTGACGGGCGTGGGGGGGGCGCGTGCGAAGAGTGTTGCGAATGCGGCGCTCGAATGGCGTCCGGATCTTTGCATTACGGCGGGATTAGCGGGTAGTCTGCGCGCGGAATATCGAGTCGGGCAAGTTCTCGCGGCTCGGGATATTATGGAGCTGGAGAGCAGCCGCACGGTCAGCGTGGATGCCAGCTTGCTCAGTCGCGCTCAGGCGTGCGGGGCTATCCTCATCGACAGGCTGCTAACTTCTTCAGCGATGATTTTGTCGGTAGAAGGGAAGAAGCGGTTGGGAAACATGGCGGGAGCGGTGGAGATGGAGAGTTTTGCCGTGGCGATGGAGGCGGGTGCCGTGAATATTCCGGCGATTGCGGTTCGTGCGATTAGCGATGAAGCGGATGAGGATTTGCCCATGAATTTCGGCGATGTCCTGGATGAAAGCGGCGAGGTGAACAAGGCGAAAATGGCGCGGGCCGTTGCGCGCGCGCCGCACAAATTGCCGGCGCTGATGCGATTGGGACGGCAGAGCAAGGCCGCGTCGCTGAAGCTTGCGGAATTTCTGGAGCGGTACGTGACGGGATTAGCGACGAGTTCGGGCAACATTGTGGAAATGGCCGAGGCGCGAAGGGCATGAGCTCGACGGCGGCGGTTGCGTCCAATTCTGCGGCAAGCACGGGTGCCGAGAAAATGCTGGCGGGGGTTTATCGCGGCAAGGGAACGGTGGTGTGCGAAGAGGTTCCGGTTCCGCAGATCGGCGAAGGGGAGGTGCTGTTCCGCGTTGCGGCATGCGGGATTTGCGGCACGGACATCAAGAAGATCGCGCACGGCTTCGTGGATCCTCCGCAGATTTTCGGGCATGAGCTTGCGGGTACGGTTGTGGAAACGGGCCGCGGCGTTCGCAAATTCCGGCCGGGCGACCGGGTGGTAAGCTTCCACCATGTGCCGTGCGAGAAGTGCTTTTACTGCGAGCGAAAACTTTTTTCGCAGTGCGCACAGTACAAGAAGGTGGGGCTCACGGCAGGCTTTACACCCAATGGCGGAGGTTTCGCGCAGTACGTTCGGGCGATGCCGTGGATTGTGGAGCGCGGGATGCTGGCGATTCCTCCGGGGATTAGCTTTGAAGAGGCCACGTTTATCGAGCCGGTGAACGTGGCGGCAAAGGCCGTGTGGAAAGCGCGAGTCGCGGAGGGCGAAGTCGCCCTGGTGATCGGGCAAGGGCCGATCGGAATGCTGCTGACGGGCTTGTGCAAACTCAAGGGAGCGGAAGTGCTTACGACCGATCCACTGGCCGCGCGGCGAGCGGCGAGTCTGCGTTTAGGCGCAACCGCTTCATTCGACCCGGCATCGGATGATATAGCTAAGGAAATCCGTGAAAGAACAAACGGGCGAGGTGCGGACGTGGTGTTATTGGCGGCGCCGCAACCCAGACTCGTGACGGACGGTTTGAATATGGCCCGGGCAGGAGGTCGGGTATTGTTGTTCGCCCACAATGATCCGGTCTTGAAGATCGAATTTCCGGCTGCGGCGGTGGGCATTGAAGAGAAGGAAATTCTCGGCAGTTATAGTGCGTCGATAACGGAGCAAGAGGAGTATGCTCGAATCGTGTTCGAGCGCCGGCTGCCCTTGGCCGAGCTGGTTTCCGACCGTTTCTCGACGGAGCGGATCGCCGAGGCGCTGGAGCTTGCGGCCAAGCCAAATGCGAATACACTGAAGGTTGTGATTACACATTCATGAACATGGGCACGAAGACAGACATAAAAACGGATACGAATACGGGCCGGAAGGCGCAGCCCGACGGCGTGATGACCGCGGCTGTTCTTTACGGCCGCGAGGATTTGAGGATTGAACGCGTCGGCATTCCGCAAGTAGGCGAGGACGAAGTGTTGGTCCGCGTGCAGGTGGCGCTGACGTGCGGAACGGATTTGAAAGTCTGGAAGCAGGGCTCGCATCCTCGAATGATTCAGCCGCCCGCGATCTTTGGACATGAACTGGCGGGCGTGGTCGAAGAAACGGGCTCCGCGGTTAGCAATACGATTCGAGCGGGCATGCGCGTGGTGCCCGCGAATTCGGCCCCTTGCGGGCTCTGCTTATATTGCCGGAAGGAGCAGCCGAACCTCTGCGACGATCTGCTCTTCAATAACGGCGCGTACGCGGAATACGTGAGAATACCCGCGCGCATCGTGCGGCAGAACCTGCTGGAAATTCCGGAGAACGTCAGCTATCGCGACGCGGCGATGGTCGAGCCGCTAGCGTGTGTCCTGCGCGGCATTCATGAAACGGAGATTCGCGCGGGGGACACGGCGGTGATTGTGGGATGCGGGCCGATCGGATTGAAGTTCATTCGTGCACTGTCGGCAAAAGATGTTCGCGTGATCGCGCTGGGCAAGCGGAAGAACCAAATTGAGGCGGCGGAGCGGCTGGGAGCGTATGCGGCATTCGATGTTTCGACGATGGATTCGCCGGTGGCGATGGTTCGGGAGTTGACGGAGGGCGGCCGCGGAGCCGACGCAGTGGTGGAGGCCGTGGGCTCGGCAGCGACCTGGCAGTGGGCCATGCAAATGGTGAGGAAGGGCGGAAGAGTGAATCTGTTCGGCGGATGCCCGCATGGGACGCACGTGCAGTTCGATCCGGCCTTGCTGCACTATTCAGAGATCACCATCAAGGCGACGTTCCACCACACGCCGCGTTTCATTCGCGAAGCGCTGGAAACCATCGCGCGCGGGGACGTGCGCGCCAGTGACTTCGTCACCGGAGAGATTCCGCTTACCGAATTGCCGCGAGCCTTTGAAGATATGAAGCGTGGCCATAGCGATTTGAAAACCGCAGTGAATCCCTGGGCTTGATGTGACGGGCTCGATGCTCGGACGAAACGAATTGGAAATCGCCAAGCATTTGCCTGCTGACGGTTGCTCGCTTTCCGAAGCCGAGCGGTACACCCACTGGCTGGCGACGCATCATTACGAGAACTTCAGGGTTGTATCGTGGCTGCTGCCGTCGCGTCTGCATCAGCACTTCTACAATGTGTACGCGTACTGCCGCTGGGCCGACGACCTAGGGGATGAAATTCCAGACAGCAAGCATGCATTAGAGCTACTCGATGAATGGGACGCAGAGTTACAGCGAGCCTATCGGGGCGGGGCGACACATCCTGTGCTGATTGCCGTTGGGGAAACGGCGCGGCGGCTGGATATTCCCATGGAGCCGTTTCGCGATTTGCTGATTGCGTTCCGTCAGGATCAGAAAATCCATCGGTATGCGACGTGGGACGATGTGGCCGGCTATTGCCGCTATTCTGCGAATCCGGTGGGGCGGCTGGTTCTATACTTGATGGGGTATCGCGATGGGGAGCGGCAGGCGCTGTCCGACGCCACATGCACGGCGTTGCAGCTCGCAAATTTCTGGCAGGACGTGGGGCGGGACCTGGAGAAAGGGCGCATTTACATTCCGCTGGAACTGGCGGGGGCGCACGGCGTGAAGGAAGAGGACATCACAGAGAAAAGGTTCGACGCCCGCTACGTCAATCTGATGAAGGATTTGATCAGCCGTACGCGCAGGCTGTTTGCGACTGGCGCGCCGCTGGCGAGCCGCATTTCACGAGAATTTCGCGTCGACGTGGAGCTGTTCAGCCGCGGCGGTTGCGCGGTGCTCGACGCCATTGAGGCGATCGGCTACGATACGTTGAATCGCCGACCGGCGCTCGACCGGCGGGTGCAAGCGCGTTTGCTGGGGCGGGCGATGATTTCGCGGGTTGCATCTTCGTTTCGATCTCGCCATGATGACGGCCAGAAGCCGGAAAGCACTTCACTCGCCGGCCGACATGCCTGACGCTGCGGTCGCCGCCGCCTACCTCCATTGCCGCAAAATCGCGCGGACTGCGGCGCGCAATTTCTACTACGGGTTCGTGCTGCTCCCGGACGCAAAGCGCGACGCGCTCTGCGCGCTGTACACTTTTATGCGGGGCGTGGACGATATTTCCGATGAGCCGGGCGCGCTGGAAGAAAAGCGCAGGAGGCTTGGCGAACTTCGCGCAGAAATGGACGGCGCGCTCGCCGGGACGGATGCAAAGGAGCCTGTCTGGACGGCGCTGCGGGATACGGTTTCGCGGTTCAGGATTCCGCCGCGGTATCTGCACGATTTGATTTCCGGCGCGGAAATGGATTTGACGATTTCCTCGTACGAAACGTTCGAGGATTTGAGGAAGTACTGCTATCACGTGGCTGGCGCGGTGGGATTGTGCTGCCTCTATGTTTTTGGGTTCACGGATCCGCAGGCCCCGGAGCTGGCCGAAAAGCTGGGAATTGCATTTCAGCTGACGAATATTCTCCGCGATGTGCGTGGCGACTACGCGATGGAACGCATCTACCTGCCGCGCGAGGATTTGGTCAAATTTGGCTGCGATGTGTGGGAATTCAAGGAGGGCGGCGCCAGCCCAGGCGCCGCAGAACTGCTTCGCTTTGAAGCGGAGCGAGCCTGGCAGTTTTACCATGAAGGCGGGAAGCTGCTGCCGATGGTGAGCGCGGACAGCCGCGCAGCGCTGTGGGCCATGGCGCGGATTTATTCTGGAATCCTGGAGAAAATCGACGAACGGGGCGCTGCGATTTTCTTCGGTGAGCCAGCACGGCTCTCGACGGCAGAAAAGATATGGGTTCTGCTGCGAGCGCGCATGAGGTGGTTCAAGGCAGAGAATGAGTTGCGAGAGCACGGTCGTGATTGGCGGCGGGCTGGCGGGGCTGTCGGCAGCCACGGCGCTCGCTGACGCGGGAATTCGCGTGCAGTTGTTTGAGAAGCGGCCTTACTTGGGCGGCCGCGCGACGTCGTACGCCTTGCCTGACGGGAGTCAGATCGATAATTGCCAGCATGTGACGCTCGGCTGTTGTACCAACCTGGCAGATTTTTACCAACGAACGGGCGCGGCTTCGAAGATTCGGCATTATGACCGGCTGTTTTTTGCGGACGGAGCGGGGCGCGTCAGTTCGATCCATGGATCGGCACTGCCTCCTCCGTTTCACACGAGCTTGTCGTTCTGGCGATTTGGCGCACTAAAGTTGCGCGACAAGCGGGGGATTGCGAAAGCGCTGCTCAGCATTGCCCGTTCCGGAGGGCATGGGGAAACTAAGGCCGGGATGACAATGCTGGAATGGCTTCAGCATAGCGGACAAACGGAAGCGGCGATCCATCGCTTCTGGCGCGTGGTTCTGGTCAGCGCGCTCGACGAGGAGTTGCATTTGACCGATGCGCGTTACGGGATTGACGTTTTCTGGAAAGGGTTTCTGCGGAATCGCAAGGGATACATTCTGGGAATCCCATCGGTGCCGCTCGGGGAACTGTATGCCGAATGCCGGCGGGGCATTGAGAGTCGCGCCGGCGAGATTCACTCACGCGCTGTAGTGAGAAAACTTCGATTTGTAGAAGGAAAGTTCCAGGCGATTGTGCTGGATAATGGGGGCGAAGTGCGAGCGGACGCGTGCATCGCCGCCGTACCACACGACGAGCTGCTCGAACTGCTGCCGGAAGAATTGAGCGCGAGCAATTCGCCGTTTGCCAATTTGAAATGCCTGCAGACGTCACCGATAACGGGTGTGCATTTGTGGTACGACAGGCAAGTGCTCGACAAACCTTTCTTGACATTGCTCGACCACACAGTGCAGTGGATCTTCAACAAGAGCCTGTTGTACGATGCGGGCGCCGGGAGTCGAAAGGACGCAGGCCAATACCTTCAGTTGGTGATCAGCGCCTCGTATGAACTGATTCCAAAGACGCGGCAAGAAATCATCGATCTTTGCATCAGAGAATTAAGCGAAGTTCTGCCTGCGACGCGGGGAGCGCAATTGCACAAAGCGAACGTCGTCAAGGAGGTTCACGCTACGTTCTCGCCGCGTCCGGGCTCGGACACGTGGCGACCGGCGCAGCGGACGGAGCTCGTTGGATTTTTCCTCGCGGGAGATTGGACACGCACCGGATGGCCATCGACCATGGAAGGCGCTGTTCGTAGCGGATACCTCGCGGCGGAAGCCCTTCTGGAGTTTGCGGGATCGCCGCGGAGGTTCCTGGTTCCGGACTTGCCAGCGGAGGGTTTTTGCCGCTCGTGGGCGAGGGACTAGAACTGTCGGAACTCGGACCATTGCCCACGCAAAGCATCGGGATTATTTTCGGGCTTGCCCTGGCGGGTGGTTGGCTGTATACAGGGGTGAGAACGCGAACCGGTCCTGTTACGAGAAACCTCTGGATTTCCCAACGCAACGCGCTGCGACAAGCTGCGCGAAAGAGCTTACGATCGATTCGGCGGATCCATTCGGTTTTATTTCAAAGAGGAAGTGTGTGATTTGTTTGTCGCGAGGTCCTTTCCAGCAGGCTAGCTGAAGGTTGAATTTGCTGTCTGGTTTCGGAGTATCATGAATCATCCCCCGGAGGAAATCTATGGAGCGGAAGTATAAGCACAAGGGGTATAGCGAGCGCGATCGCGACGATAAGAAGCGCGAGCGGCCCGCGGAGCCCAAGCCACGCCAGGAGCAAATGGGTCCGCGCACCCCGCGTATGGTCGGGACGGTGATGCGCGCGCGCTGTTCCAATTGCGGAACGATCTTAGCTCCGGGGTTTGACAAGAACGGGCAATGCCCCAAGTGCCAGCTTGAACTGCACAGCTGCAAACAATGCGTGCATTTCGACACGGGCGCGCAGTTTGAATGTACGCAGCCGATTCCCGAGCGCATCCCCAGGAAAGACGCGAAGAACAACTGTACGTTCTTTGAGTTTCGCATGACCGTCGAGAAAGACACTTCACCCGTCAACTACCCAAGCGTTTCCACTTCCGCAGCGCCTGCGCCCACTGGCCGCCCCGATGACGCCCGTAAGGCGTTTGAGGATCTCTTCAAGAAATAATCGAAATACTGAGGATCTTTCCGGCAGCAGTCCATATTGTCACTTGTAGCCAATCGCTTTTCGTGCTGGACTAAGTTCGCGTCTTGCTGGGGCGATACAAGCCATGCCTTTCAAAGATGTCAATCCGGAACGGATAACCGAGACCAGTGTCCTCGTGCGCCCTTATATTCGCCGAACGCCGATCATTGAAGTTGATGCCAGGGATTTTGGCCTTCCGCCGGCGCACATTTTCTTAAAGCTAGAGTCTCTGCAGCATTCAGGCTCATTCAAAGCGCGCGGCGCTTTTGCGAATCTGCTGTCACGCAAGATTCCCGAGGCTGGGGTTGTCGCGGCGTCGGGCGGCAATCATGGAGTGGCAGTGGCGTTTGCCGCAAAAGTGTTGGGAAAGCGAGCGCGGATTTTCGTGCCGAACGTCGCTTCGCAGGAAAAAATCGACCGGATCCGGAGCTACGGTGCGGAGTTGGTAGTTGGCGGTGAAAGGTACGCAGATGCGCTGGCGGCAAGCGAAAAATGGGCCTCGGAGAGCGGCGCGTTGACAGTGCACGCCTACGATCAGGTGGAGACGATGCTTGGGCAAGGCACCCTGGCATTGGAATTCGAGGAACAATGTCCACGGCTCGATGCCTTGCTGGTGGCCGTGGGAGGTGGCGGGCTGATTGGCGGCGTCGCGACGTGGTACGAGAATCGCGTCCGTGTGGTCGGGGTCGAGCCCGAAGCAGCACCAACGCTGACGCGAGCGCTCGCAGCCGGCGCCCCGGTCGATAGTCCGGCGGGTGGAATCGCCGCCGATTCGCTCGCGCCCAAGCGCGTCGGTGAATTGATGCTGCCGCTCGCGCAGAGCTATGTGAATCGCGTGCTTCTGGTGACAGATGACGCCATCCAAGAGGCGCAGATCGCGCTGTGGAAGGTTCTGCGGATCGTGGCTGAGCCGGGAGGGGCCGCGGCGTTCGCCGCGCTCTTGTCGGGACGGTATGAACTCAAGGCAGGCGAGCGTGTAGGAGTGGTGATTTGCGGCGGCAACACCACCGCTGTGACTTTCGGAAGCGACAGCCGCGCAAAGCCGTCCTGAGGATTTCACGACCGCTGGTTTGCGCCGAAACGGAACAGCATTCCTTGCTGCGCCGGTTCGTCGGCGATTTTGTCAAGACGCGGATAGTGCTCGCGCAATGGCTCCGGCACTTTGACTTTCGAGCGGCCGAGCAGATGGAGCAAGTCGAGCGCGTTCACGACGCCCTTGCCTTCGTAGTGATTGTTGGTGATGACGAACGTGGATTTCGCGCGCGCCGCAACCCTCTTGATGCGTTCGGCCCATGGGCGGAGCTCTTCGACGTTGTATAAGTAGTTGTAGCGCTCGTGCCGCGGAACTTCAGGATCGTCGGAAAACCACGTGTCGTACCTTCTGCCGTGCAGGCGGACGTATCCAACTTCTGACGTCGCGCCGCCGCTCGGACGCACGGAGCGGCCAATTACGGGCTGGTCGATGTTGCAAAGGCCGAGGCCGTGGCTGCGAAACACCCTCTCGATTCCTGCATCGTTCCACGACGAATGCCGCACCTCCACAACAAGAGGATAATCGCGGAATTGTTCGGCCAGGCGCTGAATGCGCGCCAGGTTTCCCGCCGTGTTGTGAAACGAAAAGGGAAACTGCAAAAGTACGGCTCCTAGGCGGCCGGCATCGCGGAGAACGTCAAAACCGTCTCGAACGCTTCGTGCGTCCTCCTCCGTGGCATCCGTTCCGTGGGTCAGCTTTTGCCAGAGCTTTGCCGTGAATTGAAAGCGAGGATTCGCGGAGACGTGGCTGATCCATTGTTCGGCGAGTCTCGGACGGACCGGTTGATAGAAGGAAGTATTAATTTCGACGGTGTCAAAGAACTGCGCCAGATAAGTGGACTCGTGAAAATCTTGTGAGCGCGGCGACGGATAGACGATGCCTTCCCAATCGGTATACGACCATCCTGCGGGCCCGATCCGAGTCTCGTGGTGACCTTGCATAGGGGCTTTGGCGGCGGGTGTTTGACCGTTCCAGCGTAAGCGCGCCCGATGAGGCTGTCAATCGAGCGGGTTGCGGCGGCGCGAGCGGGCTGCTATGCTTTTATCGCCCGACCATGCACTCTCGATGGTTTCTCCTTCCGCGCTTTTTCAATCGAGGAGGGATACCTTGAAGACCTCATTCAGTTACAAGCAAGTGGAATTGCGTGAGCAGATGGAGAAGGAAGTAAGTCTAAATACGAAGCGGCTGGAGAAATTTCTGAAGCGCTTCTCTCCGGACTTGGTTCAGTTGCATGGCGCCTTCGAGCGCATTCCACATAAGAACAGCGTCGCGCTATCGTTGAATCTCTCCCTTCCTACGGCCACTTTGCATGCGACGGGTGAAGGCAGCGACGCGGTGGGCAGCGTTCGGGCGGCGTTTGCTGAGGTCATAACGCAGTTAAAGAAGCATATGGGCAAGCTTCGCAAAGATTACGAATGGAAGCGGAAGCGCAGTCGACGATTAACCGCGGCTGACAGGGGCTTCGTTTCTTGATGCAAAGTACGGGCGCTGTTCGAACGGGATGAATCAGAAACTATTTTGACAGGCGTGAGCTTGTCCAGTTTCGTTGCCTGGCGAAGTGGTGCGGGTTGCGGTGGGCCTCAGCACACGCTAATATTTTCCGACTCTTTCTTAGGGGCGTAGCTCAGTGGTAGAGCAGCGGCCTTTTAAGCCGTTGGTCGTGGGTTCGATCCCCACCGCCCCTACCAAAACAACTGCATTTCGTTTCACTTAGCTCCGTGGGTTGTTCCAATCAGAACATCTGTTCCAATTGGAGCTAGCGCGACGGATTCCAACGCCTTCCGCTGTACGTCCGTGTCCGCGTGAACATAGTAGCGAAAGGTGGTTTTGATGTCAGCGTGACGCAAGATTTGCTGCACCGTCTTGGGCGACACTTTGCTGTTGCTGAGTGCGGTTCCCAAGCCATGCCTGAAGGCGTGAAGGCCGACATCCTTTGAAGGTAATCCCAGTTTCTTGAGCACTGGCTTGAGTCCGAATTTCACAACATAGGCCCTCTTCCGTGGCCTGCCTCGCCGGTTGGGGAAGAGAAGTCCGGACGTTTTCGCAGTGGCGATATATCTTCGTAGCAACGCTTCTACTTCGGGAGTCATTGCTACCGGAGATTGAGACCGCTTGGTCTTGAGTTCCCGCAGCGAGCGCGTGCGGTCATCCGCCTGCTTTCGGGGAAAGATCAGCTTTCGTTCGAAGTCCAAGTCTTCAATCGAGAGGCCAAGCAATTCGCCAGCCCTTAACCCAGTTGACCATGCCAGAGCAAAAATCGTTCGGTACGGCTCTTTGGCATGTGCAACGATTCGAGCGGCATCCGCGCTGCGAATATAGGGAGTTTCGGTTTCACCTTTATCGCTTGGCAAGGTGAGTGACGCAAGGGAAACTCCGTCAGGGATGCGCGAGCCGCATTTCCTCGCATAGCTGAGTATCCCGAACAGGGTTCCGAGAATGTTGAGAATCGTCTTGCGTGAACACGTCGCCAGCAACTCAGTTGAGAACCTTTGGAGCGTTCGTACATCGAGCGTCATCAAACCCGATGCATCAAACTTCGGAAGCAAATGGCGTTTGAGATGGCTATGACGCTGACGCACGGTTGAAATGGATAGATGGGGCGCGATGCTTTCCATGTAGGCTTCTGCGGCATCCTTGAAAGTCTCACCCTTTGGGGCGGTTGGGACACTGCCCCGCTCCCGATTGATTTGAATACGGATACGGTCATGCTGTCGCCTTGCGGATAACTCGGAGATCGCTCCGACCTTTCCAAGATCGAAACGCGACCTTTTGGAACGCACTG
>JASHQB010000371.1 GCA_030037775.1 Candidatus Acidiferrales bacterium
GAAAGCCGAAGGTAAAGCGCAACTCCAAGCTGCTCTACAGATGAAACTGGATAGCGCAGACGCCGAGCAGGCGCGAAAGGCTCTTTCGCAATAGGCCAGGCTGGCGAACCAGATTGCGCCCAGTATCGTGCGAGACTCGGTCGATCTCGGCAAGGACACCCTCGTAGAAGCGTTCTTGCGCCAGCGGACGCACGCGCCGCAGCACTTTCCAATCAGGTTTCTTAGTTTCTCGCATACGGTTCCGGTGCGCTGGGTAGCGCAAGTGTAACGTCGTCCAGGTCTTTGAGCTAATCGGACATCGCTAAGCGAGGTTTGCCACGCGTGAGCCTTTGGCGGGAACTTTGACTCCCGAGCGGAGCATGAATGGTGGCCGCGGGATCGTAGGCCGCCGCTAAACCATTTCTATCCGACATGTTTCAGGTCGCGACGGTGCCTCTCAATGTGAAGGGAATTGCATCATCTGCGTCGGTTTACGCAAATCGTTGCGCAGTTGAGACTCGTATCCATGCCTTAATAGACTGAAAATACGAATACTTATGTGCCTTCCCATTTTGGCAATCGAACTGCCTCGACATGGGCAGCGAAGGTGTGTCTTCGCTCGGCCCAAATCAAAACCATAGCGGAGTTAATCTATGACCAAAAAGGGGTTAGTCCTTGCCGGCATATTGACGTTTCTTTTCGCCACGCCGGTATTTGCGAGCCCGAGTAACTTGCCTCCTCCATCCGGGTGGATTCTGGCTCTAACGGGAGAGTCGATACCCACCAGTTACCAGATGTATTCGGTTACATTCACGGCGACCAACGCAGACACGGTACTGACTTTCGCAATGCGGAACGACCCAGGCTATTTCGGTTTGGACAACGTCTCGATGGTGGACAACACCACATCGTCGGGAAATCTGGTCCTGAATGGTGGTTTCGAAAGTGGCTTGGCGGACTGGATGGACACCAACATGTATGGAGCCGCGTACTCGGGCGTGGTGGGCACCTCGTGCCACGGCATAGGACCGTACAGCGGCAGCTATGAGTGGTGCGACGGGTCGACGCAGGCCTACGACGCTATCGCTCAGACGATTGCCACAAAGGTTGGTAACAGCTACACGATCACCTTCTGGCTGGGCTCGGTCGATCTTAATCATACTTATCCCGCGACCTTCCAGCCGCTGAGCACAAACGGTGACGTCACCGACACTTACGGCAACGGAGTTGACTTGTTCGTGTACGCGCAAGGCACGCTCCCGCCTCCGGGTACTACCACTCCGGAACCGGGAACGCTCGCCCTGCTCGGTACTGGCTTGCTCGGAATCGGCGGACTTGGACGTAAGCTCTTCGCCTAGCCAGTCTCGGCCCAGCGTTGCTTTTCGGGCGGTTTTCGTTGGCATCCCCAGCGAGACCGCCCTTTTTCTTGATGTTACGCCTGCTTCTGCGATGAGTCTTATCTGGGCGGTCCTGCATGCAAACGCGCTGTGGAGCATTTTGAACGTATGACGGAGCGCCGTATCCAGCAGTCTGGTACCGGGACCATGATATGCAATTCCTTGCAACTAAATCCAACAGAAATGCAACTGGACGCGGGAGCCTCTATTTGGCGGTCTTCGATTGTCCTCACGTGTCCTAGTATATATATGTAAATAAACGCCTTATTTCCATCCGGCAATTCTCTCGGAGTCTCCGATTTTGGCACCTAGCGTGCACGCAATTCAGCGGGATTTCGGGGGTAGACCTTTCAAGGAGGGAGCAGATGGTCAGGACTTTCAGCAAATACCTAATACCGGCGCTTTGCCTTTTGGCGTTGGCTTGGTACGCGCCGCAGGCTAATGCGTCGCAGCAGGACTTCGGATGTGTCGGTACTGCCGCTTGCAACGGCACGGTCACCAAGGGTTCGGGAGGAAATTACTCGTCGACATCGATTTCGCTGACGACGTCTAGCCCGTGGGTTCTTCCCGTGGGCACGAGCAGTGATGCGGGTGACACTTTCACTCTGGCTTTCAACACAGCCACGAGTTCAATCTCGCTGAGCGATGCTACTACCAGTGGCGTTCCGACCCTCACGGGAACCATTATGAACTTCACGGCGGTCTCGGGTGGTGGCAATACGCTCATTACCGCCAACGTCGACTGGAGCGTTCCTGGATTTACGAACGGTGCGCTCGAGACAATCCATTTTGTGATCAGCAGCGGTGCGGCGTATAGCGTCGACATCGCCGTTGGTCAGACGCCGACTCCAGAGCCTGCTAGCTTGCTGCTTCTGGGCACCGGACTGCTTGGAATGGGCGCAGCGTTCCGTCGTCGTTTGACCAGCTAGGATCTCGGAAGTAGGAAGTAAAAGGTTGCGTTTGTCGGGTGGATAAGGGCCCCAAACAACTTGCTTCCTCCGAAGCTTAAGCGTCCCCGCCGTGCCTAGGTCGTGCGCGGCGGGGATTGCTATTTGAGGTCATTTGGACAGCTGAGACGCTTGGCTGGTAGCGATCAAGCGTGGGTAGGATGCGCCAAAACGATCGTGCGCTATGTCAGATGTTTTCTTCGGTGGCGTTTCGAAGTGACGTGGGCCTCCCTGTGGCAGTCGACACAAAGCGTGATCAGGTTTTCAATGAGGTCGCCTCCCAGCCGGCTTCTTGATTCGATGTGATGCGTCTGCAGGTTTTCTGAGTTTCCGCAGTTCTGGCATCTCCACCCGTCCCGCTTGAGCACGCGTCTTCGAAGTTCGTTGTAGGCATCTCGACCCAGACGCAGGCGCGGCCGCCGTGGGCGCAACGAAGTCACGAAGCCTTCTGCAGCCCTTGGAGGAAGCTCATTTTCATCCCTTGAGGCAGCAGCTCGAACATTCGATTGATCGAAAGCAACAGAGCCTCTTCGTTGTTATCCTGACTCGCTCCGGCCAGAAAGTCGGCACAGATCATCTCAAGACAGTAGCTGCGGGATTTGCTCGTGCCCAGCATCAGTCCGGCCGTCTCGAGCGCTTGCTCGATCACCTGGAGCTGGCTCTTGTACACCTTGAAATAGAGCAG
>JASHQB010000372.1 GCA_030037775.1 Candidatus Acidiferrales bacterium
ACGGTTTATTTGTGTGATGCAAAAGGGCAGGCCCGGCTGCGCTTGAGCGTCTCCGCCGCCGGCAATGCGAGGATCGACTTTCTCGACGAATCCGGCAAGGTCACCTACTCGCTGCCGCAGTCGAACGCCAAATAACTGGCCCAGTTGGCGCGTGTTCACGGAACGCGCCCCGATGCGCGCGACCCGCTTCCATGGCCGCTATGTTAGTCTGCTTAGGTATCCATGCAACTCCTCAAAGGCAACTCGCTTCTGGACCGCAGCTTTCAGGCTGGCATCACCCTTAAAGGTATTGACGGCCTGCTGGAAGTCATCGGCGCCCTTCTTTTTCTTACCGCGACGCCCACGCGCATCAATTCGCTCATCGATTTCATGACGTTCCACGCGCTCTCGCGCAATCCGAATGCTTTTCTGGCGTCGCATCTGCTGCACGCTTCGCAGGCCATCACGGCTCACGCCCACTATTTCATTTTCTTCTATTTGCTCTCGCACGGATTGGCCAAAGTTGTCCTGGTGGTGGCGCTGTGGTGCAACCGCATGTGGGCATATCCCGCGCTGATTATTCTTTTGATGTTTTTTATTGCCTATCAGCTGTACCGCATGACCTTCGCGCCTTCCGTTTTTCTGGCTGGCTTGACCCTCTTCGATGCGATCGTGGTTTGGCTGACCATCGAGGAGTACAAAAAGCAGAAAATCACGCGAAGAATCAAAGCAGAAGCGCGCGCATAAAACTCGCCGGATCTCCGCCGGGTCGTTCCTGTGGGGAGCCTCCTACCAAATTCTGCAAACCTGATCCGGCGGCCGCACCATGGGATCGCCCGCCTTGCAATCAAACGCGCTGGTAAACGCCGCCATATTCGACGGCGCCGCGATCGCACGGAAGCGATCCAGCGGATGCGGATTCGTCTTCACTAACATGCGTTCCAATTCCGGCCGCTCGGTAGACGACCATGTCCGTGCCCACGCCAGAAAGAACCTCTGGTCCGGAGTAAATCCGTCGATTTGCCTGTCCGATTTTCCTTCTGGCGTTGTCTGGAAGGCCTTGTAAGCGATAGTCAAGCCGCCCAGGTCCGCGATGCTTTCGCCCAGTACCAGCTTGCCATTCTCGTTCAGCCCGGGCTCGACTTCATAGTTATCGAACTGGTGCTGGACGCACTCCGCCCGCGCCTCAAAATTCTTCGCGTCGTCCGCCGTCCACCAATCCCGCAAATTTCCTTCCGCGTCGAATTTTCGGCCTTCGTCGTCGAAGCCGTGGGTCATCTCATGTCCGATCACCGCGCCAATGCCTCCATAGTTCAACGCGTCGTCGGCTTTCGCGTCGAAAAAGGGCCACTGCAAAATCCCTGCGGGGAAGACGATTTCGTTGATCGACGGGTTGTAATAGGCATTCACTGTCGGCGGCGTCATGGTCCATTCGCTGCGGTCGGCGGGCTTGCCGATCTTGGCCATCTCGTAATGAAACTGGAATTCATGCCCGCGCAGAAAATTTTCCACGTATGGCCCGCGCGTCACGTGAAACGCCGCATAGCTCCGCCAATGATCCGGATATCCTACCTTCAACATGATGTGATTCAGCTTATCGATTGCCTGTTTTTTGGTCTCAGGTCCCATCCACGGAAGCGTTTCCAGATCATCGTGAAGCGCGTTGATCAGGTTGTGCACCATCTTGAGCGCCGCAGCTTTGTCCGCCGGGCTGAACGCGCGTGCCACGTATTTTTGTCCTAGCGCTTCGCCCAGCTCCCGGTCCGTCGATTGCACGCAGCGCTTCCAGCGCGGCTGTATCTCTTTCACGCCCGTCATGGTCTTGCCGGTGAAGTCGAAATCCTCGTTGACGAACTTCGACGAAAGCGCCGGCGCCGCCGTATCGATCAGATGCCAGCGCAAATATGTTTGCCAGTCGGCCATCTCGATCGATGTCAGCTGCGTATTGAGCGCCTTGAAAAAATCGGGCTGCGCCACATTTACGTCCGTCACGTCCGAATACCCGATGTCCCGCAGGTAGCTCGTCCACGAAAACGCCGGAATCATCTCCTGAAACGCGCCCATCGTCATTTTGTGATAATGCGACTCCGGATCACGCATTTCCACGCGGCCCATGGACGCCTTGGCCAGCTCCGTTTCGATATTCATCACGGTTTTCGCTTCGTCGGAAGCGGCCGCGTCCTCGTCGCCCATCAACTTGAACATGTTGGTGATGTGTTGCACATACGCCATGCGCATTTTCTCAGAACGGTCGTCGGGGTTCAGGTAGTAATCGCGATCCGGCAATCCCAGCCCGCCTTGCCCGGCCATGGCGATTTCTTCCGTGCTGTTCTTATAGTCTTGCGTTGCACCGAACCGAAACAGAACGCCCACGCCCATGCTCTGCAGCCGCGCCACTTCCCCTTCCAATTGTTGGATCGTCGAGATGGCTGCGATCCGCTTCAGTTCCGGCTCCAGGGGCGTGATTCCTTCCTTCTCAATTTCCGTTTCATTCATGCAGCTCGCGTAATAGTCACCGATCTTCTGTTCGTTCGATCCTGGTGCGGCATTCTTGCTGGCGGCAGCCTCTTCCAGGATCCGATGGAGAACCTCCTGATTGTGATCGAGCAGCGTATTAAACGTGCCCCAGCTCGAATACGCCGGAGGAATGGGATGCGACGCAGTCCACCCGCCGTCGGCGAACTGGAAAAAGTTGACGCACGCGTTCGCGCTGGGGTCCAGATCGGCGGGATTCAGGCCGTGACTCGTCGGCTGCTTTTCCGAACCTTGCGCCGAACCTGCCTCTTGGCCTACAAATCCTGCCCGGCAATTGGCGCCTGTTTGCGCCAGCGCCACCAGCGGCAGAGTCAACAGCAACCCGGCAAACCATAGCTTACGAAGAACGCTCATCGAGGATTCCTCCATGCCATCGGCCACGCGAGAGCACATATAGCCTCGAGTGGCAAGCCGAAGGCGCACCCACTGAGACGCCGAGAATAGCAAAAGAGTTTCGCGCCATGACGGCCAAGCATGTCCCTTGGCTGGCCATTCCCGCCATCCGCGGTGCCTGGCGGGCACAGGCTCCGTCCCTGCGGTTTCACCCTGCGCCTCTTTCGTA
>JASHQB010000373.1 GCA_030037775.1 Candidatus Acidiferrales bacterium
GAAGTGACGCCGTGGTTGGTGACACGCAGCTCGAAGTGTTTGGGCAGAGCGATGGCGAGGCCCAGGGTTTTCTCGTACGCCAGCGGCGCCATCGACCAGGTGTATTTCACTTGCGGGATGTTGTCACCGAAAAAGAAGCGCGGTTCATAGAAAAAATAGGCGTGACGGAGCGGCGTGCGCGCGAACGGCTGAATTTCGAGATAGCCACCGATGATATAGCGCGCAAAGGCTGAACAGTTGGGCTGCGGCTGATTGCAGCGGCCGAGATCAGGCTCGTTGTGCGGTGGAGCGATCTCGAAATCGGTGTAACCGCGAATAAAACCTTTTCCGAACAGCAAACGGCCCTGGTAGTTTTCCTTGGACGAAGAGGTCGCCTGCGAGTCCTGCGAGGAAACTGCGCCGGTTGGCGCGGAAGTTTGCGTGGATTGCGTGGAGGTCTGCGCGCGCGCCGGCATGGCGAAGGGCGCGAAGATGCACAAGAAAATGGCGACGCGAAACGCGCACACCACATTGCGAAATTCGAATGCATTTTGCATAGGAAGTCCCCTTTTTCGATGAACTGAAAATCAAATGGCCGTCGAGGCCGAAATCAGTGAAGGCCGACGGTCCCGCGAACGGAATCGATGAGCTTGGCCGAATCGTAGCCGACGCCGTCCTTGAATACGATGTCGGTTTTTTCAATGTCGTTGATGTTCGCGGATGGATCGCCGTCGATGACGACGATGTCAGCCTGCTTGCCGGCGGCGAGCGTTCCGATGTGGTCGTCTTCGCCGAGGAAGCGCGCGCCATTTTCCGTGTAAATGTGAATGGCCTCGGCAGGGGTGAAGCCAGCCTGCACCAGAAGTTCCATCTCGCGCTGGTCGCCGAAGCCAGCCAGAACGCCACCGTAACCGGTGGGGTCTTCACCGGCGAGGAGCAAGCCGCCGGCTTTCACGAAGTCATATTCAAACTGCATTTCTTTTTTGAGCAGGACCGGCCACGGGGAATTGGGGTTGCCGCCGATGAGCGCGCGGGTGCCGAGATAGGCGATGGCGGCTTCAGGAAGCATGGCATCGATGACGCGGCGTTCGAGGGGAGGCTGATTGGGAGCGTCGGTTTCGAAAATAACGATGGTGGAAGTGACGGCGACGTGATGCGCGACGAGGTCGTGAATGGTGTCCTGCACGAGCGCGCCTTCGATGTCGATCTTCGCGAGAGTTTGCGCGGTGAGCTGCTGCGAAGGACAAACGTCGGGAGTTTTTCCAGGGTCGAATTCGGTGTCGACCATCAGGCCGTGTTCCAGGTCATCGATGCCGAGGGCGGCAGCTTCTTTGAACCCGATGGAGCACAAATGGCCGGTGATCGTGAGATGGCGCTTGTGCGCAGCGTCGACGGCGGCAGCGAGCTCGGCGCGGGTGATGTGCATGTAGGCTTTGAAGGTGGTGACGCCTTCATCGGCCCAGTAGTTAACGGTTTCGCGGGCGTCGTCGGGGCCGGTGAGTTCGTGCATGTTTGGAGTGAATGAACCCACACCTTCCAGATATGGTCCGGTAACGTTGATTTTCGGGCCGACGAGCATCCCGGCGTCGATTAACTTTTTCAATTCGAGATCGGTATATGGCTGGATGCTGCCGGTGGTGCGCATGGACGTGACGCCGCCGGCGAGATACAAGCGCGGGAAGCTGAAGCCCATCTCATTGTACAGCGCGACGGCGGTGCGGCCGCCCGCGGGATAGAACAAGTGTTCGTGCATGCCGACGAGGCCGGGAATGACGGTCTTTCCGGTGAGGTCGAGAATTTGAGCGCCGGCGGGGGCAATTGTGCTGGCTGAGTCGCCGATGGATTGAATCTTATCGCCGGAAATGACGATGGTTTGATCGGTGCGCGCAGGCGAACCGGTACCATCGATGACGCGCACATGCGTTAAAGCTATGACCGGCGCGCTGACCTTGATGAATTCGCGAACGCCCGGAGCGAGAGACGAAGCGGATTGCGCGCAAAGCGGCGGCGCGGCGCAGAGAAACAGCCCTGTGAGAAACGCGAGAAAATTCCCCTTGTTCATCGACGATTGTCCTTTCATCGTGTTGTTACGGCGAAGCGGTCTGCGAATTTTGTGCGAAGCACCAGCCAACGAAAGCCGAAGTGAAACGCTGGGTCACAGGGGCAGGAATGTCAGATGTGGCCAGCTTTTCAAATGTGAATTGGATTTGCCCGTCGGGCTGAACCGTTGCGAGCAGATAGCCGTAGACATTGGTTTCTGCGGCGTCAGCGTCTTTGTAATTCGGCGGCAGCGGATAGCGGACCGCTCCTGCTGTGCCGATGATCCATCCCGGCAACACGCCGCCGTGCGTACGCCAGTAGTCCGTGTTGAAAATATTGGCCATGTAATAATGCGAATGGCTGGCGAGGACGTAGACGCGTTTGTGCGCGTCATTTTGTATTTTGAGCAAATCGAGATAGGCGCGGAGGCCGCTTTCGGTCCCTTGCGCGGATTCGTTCATGCTGTGGCCCGCCGAAATACTGTCCGGAAGGGCTTCGTGCATACCGACGATGAGTGTATGGATTTCGTCGTTGTCCGTATCGTGGCGAAGAACGCCTTCGAACCACTTCATTTGGGCATTGTCGAATTGATCGGCGGTCGCGTTATCGAGATTGATGAAATCGACGCCGCGGTCGATCCAGTGGTAGTAGGCCTCCAGCATGTGATTTGCCGGGTCGTCACGAAGACGCTGCTCGCGAAGAACAGGCTCGTCCAGCCAGTCGGCGAATTGCTGGACGAAAAGCTCGCGTGTTTTGGGCGCAATCGTTTCGTGATTGCCGATGCCGAGGAAAAACGGGAGCGAGCCGAAAGAGTTGATTTGGCTGGTGATGAAGTCGGGCCAGGCGATTTGCTCGTACTCGCTGATGGTCATGGGTTTCGAGAGGTGCTCCGGTTCATGCTGCATGTCCTCGTCGAAATCGTAGATTTTTCGCAGGTCGCCGAGGTGCCAGTAGAATGCAGCGTGGTGCGCGACGGCACCCGCGGCAATTGCGGGCATGACCACATCTCCGCAGTTGCGTGAGTCGCCGGAGACAGCGAAGTTCCAGGGCGCAGAAGGACTTTGCTCCTGCGCTCGAACAGCGGATACGTGAGAAAAGAAAAACGGGCCGGCAGCGAAAATGGTAGCCGCGAGCAACGCTATGACAATAAGAAAATTGCGGCGAGACATGAAACCTCCACGAAAGGCCTAAATCGAAGATTGAGCGTGGCGCCTGGTTTGGCAGGCTCACGCGCGGCGTCATTTTGCTCCAAGGCGCGAATCGAGGCAACCGGAATGCGCAACACTCAAGCGCGGGTGCGCGGTTGACCTGGCGCGCCGCGCGGCATAGTTTACTGTGTACGGTGAGGTGAGAAATGCAGATTGAGGCGTTTGAGCTAGAGAGGTGGCAGTCGGTTTGGGAGAACCGCGTCGAGCTGAACATCGCAGAGAGCGGCGTGGATCCGCTGAGCGTCCGGGAATTGGTGGAAGATGCCGCGGATTTGGAGCGCGTTCTCGATGTGCGGCTTGGCTATCCGCAGACAAACGGCAGCGAAGAATTGCGGGCGCGCATAGCGGCGCTGTATCCAGAGGCGAGCGCGAAAAACGTCTTGTTGACGTGCGGCGGCGCGGAGGCGAATTACGTGGTCACGTGGGCGCTGGTGGAACGCGCCGACGAAGTGGTTTTCATGCAGCCGAATTACATGCAGGTGGCGGGCCTGGCAAACGGATTTGGCGCGATTGTGAAACCCTGGTGGTTGCGCGAAGAATTGAACTGGGCGCCGGATGCGGACGAACTGGCGAAGCTGGTGACGCCACGCACGAAGATTATCGCTGTGTGTAATCCGAGCAATCCGACGGGCGCAGTGCTGAGTGAAGAGACGATGAATGCGATTTGCGCAGCGGCGGAAAAAGTTGGCGCGTGGATTCTGGCGGACGAGGTTTATCGCGGCGCGGAGTTCGACAGGAGGACTACGCCGAGTTTCTGGGGACGATATGAACGCGCGCTCTGCACTGCGGGACTTTCCAAGGCGTACGGATTGCCCGGATTGCGGACGGGTTGGGTGGTTGCGCCGGAGGACATGGCGGAGAGACTGTGGGGCTATCACGATTACACGAGCATCGGTCCAACGATGCTCACCGACCGAATCGCTTCGCTGGCACTCGAGCCGCGGCGCCATGCGCGATTGATCGAACGGACGCGACGCATTTTGCGCGAGAACTATCCGGTTGTGCGGGATTGGCTGCACGGGCACGAAGACATTTTTTCTCATGTTGCGCCACGTGCGGGAGCGATTGCGTGGCTCGGAATGCGCGAGAAATGGAATGCGACGCAAGTAGCCGAAGAATTGCGCGTAAGAAAGGGAGTGCTATTGGTTCCGGGCGAACAGTTTGCCATGCCCGGCTATTTACGCATTGGATTCGGAGAGGGGCGCGAGAAGCTGGGCATAGCGCTAGGGCGATTTGACGAATGGATAGCGGAAGCGAGCCGCCGCGTGAGCGCGCAGCGCGGCTGATCAGCGCTGAAGGTTCTGGCGGCGAAGCTGCCGAAGCATTTCCCGAAGGTCGGGACCGCCTTTGATAATCACGATGAGGGTGATGAAGGCAAATGTCGCGCCAGCGACGACGAGGCAGAGCGTCCAGAAAATTTCCCAGTAGTTCACCATGTTCCCTCGTGGCACCTCATGACTGCGCTTCCTTGACGAATGTGCCGGCCATCTGGATTGCTTCTGACGGAGGCGAGCGGCGCCCGAACAACGCGCCCAGAAAAAAACCGCAAGCGGCGAGGCCGAAAGCCATGAAACCGGTGACATTTTCGTTCCAGTGAAGAAAGAAGAACGGAATGATCGCGCCGGCGGCGCCGAGGATCATCGCCAGATAGCCCGCGAGAGTATTGGCGCGCGTCCAATAAAGTCCGCCAATCACGGAAACAAACGCGCCGGCGAGAAAAATAGTGCCGGTGATGTTCAAGTAGAGGTATACAGCGCCGGGAGGCGTGTAATAGAGGCCCCAGAACATCAGAAACAGACTAACGAAAAGATTGGCGATGCGATTCACGAAGAGCTGGGCGCGCGAGCCGAGCGGCGATTTTCCGAGCATGCCGCGCAGCGGGAGGACGACGTCCTGCGAAATCACCGCGCTCCAGCCGAGAAGATAAGAGCTGTTCACGGACATGGTCGCGGCCAGCATTCCGGCTACGACGATTCCGCGCACGCCAGGGCCTAAAATCTGCGCCAGCATGGCAGGCATGGCGTCGATAGGCGCCATGGCGCGGCCGTGGATCATCGCGAGCGGAACGCCGTGGTCGAGGGCGCCGGTGCCGAAGAGCGTGAGCGCAGCGATGCCCCACAGCATCGGCAGCATGCCGCGGCCGAGGAAAATGAAGCCCGTCCAGGTCATCACGCGCTTGGACGTCCGCGCGTCGCGCGTCGAGAAAATGCGCATGGCGGTGGTTTGCCAGCATGTGACCACCGAGAGCCACAGCAGAATTTGCCACACGAGAAAAGTCCATCCGAATTTCGGATTGATAATGGGATTGAATCCAGCTGCGCCCATGGTGACCGTGACTTTGTGGACGATATTGTGCCATCCGGCGAAATGCACAGCATAGATACTAACCAATATGGTGGCGATGGAGAGCAGCGAGTACTGCAGGAAATCGGTGATGACCACCGAGACCATCCCGCCGATCACGGTGTAGAGAAGTTCGAGCAACAGAATGGCGGTCATCACGGCGACCAGATAGCGCTGCGGAATGCCGCTGGCGATGGTCAGAAATTCGCCTTCGATTTTCAGAAACACGCCCATGTTCAGAATTCCGCCCAGAGCGACCAGGATTCCGGTGACCAGGCGCAGCCCGCGGCTGTAGCGCACCTCGAAGAATTCCGGCACGGTCATCAACTTGAGCAGGCGGAAGCGGCTGATGATGAAGCCGGTACGCCCGACGACGATCATCACCACGCCGGAAATCAATGCGGCGGCGAACGACGCGAAGCCGAAGCGATAGCCGAGTTCGCCGTTGTACATATAAGTGATGGTGCCGATTTCAGTGGCGGCCAGAGTGGCGATGCCTACATAGAGGCCGAGCTCACGGCCGGCGACGAGGTATTGCGTGACGTCGCCGAGGTAGCGCTTGCCGAGCAGGCCGATGGCAACCGAGCCAACCAGATAGCCGATGACGATCACCCAATCGGCAGGCGAAAAGGTCATCGCGGAACCGCTTCCAGAGTGAGGACCTCGAACGGCTGCAGCGTGAGCGTGTGCGGGCGGCCGGCGCGAAGGTTGGCTTCGACCGGCGCAGCGGCGCGCCAAGGGCTGCGCGCGGCGTAGGTTTGGGGCGCGCCGGGAGGCAAGTCGAAAACAGCCTGCGCATCGAGTTCAAATGTGAGCGGCGCTTTGTCCGGATTGCGCAGGGTGACAATTCCGCCGCGCAGTGACCACGACGCCCAGCCGTAAACTTCCAGATGCGCGGGGTCGCCACCAATCCAGTGGGTGTCGACCAGAGTGCCCGCGTTGCGGCGCGACCAGCGCGCGGCTTCGGCGAGCGTGTTCCAATCGGAGTCCGACAGCAGCGAATGCGTTACGTACATTTCCTGGAGCTGCGTGCCGCTGCCAAAATATGCATGGATTTCATCCGGAAAATCATGGTTCGGATCGTCCCCGAGTTTTTCGGCATAGCGCGCATAAATCAGTCCGTGCAGCATCAGCGAATTCAGTGGGTAAAGCGGACCGCGGCGCACGACGTATTGATAGGTTGCCGAGTCACGGTAGGTGATCCACTGCTGGCGACTGGAGCCAACTCCGGCGAAAGAATGGTCGTCGCCATCACGCCAAATCGAATCCGCGTAGCGCAACCAGAAAGGCGAAGGATAGGTTCCCGTGGTGAGATTGACATATAGATCCGGCTCGGCGGCGCGCAAGTCACCGATCAAGCTGATCATCGCGGCGAAGTCGCTATCGAATGCGCTGCCGGGAAAAACGGTGGAGGCATTGCCGGTGCCGTCAAATTTGAACTGATTGATGCCATAGGTGTGAATCATCTTCAGGCAGACTTCGCGGAAGCGGTGAAAATAGCGCGGCCCGGAAAGAACGAAACCGCCGGAATTCTCCTCGTAGCCCTGCCCCTTGCCGTATTTCAGGCGCTCTTTCCGCGGACCATCGTAGCCGCCCCAAGGCGAAAGCCAGATGCCCGGCGCCGCACCACACTTCCCGGCGGCGGCCTTCACCGGAGCGAAGCCATTCGGGAATCCGGAATTGAAATTCCAAAGCGATTTGTGATTGTCCCAGCCGTCATCGAAGAGGAAAGAATCGAGAACGACGCCGCGCTTCGCGTGGAGCTCCTCGCCAAACGCGTGAATCACGTCCAGCGCGCCCGCCTGATCGTACGGCGTGAAATAGCCGAGATCGTACCAGGAGTTGTAGTGCAGAAATGTGCGGTAGGGATGGGCGCGTTCGCGTTCGACGTAACGCAGAAAATCGCGACGCATCTGCCCGGGAGCGGTTGCGCCGATTACCGACGAATACAATGCGGAGCGGCCATGCTCGAGCGGCAATTGGCGCTTTAGCAGCGAACGTAGGCGCCCGTGTTCGACGGTGCTTTGCGAGAGGGGGTGCTCGAATCCGAGAAACCAGGTACCGGCGGTCACCGGCGAGCCGTCAACACTTCCGGCAACTGCCGCGCTAGCGACGCGGAGGTCTAGCATGGTGACTTCAGTGATCGCGACGCTTTCTTTCATCGACGAAAGCTCGATTTCCTGGCGAATGTAGTGCGAACCGTCGCGCAGAATCGCACGCCACGTGGCGTGCAAGCCGTGCTGCTCGTCTTCGAAGGAGGCGCTGATCGCTCGCCCCGGCACCCGTTCGGAAAAACGAGCGGCCAGAGGCTGCGCAGTAAGATCTCCGACTTTCGGCGCGTCGAGCAGGCGCATCGCCGACGAAACAATCTGAGAGCCGTCGGCGAGCGTTAGCGAAAAAGCGGCTGCTGGCCCGGCGATCGTTTGGCCGTTCCGACGATCCTGGACTTGAAGAAACTGCAAACCGGCGGGCGAGATCTGCCAGTCCACCGATACGGCGGCGTTGGCGAGTGAAATCTTGCCACCCTCGACTTGTGCGAGCGGCGAATCTTGCAGAAGCATTTCGAACGGGGCGCGGTCAAGAAGGGAAGCTGCTGGCAAGGTTCCCAGGAGCAGCGCGCCGTCGCGAACAAATTGGCGGCGCGAAATGGTAGTTTTGGGAATTTGCGACGGTGAGAGCGCTTCTTCTTTTCTGTGGCGCACGGGCCTCCTCGAAAAGCAAAACTAAGTGAACTGGACTAGCCCTGGGCCGGGGCAGCTCGTGAAAAACCGGCTGTCCTCGGCGCGCGCAGGGAAGCGCTGATGATACTGCGCGGACCACGTCTGGCGAAATTCTTCCGCGCGGCCGGCTTCGACCAGCGCCCAGACACTGCCGCCGAAACCGGCGCCGAATGCCGACGCAGCGGCTGCGCCAAGTTGGCGCGCGGAACGCACGAGGGCCACTGTCTCCGGCACCTGATTTGCAAGGCACGTCTCGGCAAGGAATTGTGAGCGGTCCACGAGCGCGCCCAGGCGCTCGATATCGCCGCGAGCGAGCGCGTCAGCAGCTCCAGGAACGATTTCGTTGCTTTCTTCACGGAATTGCTGGAGCCGGCCGAGGAGCACGTCCGCGGGATATTCGGCCTCGCGTGAATCGCGCAGGATTTGGCGCAATTGTTGGAGCGCGTGTGGCTCTGCCGCCAACGCCGCACCGACTGAGTCGTCGTCGCGGCCGGTTGCGTTTCGCCACAACTCCAGAATCCTGCGCGCGTCGCCGGAGGCACGGTTATAGGCTTCGCGCGCGTCGCCGGTTTTGTCGGCCTTCACGCCGCTGACGCCGATGACGAGCGCACGATCTTCCGGCCAGCGGATTTCTCTTTCGAGCCGGATGGGGCAAAAAGAATACTGCTGCAAGAAGCCCGCGTGCGAGCAAAGAATGGCGACGTGATCTTCGCTGCCGCCGTGCGTGCCCACGCCGCGGGTACCGGAAAAAGCGCCGAAACCGCCGCCGCTTTCGATGGCAGCAATGTACCCGGCAAGGTCTTCTCGAGCGGGAAACGCGCGGTGATAGGCTTCGGTTTGCCACAGTGAATTAACCTGCACAAGAGCGAAAAAGATGGCGACAATGAGTGCGCTGGAAGTGCTCATGCCGGAGGCGCGAGGAATGTCGCTGGCAAAGGTGATATCCGCGCCGGTCCGGATGCCGGGAAAATCGTGGGCGAGCCGGGCAGCAACGGTCATCGGAAAATTCGACCAATGGCCGGCGCGTGGTTCAAGGTCCGCGTTGAGAGCGAAATTCACAGACGAGGCGCGGCCGAGATCGAGAATGCGGATTTGCGCGTCGGCGCGCGGCGCCGCCACGAGGCAAAAGCCGCGCTCGATGGCGCAGAGAAGGCTTCGGCCGCCGGCGTAGTCGGTATGCTTTCCAAGGAATTCGAGGCGGCCGGGAACAAAAAAGGCGGTGTTAGCACTCGTTGCTTCTTTCATCAGGTGCAGTTCGCGGTCGAGCTTCTCAAGGAGAGTGGCCTTCGTCGCTGATTCCGCTGCGCTCATACCCGCAGCGCGAAGCTGGGCGTCAAACTGCGTCATAGCTCAACGTGCACACGGGCGAGGCGCGTTGCGACCTCCGCGATGTCGCCGCGATAGGAAAGATCGAGCACGCCGGCGCGAAACGGAATGGCTTTGAAGCGAAGTCCGAGCGAGCCAAGGCCAAATTGCACGGCCTCGGGCAGTTCGAACTCGCCCCGCGCCGAGCGGGGAACTTCGCGGCAGGCGCGAAAAATTTCCGGCGCGAACCGCCAGCAATTCATGCTGATGAAAACCTCTTTACCATCGGAGGCCGCTGCCACGGGCATTTCCCCCGGCTTCTCGACGATTTGCTCAAGGTAGCCTGGAGTGCCGATTCTCAGCAGGGCGTAGCCGCGAATTCGTTCGGGCGGAATGTTGCTATTGCGCACCAGAGCCTCGCGCTCAAATGCCGGTAGTCCGGGCTCGCCGAGGGTGCGGAGCGACGTGAAAACTTCGACGGGATAATAATTGTCGGAATTCAGCGTGAGAAACGATTCGCCCGCCGTAAAAGATTCCGCCGCAAGCAAGGCATTTGCCGTGCCGATGGGTTGTTCCTGAGTCGCGAAGCTGACTTTGAGCCGACGCATCGGAAGAGACGCGTAATACTCGCGAATCGCGGTGTGCTCCGGGCCGACAACCATGCACGTTTCGGTGAAACCGGCATCCGCCAGCGCGCTCAGGACGAAATCAAGAAAAGGGCGGCCGATGGGAATCATGGCCTTCATCCCGGCGTCGGCGGCGCGGGACTGATCGGCGTCGAGATGCGCGGACGATTCGGAGGAGCGCATTCTCTTGCCCAAACCGCGCGCGAGTATGATGGCCTTGGTGATGTCCGTCGATGCGCGAGTCATAACAACAAGCCCTGTGATATTCGGCAATTTAGCAATTCCGCAGTTGCCTCCTTGCACAAGTACATCGTTGCCGCCAAACGCGAGCGCCATTATGCTACAGCCGGTGCACGGTGATGTTTGTTCTTCTGGGGAGAAGCGCGCTTGTGCAACGGCGGAGCGATGGGACATACAATCGAAAACCGGCACGGCCATTCGAGCCGGCATCACAACCGCATTCGGCTCGTACTCGGCGGCGCGGCTTTTGCGTTCCTTTGGCTGAACGGCGCGGCTATGGCCTCTAATTCGCCGCGAGAGAGCCATTCGGTTCGCATCGAAGGCAATCAGTTCGAGCTCGACGGCAAGCCACTGCAAATCATCTCCGGCGAAATGCACTACGCGCGGATCCCGCGCCCCTACTGGCGGGATCGCCTGCAAAAAGCGCGCGCCATGGGGCTCAACGCCGTCACGACATACGTTTTCTGGAACCTGCACGAGCCGAAGCCGGGCGCTTACGATTTCAGCGGACAGCTGGACGTGGCCGAATTTGTCCGCGAAGCGCAGCAGGAGGGGCTATATGTGCTTCTGCGTCCGGGACCATATGTCTGTTCTGAGTGGGACCTGGGCGGCTTGCCGGCGTGGCTCCTGTCAGATCCTAAGATGGAGCTGCGGAGCAATCAGGAAGATTTTCTCCGCCCCGTGGCGAAATGGCTGAGGCGCCTGGGACAGGAGCTGGCCCCGCTGCAAATCACGCGCGGCGGCCCAATCATCGCGGTGCAAATGGAAAACGAATACGGTTCGTTCGGCAACGACGCGGCCTACATGTCGCGGATCCGAGATTCGATCACCACCGCCGGATTCAATGGCGTGATTCTCTACACGGCGGATGGACCGTCGGAACTGCCGCGCGGAACACAGCCCGGGCTGCCCGCCGTCGTCAACTTCGGACCGGGCGAAGCCGAGTCGGCATTCGCCGCACTTCGCGCGTTTCGCCCCGGCGGCCCACTGATGAGCGGCGAGTATTGGGACGGATGGTTCGACCACTGGGGTGAAGCCCACAATGTCACCGACGCAAAAGAGCAGGCGCAGGAGTTGGACTGGATGCTGTCGCGCGGCT
>JASHQB010000374.1 GCA_030037775.1 Candidatus Acidiferrales bacterium
GACACGACGCTCACCACGCAGATGAAGTCGGTGGGCGAAGTGATGGCCATCGGGCGAACGTTCGCCGAGGCGCTGGGGAAAGGGATCCGGTCCCTCGAGCCGCATTCGCCGTGGCGCGCCCCGACGGAGATTGTCGACGCGGTGCTGCGCGAAAAGCTGCACACGCCGGGGCCGGATCGGATTCATTGGCTGTTGACGGCGCTGCGGCGCGGAATGGCCGTCGACGAAATTTACGCGCTGACGAAAATCGACGAATGGTTCTTGCGGCAGATGGAGAAAGCCGTCGCGGTGGAAAAAGGAGTGGCGGCGACGAAGATCGGAGACATTTCGGCGGAGATGCTGAAGGTGGCGAAGCGCAGCGGCATCAGCGACGAGCATCTGGCGCAGATGTGGAGCACCACGACGAGCGCGGTTCGCGAAGCGCGAGGGAAGCACGGCGTGCGGCCGGTGTTCAAGCGCGTGGATACGTGCGCGGCGGAATTCGAGTCGTTCACGCCGTATATGTATTCGACTTACGAAGAAGAGGATGAGGCGGACACGAGCAAGAGGCGCAAGATTGTGATTCTGGGCAGCGGGCCGAATCGCATCGGGCAAGGCATCGAGTTCGATTATTGCTGCTGCCATGCGGCGTTCGCGCTCAAAGAAGACGGCTACGAAACGGTGATGGTGAATTGCAATCCGGAGACCGTGTCGACCGATTACGACACGGCGGACCGGCTGTATTTCGAGCCGCTGACTTTGGAAGACGTGCTCTCGGTGATCGAGCGGGAAAAACCGGAGGGTGTGATCGTGCAGTTCGGCGGGCAGACGCCGTTGAATCTGGCGCTCGATTTGAAACGCAATGGCGCGCCGATTATCGGCACCGCGCCGGAGTCAATCGATTTGGCGGAGGATCGGCGGCGGTTCGGGAAACTGCTCGATGAGTTGAAAATTCCGCAACCAAGGAATGGCACCGCGCTGCTGCCAGAAGAAGCGGTGGAGGTGGCCAAGACGATTGGCCTGCCGGTGCTGGTGCGGCCGAGCTACGTGCTGGGCGGGCGTGCGATGGTGATTGCGTATGATTTGAAGACGGTGGAGGAGTGCGCGGCGCAGGCGGCCAGACTGGGAAGCGGTTCGAGCGCGGAACGGCCGATTCTGGTGGATCAATTCCTGGAAGAGGCGGTCGAGGTCGACGTGGACGCGCTGGCCGACGGAACGGATGTGGTGATTGCGGGAATCATGGAGCACATCGAAGAGGCGGGGATTCACTCCGGCGATTCGTCGTGCGTGCTGCCTTCGGTGACGCTGAAGCCCGAGGTGCTGGCGCACATTCGCGACTACACGGCGAAATTGGCGAAGGCCCTGCGCGTGGTAGGCCTGATGAATGTGCAGTATGCGATTCAGCACGACACGGTTTACGTGCTGGAAGTGAACCCGCGCGCCTCGCGAACTGTGCCATACGTCTCGAAAGCCACGGGCGTGCCGCTGGCGAAAGTGGCGGCGCGGCTGATGACGGGACGAAAACTGCGCGAGATGAATCTGGCTGTCGCGAATTTCAACGGAGTGGCAGAGCTGCGCAGCAAGGAGTATTACTCCGTGAAGTCACCGGTGTTTCCCTTCAGCAAGTTCCGCGGAGTAGACACAATTCTGGGGCCCGAGATGCGCTCCACCGGCGAAGTGATGGGCATTTCGCCGAATTTCGGTCTGGCGTTCGCGAAGGCGCAACTCGCTGCGGGGCAAAGGCTGCCGCGCAAGGGAACGGTGTTTATCAGCGTCAACGATCATGACAAGCGTTATCTCGTGTCGTTGGCGAAGGATTTGGCCGTTGCGGGTTTGACACTGATTGCCACGCGGGGAACGGCGGCAACGCTGCGCGCGGCGGGGATGGAAGTGGAGTCTGTATATAAGGTGAACGAAGGACGGCCCAACATCGTCGATTTGGTCAAAACGGGGAAGGTCGACTTGATCATCAATACGCCCCTGGGGCGGGAATCGTTCTACGACGAAAAATCGATTCGGCGGGCGGCGGTGCGCTATATGATGCCGTGCATCACTACGATTTCTGCGGCGATTGCGGCCGCGCGCGGGATTCGCGCCATGTCCGAGGGGGCTGGCAACGTGGCCGCACTGCAGGACCTTCATGCGGCGGGGCCGAAAGCGGCTGCGCCAAACCAGCGAGTGACCTCAGCGAACTAACGGGCGGCGGCTCCTTCCGGTGCTGCTAAATACTATCGCCATAGTAGATTTCCCTCTGTTAGAATCCCGCCCATGAAGCTCCGCGGTATTTTTCCGCCATTGACCACTCCGTTTTCGGACAACGGCGACGTCGATCTGAAGCGCTTGCGCAAGAACCTCGAGCGCTACAACCAGACCAAGCTGTCGGGCTACGTGATGAACGGCTCGACCGGCGAGTCGGTCTTGCTCGGCTGGGACGAGGTCGAAAAGCTGTGGGCCACGGCGCGCGAGGCGGCCGATTCGGACAAAGTGATGGTCGCCGGAACCGGCTCGGAATCGACGGCCGAGACGATTCGGAATACGAAACGCGCAGCGGCGCTGGGATTCCAGGCAGCCCTGGTGAGAACGCCAAGCTATTACAAGCCGTTTATGACTTTCGAGGCGGAAACGACGCATTTCTTCCGCGTGGCGGATGCTTCGCCGATTCCGGTGCTGATCTATTCCGTGCCGATTTTCACGAATTACACAGTGGAGGCGCCGCTGGTGGCCAAGCTAGCCACGCATCCGAACATCGTGGGCATCAAAGAAAGCTCCGGGAACGTGCAGAGGATGAAAGATATCGTTACCGCCACGCCGAAGGGATTCAACGCCATGACAGGGTCGGCGCTGACGTTGAGCGAAGCTCTGGATGCCGGCGCGGCCGGCGCGATTCTGGCGATTGCCTGCGTGGTGCCGGATGCATGCGTGGATTTGTATGAGGCTTCGCGGCGCGGCGAAACGGAGCGCGTGGAGCAAATCAAGAAGCAGGCGATTGCGCCGGCTGCTGCGCTGGTCACGAAGTTCGGAATCGCCGGCCTCAAATGGGCGATGGACCGCGTGGGGTATTACGGCGGAGCGCCGCGCGCGCCGCTCCTGCCGGTGAACGAGAGCGCAAAGGTGGAACTGGACGCCATCCTGGCGAGCTTGAGGCCCACCGCCGTCGTAAGTTAGCCCGCAGCACCCGCGTAACCCACGTTCCTCAACCTGTCCGCGATGGTCTTGCGCGGCGGTTGCTGCAACGGAACGCGGCGTGTATCATCACATCGTCCATGGAGTCCGACTGTCTCCGTTTCTCCGAAGTTCCTCAGACGACAAAGCTATTCGCTTCCTACACTGAAGATTTTAGCAAAGTGCGAAGTTTCTACGGCCCCGCGCCGGATGAGGCTGGAGTCCGCGCGGCCGCGAAAGAAGTGCGCCTGGATGCGGGCACGCGGAGCGCCGTGGTGGAAGTGTTGCGCGCGCAGAACCGCACGCTGGGCTCCGATGCTGCGGTCGAGAGAAACATCGAGCGGCTAGCCAATGGAGCCGTAGCCATCGTGACGGGACAGCAGGTGAGCCTGTTCAGCGGGCCGTCCTACAGCATTTACAAGGCGCTGGATGCGATTCGCTGGGCGAAGAGGCTGACGCGGTCGGGCATCGACGCCGTGCCGGTTTTCTGGATGGCGACGGAGGATCATGACCTTGCCGAGGTGAATCAGGCTTTTTTCGGCGAGCGATATGGAATTGCGCGCCTCGAATTGCTTCTCCCGGAAGAAGCCGCCGGACGAAGCGTTGGGCGGATTTCGCTGGGCGATTCCGCCGATGCCGTGGTGGAGCATGCGGGAGAGCTTCTGCAAGGCCCCAAGAGGGGAGAAATTGCGGCAGCGTTGAAAGCCTCATACCGGAGGGAAGAAACATTTGGTTCGGCGTTCGGCAAGTTGCTGGCGCGCGTGCTGAAGGGTCGTGGACTGATCCTGCTGGACCCGCTCGATAAGCGGCTGCACGAGCTGACGCGGCCGATCTATCGAAAAGCAGCGGAAGACGCTGAGCCGATCAACGAAGAGCTGTTGGCGCGAGGCAAGGAGTTGGGCCGCAAGAGTTTTCACGCGCAGGTGAAGGTCACGCAGCAATCGACGCTTCTCTTCTTGGATGTCGCGGGCAAGCGCGAACCGGTGCGGAGAAAGAATGAAGGGTTTACGGCGGGAAGCTTGCGTCTAAGCGCGAGCGAACTGCTGCGGAGAATTGACGAAGAGCCAGAGACGCTGACGGCAAGCGTGTTGCTGCGCCCCGTGCTTCAGGATTCGATTTTGCCTACGGCCGCGTACATCGGCGGTCCGGCCGAGGTCGCGTACATGGCGCAAGCGCAACTGGTTTACCGACGCGTGCTGGGGCGCATGCCCGCGATTCTGCCGCGGGCGAGCTTCACGCTGATCGAACCGGAAGTCTCGCGCGTGCTCAAGAAGTATCATTTTGCGGTTCCTGAAGTGCTGGGCGGAAGGCAACAACTGCGAAGAAAGATGGAAGCGCAGTATCTTCCGCGCGGGCTCGCGGCGCTATTCGTGCGCGATGAGAAAGCGCTGCGCAAAATCCTCGCGGGCTACAACAAGCCCCTGGGCGCGCTGGATAAAACGCTGATTGGCGCGCGGGAGACGGCGGAACGGAAGATGCTCTACCAATTCACGAAGCTTCGCGGAAAAGCGGGCCGGGCTGAAAATTTGCGCACTGGAGTGCTCGACCGGCACGAGGCGGAAATTATTAGCGCGGTTTATCCCCGTCACGGATTGCAGGAGCGCACAGTGTGCCTTCTGCCGTTTTTGGCGCGGCAGGGAATGGCGCTGCTGGAGCGGTTGGAATCGGCGATGGGCGAGCCTTGCCAAGGGCACCGGCTGTTGCTGCTGTGAGCGCCGCCGGACGATACGGCAGAGTCTGCCACGTGCTAAAATCACTGTGTTTCGGCGATGAGTGCCCAATGTCTAGAGTTGGTCGTTTGCGAGGAGACGTTTCATGAGGCTCGCACCCGGAAAATTAAAAGGACTGGAAAAAGTTTCCACTTCAGCCGGCGTGATCGCCGCAGCGGCGATGGACCAGCGGGGTTCGTTGCGGAAGGCGATTGCCAAGGACAGGGGAATTGATCCGCACGCCGTAACGCCGGAGATGATGTCGGAATTCAAGCAAGCGGTGGTGCGCGTCCTCACTCCGCACGCGAGCGCGATCTTGCTGGACCCGGAATATGGCTTGCAGCCTTCGCGATGGCGCTCATCGAACGCGGGCTTGCTCCTGGCGTACGAGAACAGCGGCTACGACAACACAAGGCCGGGGCGCTTGCCGGATTTGCTGGAGAATTGGTCGGTGCACCGGTTGAAGGAAGCGGGCGCCGACTGCGTGAAGGTCCTGCTCTACTACACGCCGTTCGACCCGGCGCCGATCAACGACGTGAAACACGCTTGGATGGAGCGCGTCGGCGCAGAGTGCGCGGGCGAAGACATACCATTCTTCGCGGAATTCGTCGGCTACGACGAAGGGATGGATGAAAAGGGAATCGACTACGCGCGCCGGAAGCCTGACGTTGTCACCCGCAGCATGGAGGAGTTTTCCAAGCCGCAATACGGTATCGACGTGCTGAAGGTCGAGGTGCCGGTGACTATGGCGTATGTGGCCGGCACGCGGTCGTGCAAGGGCGAATCGGCATACACGAAAGAACAGGCCATGGACCATTTTCGGCGAGCGGCGTCGGCGGCGAAGAAGCCGTTCATCTATTTGTCTGCGGGCGTGAGCAATGATGTGTTTATCGAAACGCTGGAATTGGCCAGTCAAGCGGGTGTGAATTTCTCCGGCGTGCTGTGCGGCCGAGCAACGTGGAAAGACGGCATACCGATTTATGCAAAGCAGGGGTTGAGCGCGTTCCAGGATTGGCTTGCCGATCAAGGCGTAAAGAATATTCAGAACGTGAATCGCGCCCTGCGCTCGGCGAAACCATGGTTTGGATTTTACGGCGCGGCCGCGGCTTCCGACCTTGGCTGAGCGGACTGGAATGAAACAGGAATCGGATGCTGCGAAGGAATCGCGGAGGCTCACGCGGACGATTGAAGTGCAAACGGCCCAGCACACGCAGATGAAGAAAATAACCGCCGAGGTGGAGAGAGCGGTGGCCGACTCGGGCTGCAGGAGCGGCGTTTGTTACGTGTATGTGCCGCACACGACGGCGGGCGTGATGATCAACGAAGGCGACGATCCGGAAGTGGCGCGGGATATTGAAGCGACGCTCGATAGGCTGGTGCCGGAGTCGCGGAGCTATCGTCACGCCGAAGGAAACGCGGATTCGCACATCAAGACGGCGCTGGCGGGCAGCACGGTGACGGTATTCATTGAAAACGGCAGACTGGCGCTGGGAAGGTGGCAAGCGATTTTCTTTTGCGAATTCGACGGGCCGCGGCGGCGCGAGGCACGCGTGAAAATTGTCCCGGACGCGGCGCTATGAACGTGTCGAATAAAATGGGCGTGTACGTACAGGTGCCGTTCTGCCAGACGAAGTGTACGTACTGCAATTTTCACACGGGAGTTTTCTCGCGGAGCTTGTACGCGCCGTATGTCGAAGCGGTGTGCCGGGAAATTCGCGAGCGGCGTGCGATGCACGGTGCGCGGGTCGATACGGTTTATGTTGGCGGAGGGACGCCAAGTTTGCTGGAGCCGGCGGACCTGGCACGAATTTTGGCGGCGATACGCGAACGCTCCGGCGCGGAATGGGAAGAAGCGACATTGGAGGCCGACCCGGAGACGATCACCGCGGAGAAAGCGTCTGCCTGGCGCAGCGCCGGGGTGAACCGCATCAGCATGGGTGTGCAGTCGTTCGATGATACGGAACTGCGCGCAGCGGGAAGAATGCATCGGCGCGAAGACGTGTATCGGGCAATTGGTTTCTTGCGCGGCGCGGGCTTCGACAATGTGAGCATGGATTTAATTGCCGGACTAGCCCATCAAACGCAGCAGAGCTGGAAGCGGTCAGTAGACGAATTGATTGCGCTTCGCCCGGAGCACGTTTCGGTTTATCTGCTGGAGGTTGATGAGGGAAGCCGGCTCGGAAAGGAAATTCTGAAAGGCGGGCAACGGTACAACGCTGCGGAAGTTCCGAGCGACGATGAGATGGCCGATTTTTATGAGCGCGCGTGCGAGACGCTGGCGCGGGCCGGCTATGAACATTATGAAATCTCGAATTGGGCGCTGCCGGCGCGCTCGTCCAAGCACAATTTGAAATACTGGAGGCGCGAGGCGTATCTGGGATTTGGCGCGGGCGCGCACTCCTTCAATGGCGCGAAACGCTGGTCGAACCTGCACGATCCTGCGGCGTATACCGCAGCGATTCGGTCGGGCGGCGCGGCAATCGAGCAAGAGGAGGCGGTCACTCGGGCGCAAGCGCTCGACGAGGAATTCTTTTTGGGGCTGCGCGAGTTGGCGGGAATCGACCTTGCGCGCATCGAGCGGGAATATGGCGCAAGCATGGACGCGCGCGTCACGAAATTGATCGGCAGCGGATTGCTGGAGCGTGATGGCGACCGCATTCGACTGAACGCGGAGAGGCTGACCATCTCGAACGAAGCGTTCGTGGAATTGATGGGCTAAGGAAGCAGAGGGCGAATGTACGAGGCGAATAGCGGAAACGGGCAGGCCGGCGACGCGGCGGTCGATTTGCGCAGCGATACGGTGACGCGTCCCACGGCGGCCATGCGCCGCGCGATGGCCGAAGCGGAAGTCGGCGACGACGTATACGGCGAAGATCCCACGGTGAACAGGTTGCAAGCGCGCGCCGCGGAGATCTTCGGGCGCGAGGCAGCGCTCTTCGTGCCGAGCGGCTCAATGGGCAATCTGATCGCGATCAAGACGTGGACGCGGCCGGGGCTGGAAGTGATCTGCGAGCAGCGCGCGCACGTGAACCAATATGAGCTGGCGTCGATGTCTGCGCTGGCGGGATGCTTTCCCCGGCCGGCGTTTGCGGAGGACGGAATTTTGACCTGGCCGTTGGTCGAGCCGCTGATTCGCGCGAAGAGTCCGAACTATTCGCAAACAGGCCTCGTGACGCTGGAAAATACGCACAACATGGCCGGCGGCACGATCTATCCCACGGCGGTGGCGGAGGAGATTTGCGACCGCGCGCATGCCGCGGGCTTGCCTGTGCACCTGGACGGCGCGCGCATCTTCAATGCCTCCGTCGCGACGGGCAAAAGCGTCAAGGAGCTCACGCGCAAATTCGATTCAGTGATGTTCTGCCTGTCGAAAGGACTGGGCGCGCCGGTGGGCTCGATGGTGGTGGGCTCGCGCGAATTTATCGAGAAGGCCTATGTTCACCGGAAAATGCTGGGCGGCGGGATGCGCCAGGTCGGCGTGCTGGCGGCGGCAGGTTTGATTGCCCTGGAAGAAACCCCGAAGACCTTGCATCGCGATCATGAGAACGCGAAATTCCTGGCCGAAGGACTCGCGAAAATCCCGGGCATTTCGATTGACCCGAAGAAGGTGGTTACGAACATTCTGATTTTCGATGTGCGACAAACGGGCAGGACCGGCGCGCAAATTTCCGCGGAGTTGAAGAAGCGGGATATTCTGGCGAACGCGACGGACAAGTTTCTGATACGCATGGTGACGCATTACGACGTGGACCGCGCCAAAATCGAGCGCGCCATTGCGGCGCTCAGCGAGATCTGCGCGACGGAGCGAGCTCACGCTTGAAACCCGCTCGATACGGCATTTCATCTATCGTTTTACCGTGAGGATTTGTGGATCTATCGCTGACCGATGAACAGCAGCACCTTCGGCGAACGGTGCGCGAATTTGCCGAAGGCGAAATAGCGCCGCACGTGATGGAGTGGGACGAGGCTTCGCGGTTTCCGCAGGAGATCATTCCGCAGCTGGGGCAGATGGGATTGCTCGGCGTCATCTTTCCGGACAAATATGGCGGAGCGGGGCTCGGTTACCTGGAATATTCGATTGTTATCGAAGAACTCTCGCGCGTAGACGGCTCGGTGGGACTGATCGTCGCCGCACACAATTCGCTGTGTTCGAACCACATCTACAAATTCGGAACCGAAGCGCAGAAGCAGAAATACCTGACCGCGCTCACGCAAGGCAAGAAGCTCGGTTGCTGGTCGCTGACTGAGCCCGGCGCCGGCTCGGATGCTGGCGGGACGCGCACAGTCGCCGTCAAAAAAGACGGCGGCTGGGTGCTCAACGGCTCGAAAACTTTCACCACCAACGGGCACTACGCGGACGTGTGCGTGGGGATGGCCGTGACGGACGCGGCGAAGAAGCAGCACGGCATCTCTGCGTTCGTTGTGGAGAAGGGCACGCCCGGATTTCGCCCGGGTAAAAAGGAAAACAAACTGGGAATGCGCGCCAGCGACACGTCGGAAGTGGTTTTCAGCGATTGCCGTGTTCCGGGTGAGAATCTTCTCGGCGCGGAAGGAGAAGGGTTTATCAACAGCCTGCAGGTGCTGGACGGCGGAAGAATCTCCATTGCGGCGCTCGCGCTGGGCATGGCGCAGGGCGCCTATGAAGCCGCGGTGAAGTACGCCAAGCAGC
>JASHQB010000044.1 GCA_030037775.1 Candidatus Acidiferrales bacterium
ACCCGGTCGTCTACTTTCTCCACGGTCTTGGCGGCAACGAACAGTTTCTTGTGGCCTCGGGAGGCTGGAACCTCATCGAAGACCTCTGGCAGCAGAAGAAAATCGGCGAATTTCTCGTCGTCACGCCCGACGCCGACACCAGTTTCTACATCAACTCCCGCGACGGCCGCGACCGTTACGAAGATTTTTTCCTCCGCGAACTCATTCCCTTCGTTGACCACACTTATCGCACGTCGCCCTCACGCCGCGCCCGGGGTATCGCCGGAATTTCCATGGGCGGCTACGGCGCGCTCCATCTCGCCTTCGCCCATCCGCAGCTTTTCGCGTCAGTCAGCGCGAACAGCGCCGCGCTCCTCGACAAGTTTCCCGACGTGAGGTTCGCAAATCCCCAGCAGTCTCTTCTTTTGCGCGCTCTTCACGCCTTCGGCACGCCGCCCGACGCCGGCTTCTGGCGGCGCAACGATCCGCTCGTTCTGGCCCGCACCGCCAATCTCGCCGGCCTGAAAATCTATTTTGATTGCGGCACTGAAGACGATTTCGGCTTCTACCGCGGCGCCTCCGCCCTCGATAAGATTCTCGCCGCGCGCAAAATCCCCCACGAATTTCACCTTTATCCCGGCGCGCACGACTGGCAATACTTCGCCGCCCGTTTCCCCGCCGTCTTCGAATTTCACTCCCGCGCCTTCACCCTCCACCCCGCGCCGTGAGTCTGTGTCCGCGATTCCCCTGAACTTTTCTCCTCGCCGCTACGTACTGAACTTGTTGGAGGGATTGTGCGTCCGGCGTCGCTGCATGCAGCTTATTTCTTTCCACTTTACGCAACTTCCACGCCAACCAATCCGCCGCTGCTGCGTCTAAACACGTAGGCGGATGTGTGCAAATTCCATCTGGAAAAGGTGACTCGATGAAAGAACAAACGCTCTCCAATCATAATCGCATCGTGCCCGCATTCCATTTCGTCGCTCTTCCGATTCTGCTTCTCAACCTCGGCGACCAGATCTACCGCCTGATCCATCTCGGCATTTCTTTCGACGCAATCGTCGCATTGCTGCTCTCCATCGCCCTCATTCTCGTCGCTCTCTACGCGCGAATGTTCGCCTTGACCGTCCAGGACCGCGTCATTCGCCTGGAAATGCGCTTGCGCCTCGAAGGCGTGCTTCCGCCTGACCTCAGGCCGTCGATTCCCAAATTTTCCGTCGACCAGTTGGTCGCGCTGCGTTTCGCCAGCGACGCCGAGCTTCCCAACCTGTGCCGGCGCGTGCTGGAAGAAAAGCTGACCAAGCGCGCGGCCATCAAGCAGCTCATCAAGACGTGGAAAGCGGACTACCTCCGCGCCTGACCAGCCGGTCTTCTCTCGTCATTGCTGTTAGGAACTCCAGCAACTCGACGGTTGACATCCTTTCGCCCGCCCTCTGTAATTAAGTCATCGACACTCACGCAACTCCCGGAACCCCTTTGGCGGCGACGCGCGCCCAAGCTGGCAGGGTGCATGCAGGCGCGTCCAAACGCCACGCTTTCCTGGTAGCCTCCGGGATTTTCTTGAGCCGCATTGCCGGACTCATCCGCGAGCGCGTTTTCGCTCACTACTTCGGAAATTCCGACGCGGCCGACGCGTTCAAAGCTGCGTTTCGAATCCCCAATTTTCTGCAAACCCTGTTTGGCGAGGGAGTTCTCTCCGCTTCGTTCATTCCGGTCTACGCCGGACTGCTGGCGCAGGACAACGAAGAGGAAGCGTCGCGCACCGCGGGTGCTGTGGCCGGCCTGCTTGCGCTCACGATTTCGGTCTTTGTCGTAATCGGCGTGTTGCTGACTCCTTATTTGATCGACGCCATCGCCCCTGGATTTCACGACGCCAAACGTCAACTCACCATCCAGTTGGTGCAAATTCTTTTCCCCGGCGCGGGCCTGCTGGTTCTCTCGGCTTGGTGTCTTGGAATCCTCAACAGCCACAAAAAGTTTTTCCTTTCTTACACCGCGCCGGTGCTTTGGAACGTCGCGATGATCGGCGCCCTGCTCGGCTGGGGCGGACGCTACCGCGAGTATCCGCTTGCGATCATTGTTGCCTGGGGCTCCGTGGTCGGCAGTGCCTTGCAAGTTGCTATTCAGTTCCCAACCGTATTGAAACTTCTCCACCGCCTGCGCCTCACGCTGAACTACCAGACTGCGCACGTCCGGGAAGTAGTGCGCAACTTCGTTCCCGTCTTCGTCGGCCGCGGCGTCGTACAGATCAGCGCTTACATCGACGCTTTGCTCGCCAGCTTGCTTCCCACCGGCGCTGTGGCAGGCCTCGCGTACGCGCAAATTCTCTACATGCTTCCGGTGAGCCTCTTCGGTATGTCCGTCTCCGCTGCGGAACTCCCCCACATGTCCGGCGCGGTGGGCACCGACGACGCAGTCGGGCCCGTTCTGCGCGCGCGCCTCAATTCCGGGCTTCGCCAGATCGCGTTTTTCGTGGTGCCTTCGATTGCGGCGTTTCTTGTTTTGGGAGACGTGATCGTCGGCGCCATCTACCGCACCGGGCGCTTCACGCAGTATGACGTCATCTATGTCTGGGGGATTTTGGCTGGCGCCACCGTGGGGCTGCTGGCGTCAACGCTCGGCCGCCTGTACTCTTCGACCTATTACGCGCTGCACGACACCCGCACGCCGCTTCGTTACGCCATCGTCCGCGTGATTCTAACCAGCGGGCTGGGCTATCTATTCGCCATCCCGCTGCCGCCGATGTTCGGCATCGAGCCGCGTTGGGGCGTCGCCGGACTCACCATCTCCGCCGGGATGTCGTCCTGGGTGGAGTTCGCGCTGTTGCGCCGCTCGCTAAATCGCAGAATCGGACGGACCGGCTTGCCCGCGTCATACCTTGCCAAGCTGTGGTCCGCCGCGTTCGCCGCTGCAGGAGCGGCATGGCTGATCCATCATGCGTTCCGGCATCACTCGGTGGTTCTGGCGGCGATCATCGTTCTCGTGCCCTTCGGGCTGTTTTATTTCGCGGCCACGCTCGCCCTCGGCCTCTCGGAGATCCGCGTTATGTTTGACCGCTTCATGAGCGCGGCTAATCGCTCACGTTAGCGCCGAACGCGCGGTTGCCTCGGTCAGAGGTTCTCGTCGTTGGGACGTTTGCCGGTGCGCTGCTCATCCTGGTTTTGCTGAAGCTCTTTCGTGTCCGCGAACTCGATTCCTTCCTCTCGCGCATTCGCGCCCGCCTCTAACCACACTCGCTGTTACCCTCTCGCCACACCTCAGGGTCCCCTTCATCCCTTCCCGCTGCCCCGCGTGCTAAATTGAAAATCGCTAGTGAGAATTTGTTTTCGTCCCGACAATTTCATCGCTTCGGGCCAAAAGGGAATCTCCAGTGTCCAATTGTTTTTCTGCAACCCCGCACCACAGCAAGCGAATTGCTCTGTTTTATGCCGTCGCGATGATGCTTCTTCTTTGCATTTCTGGGTGCAGCCGTTTCCACACTTCCGGATTGCAAACCGCGGATGTTCCGGTTGAGGCTCTGGTTCACTCGGACACGAATCCGACACACGCCTTCCCCGAAGCTTTTCCGATGCAAGTTGCGGTTTACCTGACCACGCCGGGCCAGGGCATTCTCGGCCTGATTCACGCCCTGCGTGAAATGGGTATTCCGTTTTTTATCACCACGGACCTCGGTCGCGCCCTTCAGCATCCGCTACTGATTATTTATCCCACGGCCAGCGGCTCCACATTCACGGCCGCGCAAATTCACGCGCTCACGCAGTATGTATCGAGCGGCAAAAGCATTTTTGCCGTGGATATTTTCGCCGGGGGCCTTCGCGATCTCTTCGGTTTTCGCGGCTACACGCCGTCGCAGCGCCGTTACTTTGTCAATTTCGTCCCCGGCGGTGATCCTGCTCTCCGCTACATGAATCGCCCCGAAGAGTTACAGACGCGCCTCGGTGATCCCCACGCCGGTAATATTTATTGGACCGATGCTTATACCTCCGATGGAACGTCTCAGGTCCTGGCGCATTTCGACGACGGCTCCGCCGCGGTTCTGCGCAAAGCCACCGGAAAGGGCGTTGCGTACCTCTCCGGCATCAGTCTGTGGAATGCAGTTCTCCGCAGTCAGGTCGATCGTGACTACGATGCGCAGCGTCACTACGTCAACGCGTTTGAGCCCGGCGCCGATGTGTGGCTGTTGCTTCTTCGCGCCTGGTACGAGTCACGCGAACCCAGCGCGGTTCGCCTCAGCACCATTCCCGATGGCCAGAGCTCTGTCCTGTTGCTCTCTCACGACGTGGACTGGGAGAATTCCTTCGATCCCATGCTCGAGTACGCGCGCATGGAAGCGCAGCATCACGTGAAGAGTAGTTTTATGATTCAAACCAATTACGTCACCGACTACAGCAGCCGCGCCTTCTTTTACGGGAAGAATCTCGAAGATCTGAAGCAGGTCTACGCCATGGGATTTTCCATTGGCAGCCATTCCGTGATCCATTCCATGGGCTTCAATCATTTTTCTCTTGGAACAGGCAACGAAACCTTCGCCAATTATCGCCCCGCCAATACGGGAAGAGAAACCGCCACTGGCGCAGACGTATTCGGCGAGGTTCGCGTCAGCAAAGAACTGATTGACGGAGAATTGTCCGGGCACCATACGATTCTTTTCCGTTCGCCGGGACTGCGCATTCCGGAAGCTTTGCCCGAAGCTCTTCAGCGTTGCGGCTATTTCTTCGATTCGTCTTTCACCGCCGATGATGTGCTCTCGAATTTTCCGTATGCGCTTCCGCTTGGCCTTGACTTCGACGAGGACAGCGGCATCGATGAGTTCCCCATCACCATCGAAGACACCGAACCTCCTCCAGCGCTGCCTTTAGCGCAGCGGATTCCGCAAGCGCTGGAAGTGATTCGCGCGAACGCTGAAAACGAAGCCATAAATGTTGTGCTGATTCACAGCAACGAAGCAGGCGCGAAACTTCGCGCCGAAGAACAGATGATCGAGGGGCTGCCGCCAACCGTCACCGCGACGGATCTTCTCAGTTACGCCGAATTCTGGCGCGCGCGCAATCTTCTGCGTTGGAGCTTCGCGCCCGCGGGCAATTCAGCCGTGATTCTCACGGTTCAGTCAGAGACGCCTGTTTCAGGAATCACCTTCGAGTTTCAGCGCGCGATCGTTTCGGTCGCTAATGCCAGTATCGATCCAAAAGCTGGCAGCGCCACTTCCACCGCAGCGACGTTGCTCCCCGATCATCATCGCATCATCGTGCCCGCTCTCAGCGCCGGAGAATCCCTTCGCCTGCGAGTCATCTATTCCCCGTAAGCACGCCGCACCTCGGCTTCACCGGCTCGCGCCAATACAGCCGGCATTACTTGTGCGGGCCGGAGTCAAAAGCATCACTGCCCGTCAAGCGCCCATCGACTGTGCCGGGGATCAGCGGCACGCTAGCGTCGAAATCGATGGAGTGGCTTGTATTGTTGGCGATGGTGATGTTGTTCGCCGTCAGCGTGCGGCCGAGAGCCATGTTGAAACTGGCGAGAGCGATTTCGTATTGTGTCTTGGCTTGCAGCTCGTTGAGCTTCGCGCCGTTCAGTTGTGAGGCATACTGAGTGACTAGGAAAGTGTTGGATTGAGCGAGATCGAACTTCTTC
>JASHQB010000045.1 GCA_030037775.1 Candidatus Acidiferrales bacterium
AAGGATTTCTGGAAGCAGCGCCTCTACGACCGCGACCCCGTCACCGAACTCACCGGGCAGGGAACCAACATCCTCATCAACATCTCCGCCTCGCCCTACAATCTCGACAAGCGCAGCCTGCGCATGGACATGCTGCGCACCCTCGCGCGCCACCATAAAATGCCCGTCATCTACGTCAACCAGGTCGGCGGCGACGACAGTCTTGTTTTCGACGGCTCCAGTTTCGCCTTCGACGCTGCCGGCAATCTCGCCGCCCTCGCGCACTCCTTCGAAGAAGACCTCATCATTTTCGATTCCGCCACTGGTACCGGCGACATTCGCCCGCAGCCCAGCGACGAGCTCGAAGCCGCCTACCGCGCTCTCGTCGTCGGCACCCGCGACTACGTCCGCAAATGCGGCTTTCGCAACGTCGTCATCGGCCTCAGCGGCGGAGTCGATTCCGCCCTCGTCGCCGCCATCGCCGTCGATGCCCTCGGCCCGGAAAACGTTCGCGGCATCAGCATGCCCGGCCCGTATTCCTCCAAGGGCAGCCTCGTCGATTCCGCGCGCCTCGCCGAAAATCTGAATATTCAATACTCCGTGATTCCCATCGACGAAATCTTCCAGTCGTATCGCAAAGCCCTGTGCCCCGCCTTCGCCGGGCAAAAAGAGGACGTCGCCGAGGAAAACATTCAGGCGCGCATCCGCGGCAACTTGCTCATGGCCCTTTCCAACAAGTTCGGCTCCATGGTTCTCAGCACCGGCAACAAATCCGAATACGCCGTCGGCTACAGCACTCTCTACGGAGACATGGCCGGCGGCCTCGCCGTCATCTCCGACGTCCCCAAGAGCATGGTCTACGAGCTCGCGCGCCTCGTAAATCGCAGAAGGGAACTGATCCCCCAGGCGACCATCACCAAGCCGCCCTCCGCCGAGCTTCGCCCCAATCAAACCGACCAGGATACCCTCCCGCCCTACGACGTTCTCGACCGCATCATCAAGGCCTACGTCGAGGATCTCCGCACTCCCGAGGAAATCTCCAGTCATTACGAATTTCCGCTCGACCTTGTCCGCAACGTCGCGCGCATGGTCGACCGCAGCGAATACAAACGCAAACAGTCCCCGCCGGGCCTCAAAATCACCAGCAAGGCCTTCTCCGTCGGCCGCCGCTTCCCCCTCGCGAACAAATTCCTTCCGTAAGCTTGCACTTACCAATAGATAGAGGAACCGTTGTGTTTTCTTTGGGCGCTGCTTGCACCGCTTCTTTAGAGTGCGGCGCGTCTCTTGCGTCCCGCCTGCCAACCGCGGGGCGGTCCGCCTCGCGGACTCTGGTTGCGTGCATTCCACGCAACCGGAGCTCGACGCCACTTTGGCTTTTTGCTTTTGTAGGGTCGGGCTTCAGGGGCGCGCGTTGACGGTCAACTTTTTTGTGCAACAGCCCTTATCCATCCCGAAAGGAGTATCATCTTCGGACGGTCCGACAGGTGCAAAGCAATAGCACTCCAAGGAGGAAGAGAAATATGCAAACCAAACCAAGCATCGTCTTCTGTCACGGGCTCTGGGCCGATGGCTCCTGCTTCAGCAAGCTGATCGTTCCCCTCCAGGCCGAGGGCTTCGAGTGTATTACGGCGCAATACGGCCTCAACTCAACGGCAGAGGACGTGGCCTTAGTTAAGGCAACGATTGGCCGCGTCAGCAGCCCGGTTATCCTTGTCGGGCACTCCTACGGCGGAAGCGTCATCACCGGCGCGGGAACCGACGACCGCGTTGCCGGGCTCGTTTATATTTGCGCGCTCGCTCCGGACGCGGATGAGTCGTCTCAGACCCAGCAGTCCAACTTCCCGACGACCGATGTCTTCTCCCACATCGAAGTCGCGGACGGACGGATCTGGCTTCGTCCGGAGGGCACAAAGTATTTCTGCGGAGACCTTCCCGAGCAGGAACAGAAGCTCGTTTGGGCGACCCAGGGCGTCCCTAAACCCGACCTCTTCCAGTCGAAAGTCGAGGGAACCGCTTGGAAGTCGAAGCCGAGCTGGTACATCGTTGGCAAAAAAGACCACACCGTGCATCCCGATCTGGAGCGCTTCTTTGCAAAGCGCATGGGCGCAACCACCTATGAGCTCGACAGCAGTCACGTCCCCATGCTCTCCCAGCCCGGCGCAGTCATCGACGTAATCCGCGCCGCCGCAAACGCGGTTGGAGGACGATCCATGACGGCAGGGCAATGACGTTTGTGCGGGCCATGCCCCGCTTTGCTTCTTTGCCCTTGCAGGGTCGGGCTTAACTCGCCCGCCGTGGTGGCTGGCGTGCCCCGACCCTGGTTGTTTTTGGCGTCATCGAGCGCGCAGCATTTTTCGCGCGGCGAACCCTGCCCGCCGCCTGCTCCATCCTTCGGGCCCTTTGCAGGGTGGGTTTGCTCTCGTAGGTGGCGGGGCTTGCCCCGCCCGTTCGCCCACAGCGCGATTCTGCCATCAGGGCAGAGGCTGAGGGTCGGCGCATTGGTCTGAGCCGTACATCGGCGCGGTGCTGGCGTTGGTCGCCCACCAGTTCGCCCACTCGGTGCGAGCTTTGCCTGAGGATTCAACGCTTGCGGTCCCATAATGTGATTTCCGGTGGGTCAGTGTTTCCAGGGATCTTTCTGCTTCGCTTCGCACGTTCTCGTCGGGGTTCGCCAATAGGCCGATCAGCGGCACAACCGCGCTACCGGACACTGTATTTTCTAAGGCGACCGCAAGATGCCCGGAGAGCGCCGCATTCGCATTGGGCAGCAACCGCAAGAAAACAGGAATGGCCCGCTCTTTGCAGATTCGACCCGCGTAGATGTACGCCTCTCCCTGCGTGTAATCCTTGTTGTGATTTCCGATGTCCAGCATTGACTGGCAGTCCTCAGGGTTTCCGAGTTCACCGATCGCCTCAATTGCCGATTGCCGAAATTCCTCGGGAGCGGTTAAGGCCATCGCGATCAGTTTTGCACGGGCTGTGGGTGTTCCCAATCGTCCTAGGCCTTCTGCCCTTACAGTCCCTGTGATCGAATCAATCGGAAGCGCGAGGATCGCCGCTTCCGCAAAAGCAGGCGGATTCTGCGCTATCGCCGAGGCCCCAAAATACCGAATCGAATAATCCGGGCCCTGCAGGTCATCAAAGAAGGGCTTGTAGGCAGTCTCCAGCTCGCCCTCTTTCGGCGCTCGCAGCGTCACCTCAAACTCCGATTCGACGTGCAGGGCTGCAAGCACTTCCTCCGAGCCGGGGCGGGTAATGTTCTCGTCGCTCTTGGCATGGACTTGGTAAGTTCCGGGGGAGTCCAGCACAAAAGGCCCGTTCAAGAATAATCGCTTGACGTA
>JASHQB010000046.1 GCA_030037775.1 Candidatus Acidiferrales bacterium
AGGCCATCACTCCGTAGAGGCCGATTGCGGCGAGGAAGAGCGCGACCGCGGCGAAGACTCCAAAGAGCGAAGTTTGAAAGCGGCGCAAAGCGCTGGCTTCGGAGACGCGCTGATCCATTGTTTGGATATCTGCGACCGCAAGAGTTGAATCAATCGACGCGACGGCGCTGCGAACTGATGGAATAATTCGCGCGGATGGCAAAGAAATGCGGAGGGCGATGAAAGCCTGATCCGAGTCCGTCCGCCAGAAGGGCGAATAGACTTGAGACGGCGGAGTGTTTTCGAGATTGGAAAAGCGCGTATCCGCGACAACGCCGACGACGGTGGACCATGCTGGAGCGCCGCTGGTGAATTCGCAAAGGCACATGTGGCCGCCGATGGCGGAGCGGCCCGGGAAATAAGTTTTGGCGAAAGCTTCGTTGACGATGACGACGCTCGCGGCCTTAGCCGCTTGGTCTGACGAAGTGAAGAATCTACCGGCCAGAAGCGGCGTGCCGATGGCTTCGAAATAATTCTCCGTGGCGAAGCGCGAATCGACCAGCTGGCCTTTCTTGTTCGCGTAGCCTTCCACAGAAAAGAAGGTCATTTCTTCCATGTGACTTAACGGCAGGGCGTCCGCCGCGCCAATCAAGCTCACGCCGGGAAGAGAGCCGAGCTTATCGACGATGGAATGAAAAAACGCACTGCGCTGTTCCGGCTTGCCGTAGCGCGAGTCGAGAGCGATGTGCATGGTGAGCGTGGAATCGGAGAAGCCGGTCGAGACGTTTTGCAAATTGACGTAGCTGCGAACGAGAAGACCGGAGCCGGTGAGGAGCACAACGGCGAGAGCGACTTCGCCGACGATGAGCACATGACGCCAGCGTTTTGAAGAACCGACGATGCCTTTGTTGCCCCCCTGCTTGAGAAGTTCGCTGAGATTGGTGCGTGAAACGCCGAGCGCAGGGAGAATTCCAAACACGATGCCCGTCAGGAGAGAAATTACGAGTGCGAAAAGAAGCACGCGCAGGTCGAGAGAGGTTTCGTTGAGGCGCGGGATGTTGCCGGGGTTCAGGCGCAACAGTAAACAAATCGCGGCATACGCGATGAGAATGCCGAGTGCGCCGCCGGCGCACGCGAGCAGCAGGGCTTCCGTGAGCACCTGGCGAATCAGGCGTCCGCGGCGGGCGCCGAGCGCGGAGCGAATGCCCATTTCATGCGTACGGCCGGCAGCGCGTGCCAGCAGAAGATTCGCTGCATTGGCGCAGGCAATGAGCAAAACGAGAGACACAGCGCCGAAAAGCAGCCAGACGAAGAGGCGGACGCCACCGACCACGGTCTCCGGGAAAGATCTGAGAACGCAGTACAAATCCTTAAACGGAGAGTTGGCGGTGTGAAGAGCATCAAGGCGGGGCATGATGGTATTCATCTCGGCTTGCGCCTGGGCGAGCGTGACTCCGGGACGCAGGCGCGCAATGGCGTCGCCCGAGGAGTTGTCGCGGTCGGTCTTTTCCTGCGCGGTCAGCGCGAGGGGCACCCAAACTTGTGTTGGGCCAGCGGTGGAATATGGCAACTCATCGCCGCTGGGATAGCCGAAAGATGCGGGCATCACGCCGATGATGTGATAGACGTTTCCATCGAGCGTGACGCTCTTACCGAGCACTTCCCTACTGCCGCCGAATGCGGATTGCCACAATGCGTAGCTGATGATGGCGACGTGTTCGCGGCCGGGGTCCGCGTCGGCGGGTTCGATGGACCGGCCGAAGAGCGGACTGACGCCAAAGGTAGAGAAGAAGTTGTCTCGAACAAACACACCGCTGACGCGCTGAGCTGCACCATTAGAAGACAGATTGAATAAACGTTGGTCAAAGAGAGTGATTGCGGAGAAGGAATGAGCTTGGCGCTGAATGTCGAAGAAGTCTCCGTTGAAGGGGCCCATGGCTTCGAGAGGTACTCCCATCAGGTCATGACTGGGAGTCCAGACGTACACGAGCTGGCCGGGATCTTGGTATGGAAAAGAGCGGATGAGCACAGCATTGAGCAAGCTGAAAATGGCAGTGTTGGCGCCGATGCCGACGGCGAGAGTAAGAATGGCGATAGCCGCAAAGCCGCGCGCTTTCGCGAGCGTGCGGATGGCGTAACGAAGATCCTGGAGGAGCGTTGTCATCGTGCACCTCTCTTACAAGTCACGAAAGAGCTGAAGACTCTCGCCCACGGCTACTCATAGCGCAGCGCGACAATCGGGTCAACACACATGGCGCGGCGTGCGGGAACGTAGCATGCGCCCAGCGCGACCAGCACGAGCAGCGCCGCGGTCAAGAGGAAGCTGGCCGGGTCGAATATCCCGATGCCATAGAGCAGCGAATTCATGCCCTTCGCGAGCAACATCGACAAGCACAGGCCCGCGACAACTCCAGCGACAACCATGGTCATTCCATTGGCGAGAATCAGGCGCAGAACGTTGCCACGTTGCGCTCCAAGCGCCATGCGTATGCCGATTTCATGGCCGCGCTGATTCACCGAGTAGGACATCACGCCGTAGGTGCCAATGGTGGCGAGCACGAGCGCCAGCAGACCGAAAGTGCCGAGCAGTTCCGCGCCGAGGCGTGGCGCCTGGAGGGATTGCACAAGCATCTCTTCCATGGTGCGCACAAAAGCCAACGGAAGCGTGGGAGCGAGCGACTGGAGGGCGGTTCGCACGGAGGGGATGGCGCTGGCAGGATCGCCCTTGGCACGGACGTAGAGAACGACACCTTGCGAATAGTGCTGCTTGAGAGGGAAATACACGATGGCCTGCGGCGCTTCGCCAAGCGAAGCATATTTTGTGGTGTTCACCACACCGACCACCGTGACCACCCAGGTCTCGCCGAGAAAATGCAGGTGTTGGCCGATGGGATCCTTGCCGTGCCAGAAAGTGTCGGCGGCGGCGCGATTCACGATGGCGACATCGGTGCTGCTGGCGTCGTCGCTCTCGGCGAAATCGCGCCCTTCGATCATGGTGATGCCCGCAGCGGAGAAGAATCCGGGCGACACGGCTTCGACCGGCGTGATCTTGCCGTTGCGCGGGTCAGTAGAGTCGACGCCGTCGGTGAACGTGGTACGTTGCAGGCCGCCACCGAACGGAGCCGTGTCGTTAAGACCAGCGCCGGCAACCATGGGAAGCGCGTCCAGGCGTTGGACGGCGTCGCGATAGAAGGCCTCGGCTTGCGGCTGAGCGTAGTGCTCCGCACCGGGGTTCAGGAACATGATCACTTCATGCTGCACTTCGAAGCCGGGGTTGATCTGCTGGGCGTTGCGCAGGCTATGGATGAAAAGGCCCGCGCCGACCAATGCGATCAGAGAAAGCGACACTTGAATCATCACCAGCACGCCGCGCAGGCCGTACCAGCGGGTGCTTCCGCTGGGCGCGCCGGTGCGGTCCTTGAGCGCCGCGATGCTGTCGCTGCGCGAGGCTTGGAGCGCAGGTACGAGTCCAAAAAGCACGGTCGCGACGGCGGCCAGACCCAGGGTGTAGAGAAAGACGCGGGCGTCGAGAGTGAAGTCGAGATTGCGCACAAGTCCCTGAGGGAGCAACGAAACGAGCACGTTTTTCCCCCAGTAGGCGCAAAAAACGCCGAGGATGCCGGCAAGCAGCGCGATCAGGAAACTTTCGGTGAGCAACTGGCGAATCAGCCGCGCGCGCGACGCGCCGAGCGCCAAACGCACGGCGATTTCGCGCTGACGCTGCGTGGCGCGCGCGAGGAGCAAGTTGGCGACGTTGGCGCAAGCGATCAAGAGCACCAGGCCGACGATTCCCATCATCAGCGCGCCGGCGAGGGCAAAGACGCTGTGCAACTGCGGCGGAATCGCCGTTTGCTCGATGGGCACGATCATTTCATTGCGCCCGGCATTGTCCTTGGGATACTCCTTTTCGAGCTGCAAGCCGAGGCCGCGGACTTCGGCGCTGGCCTGGGCGACGGTGACGCCGGGCTTCAGTCGCCCGATCATATTGACCAGGCGGAAGCCGCGTTCGTGCAAAAAAGTCTTCAGAAGGCCGGTGGCGACTTCATCGTCCATCGAAATGGGAATGAAAACATCGGGGCTTCCGAGGTTGCCGATGCCCTGAAAATCGCGCGGAGCGACGCCGATCACGCTGTACTGAAACTGATCCATCTGAATGGTCTTGCTCAGAATCTGAGGGTCGCCGCCAAATCGCGTCTTCCACAGATCGTAGCTGAGCACGGCGACAGGGCGCGCAGCGGTGTCCTCGTCGGGCGAAAATCCGCGGCCGAGAACGGGGCGAACGCCGAGAACATCGAAGAAATTCGCGTTGACCAGGTAGCCGAAGAGTTGCACGTGGTTTTGCGAGAGCGTGAGGGTGAATCCATCGCCGATGGCAATGGAAATGCCGGAAAAGGATTTCAGGTCGTTGCGATAGTCAATGGCGTTCGGAAGCGGCGTGGGCAGATACTGCTGAATCGGCCCGCTGCGGTCCTGCGCGGTGGAGTAAAGAACCATCACGCTCGCGGGATCTTTTATGGGAATGGAGTGCAGAAAAATGGCCTTGGCCAGCGTGAAGATAGTGGTGTTTGCGCCGATGCCGAGGGTGAGCGAGAGGACGGCAACGGCGGTGAACCCGGGAGCTTTGGCCAGCATCCTTAGCCCGTAACGCAAGTCCTGAAGCAGAGTATTCATCGTCGGTTCCTCGTCACTGATCAGTTTTCACTCGTAGCGCAATGCCTCCATCGGCTCGACGCGCGTGGCCCGCCGCGCTGGAATGTAACAGGCCGCGAGCGAGACGAGCGCCAAGACCATGGCAACGCCGATAAACGTGGCCGGATCGCCCGCTCGTACTCCATAGAGCAGATTGGAGAAGCTCGAGAGCAGCCGCGTGAGAACCAATGCGGCGGCGAGGCCGGTTGCAAGTCCGCCAAGAGACAGCCGCAGGCCCTGGCCAAGAATCATGCGGAAAACGTCCCGCCTCTCCGCGCCAAGCGCCATACGAATTCCGATCTCGTGCACGCGCTGGCTCACCGAGTAGGAAATCACTCCGTAAATTCCGACCGAGGCCAAGAGCAGCGCCAAGCCCGCGAATACTTCCAGCAGGATCATCGGAAAGCGCTGCGAAGACATCGACGCCGAAGCGATCTCCTGCATGGTGCGCACGTCATAGACCGGCTGCTCTTTGCCGATTCCGTAGACGACATTCTTGACCGCGGGCATCAGCGCCGTCGCGGTGAGAGACGTGCGAACAAGGATCGTGGTGGTGATAAACCCCTGTGACCCGATCACCCACTCGTCGGGTATTTGATACAGGGGAAAATACGCTTGCGCTTGCGTGTAGGAGCTTTCATCGCCCAAACCCCACTGTCTTACGTGGCCCACCACGCCGACGATGCGGCAAGGGCCCCAAGGCGGCGTCCATCCGAAATTCAAGCCCTGACCGAGCGGCTCCTGGCCGCGGAAATAAGTGTCGGCAAAAACGGTGTCGATCGTCGCGACGCACGGCGACTTCGTGGTGTCTTCCTGCGTGAAAAAACGGCCGCGGACCAGCGGTATTCCCATCGCGCCAAGATAATCCGGGCCCGTGTCGAAGACCATCATGCGCGGGGCTGCCTGGACCACGGCGGGCCTTTGCGAGCCGATCCAGAAGGGGCAAACGTTATTCTCGCCCATGAGCGGAACGATGTAGGCAAAGTCCGCGGCCTGCACACCGGGAATCCTGCGCACGCGCTCGAGCAACTGCTGATAGGCAGCGCGCATGCTCGCGGCGGTCTTGGTCAGCGAAGGTGAAAATCCCACCTTGAAAGTGACGACGTGCTGGGTGTCGAAGCCAGCGTTGGTGTCCCACAGGTGGCGAATGGTGCGGAACAGCAGACCTGCGCCGACCAGTAGCACCAGGGTCAGAGCCATCTGCACCATCACCAGACTGTTTTGCACGCGATGATGCCCGCCGGTTGTGCCGCGGCCGCCTTCTTTCAGCGACGTTTGCAAATCGGTTTTCGAACTCTTGAGCGCTGGCGCGAGGCCGAAGAGAATGCCCACGGCAATGGAAACTCCGAGCGT
>JASHQB010000047.1 GCA_030037775.1 Candidatus Acidiferrales bacterium
GCCGCATTCATCCGGCGACTGGAACCAAGCAATGATGGAACTCGGCGAAACCATCTGCACTCCGCGTTCGCCGCAGTGTGCCCGCTGCCCGATCTCGCGACAGTGCAAGGCCCGCGCTCTTGGCCTCGCCCACAAATTGCCAGCAGCCCGCCGGAAACGCGCACCCTCTCGCATGCGTATTGCCGCCGCCATCCTTCTTGATCCGCGCGGACGGACGCTGCTCACGAAGAGTCCCGGCGCGCACGACTCCGCGCTTTTTTCTCGCCTCTGGCAATTCCCTGCTGTAGCCGTCGCTTCCAAAGATGGCGACGCCGCCCGGGACCTTTCCGCTCACCTGCAAAGCACCTTGAATCTCGCCCCGCACCCGCTCCTTCCCCTTCCCGCAGCCTCGCACACCGTCACTTACCGGCAGCTGGCTCTGCTTCCTTTTCTCGCACGCGTCAAGGCATTGCCTGATTTTCCCGCCTGCCGTGCGGTTGCCCTGGAGAATCTGACTTCGTTGGCCGTCTCCAGCGCCACGCGAAAAATCGCCCGTGCCGCTCTTGAGGCCGCCGCAACAGCCTCGCAGTAACCGCTTCGCCCCCCGTCACCCGTGTCGCCGGGCCCAGTGCTAAAATTGGTAGATGGCGCATACCCATTCCGTAACGCCTGCACGGGCCGAGCACTTGCCCGTCATTCAGCGCTATTTTGAAGTTTCGCTATTTCTCCTCGTCACCACCGCGGTGCTCACGCTTGTTGCCACGCGCAAGCTCGATTTAATCTCAGAAGTCATTGCACCCTTGGCCCTGGCCTACAAAGGCGTGCGCCTCTCGCGCGGCTGCGGGCCGGAAATCTCACCCCGCACTGCCACGGCGCTTGTCCTTGCCTATTTTTTGATTTTCCCCCTTGACCTCTGGATTTTCTCGCGCGACCTTGCCGCCGGCTCGCCCAATCCGATGCTCTACGCCGGCCTTTTGGCCGCGGTTCACGTCTTGCTCTTTGCCACCATCGTTCGCCTGTACTCGGTGCGCACGATTCGCGACAGTGTCTTCCTCGCACTGCTGGCCTTCGCCGCCATGCTTGCCGCCGCCATTCTCACCGTCAACACGCTTTTCCTCGCCGCGCTCGCTCTGTTCCTGCTGCTCGCCGTCTCCAGTTTCGTCGGCCTCGAGATCCGTCGCAGCTCCGAGGGAGCGGCATCACCGGCGTTCGCGGCAGGAAGCCGGCTCACGCGCAGCCTTAACCGCGCCCTGGCCCTGACTTCGGTGCTTGTCGCCGCAAGCGCGCTGGTTGTCGGTGGCGTGATTTTCTTCATCATCCCGCGGTTCACGGCGGGCTATCTGAGCGCCCTCAACCTCCGTCCCACGCTGATGAGCGGCTTCACCGACAGTGTCACTCTCGGCGAAATCGGCGAGATCCAGCAAAGCTCCGCCGTCGTTATGCGCATCCGCGTCCAAGGCGATCCGAGTCGCGCTCAGGAAATCCACTGGCGCGGCGGCGTCCTTACCGATTTCGACGGTAGGCGTTGGTTTACCCCCGCACCCGAGCCGCGTATCTTAGCCCCGGACCCCACGGGCGCTTACCAACTGAGCCCTGCGCCGCAGCCGCCCAGGTCTTCCTTTCTGTTGCGATACACCATCCTCATGGAACCGATCGCAACGGACGCCATTTTCCTTGCTGCGGAGCCGGTCACCGTGCGCGGACATTTCGGCCTGGATCCCCGCTTCGAACGCAGCCCGCGTGACTACTTGATCCTCGACGACACCGGCACTCTTCTCAATCCTCTTCACACGGGCGCGCCCGCGCACTACGACGCTGTTTCGCAGATCCCCCTGATCCCGCCGCAAAAGCTGCGCCAGGCCTCCACCGATTATCCGCCCGAAATTCGTGACACTTATCTGCAGCTTCCACAGCTCGATTCCCGCATTCCCGAGCTTGCACGGAAGATCACCGCCCGCGACACCACGCCTTACGACAGGGCCGCCGATCTGGAGCGCTACTTCCACGCCAGTTTCCGCTACACGCTCGATCTCTCCGACATGAATAAGCCCGACCCGCTCGCCTATTTTCTTTTCACCAAGCGTGCCGGTCACTGCGAGTACTTCGCCTCCGCGATGGTTTTGATGCTGCGCACGCTGGGCATCCCCGCGCGTTACGTCACCGGCTTCCTGCCGGGCGAATTCAACGACCTTGCGCAGGACTACATCATTCGCGCCAGCGACGCGCACAGTTGGGTCGAAGTCTATTTCCCACAATATGGATGGATAACTTTCGATCCCACGCCGCCGGGCGAAGCCAAACGCGGCGGCGTATTTTCCCGTGTCGGAATGTATTGGGATTGGTTTCAATTTAGCTGGAATGAATGGATCATTAACTACGACTTCACGCACCAGCTCTCGCTCGCGCGCGGAGTTCGTCAATCCTCGGTTTCCTGGTCCGAACGCGTCTCCAACTACTATCACGAAAAGCGCCGCCGCGCTGTGGACTTACTGAAGCTTTGGCAGACGCGCGTTTCCACGTCGCCCTACGCGCTTCCCGGTGCGCTCGTTTTTCTGCTCGTGCTCCTGCTCTATTTCCGCGGACGCGCTCTCGGCGGCTTTCTCGCCGTTCGCTGGCGGTTGCGCGCTCGCCGCGAAGGCCAATTGCCTCCTGAACTCGCCGCCTTCGAATACCGCCAGATGCTGCGCCTGCTTGAACGCCGCGGCTGGCGCAAA
>JASHQB010000048.1 GCA_030037775.1 Candidatus Acidiferrales bacterium
GGCCCAGTAAGCGACGCCGCCCAAGACGAGCTGGAGGCCGAGGGCGATTTCGAGGTAGCGCGCGGCGACGCGCAGGTCTTTCACTTGGCGGAAGCGCGTGGCAACGGCGAGGGCCGTCCAAAACACCATAAAGGTGACGACAGCGGCGCCGATGAGGTGCGGAATAATGCCGAAAGCATTGTGGCGGAAGGCCGCGCCCAAAACGATTTGGATGAGAATCAGCAGCGACGTCCAGACGGTCAGGGTGCGCAATTTAGGAGATTCGTCGTCGCGCAACCGCGGAACGTCGCCGGTCCACCATTTTCCGGTGAAGATGGCAATGGAAAAAATGGTGATGAAGAAAAGTTCGGCGAGCGTGGCGTGCGCCGAAGAAACCGGCGGAGGCAAAAGGAATTTCACGGTGATGCCGCCGAGAACGGCTTGCGCGACGACCAGACCGAGCGCGCCCCAGGCGAGGTTGCGGAGCCAGCGGCGGGATTCACGCTGCTGGGTCCAGATGGCGAGAATGATGGTGAGGATGCCGACGAGGCCGGCGATCATGCGATGGCCGTGCTCGTAAAAAATTCCGCCGACCATGGGAGGAAAGAGCGTGCCGTAAGAAAGCGGCCAGTCAGGAACGGCGAGGCCGGCTTCGTTGCTGGTGACCAGCGCGCCCGCGATGATGAGAAGAAACGTGCAGCACGCGGTGAAAACGGCGAAGCGGTGAAGATTGCGATTCCCTGCTTCTCTCAAAACCAGGCCGTCCTTCGGTTATGAAATAAGAAAATACGAAAAGCCAGTATAAGCGAGGTGCAAGAAGGTCACAAGGGAAAGCAGTGAATAGGAGACGGTAAACCGCGGAATTTACCGCCTCGTTGACCTTGCTGGCCCCATCTTGCCGTGCTAAATACCAGCTGTGAAACCCGCGACCAAATTACTTTTGTTCCTATTTATCGCGGGCGCTTTCATGCAACTTTCAAAGGCGCAGTACAAACAAAGCGTCAAGTCCCAACTTGTCAAACCGGAGAGTATCCAAGGGTGCTATGACCTCACATTGTCAGCCTGGCGACCCGATTTGAAACTTGGAGAGGATGCTGTATTTATTACTCCCCCGCAGCGAATCGAGCTCTTCGCGGAGAAAGGGACGAAGGGATGGGAATCAGAGGGGTACATCGCCAGGGCCGCGCCAGGCGTGAAACCGAGCGTTCATCGCGGCGCATATTGGTTGCCTAAGAGTTCTCAGGACATTGAGATTGTGTGGACCACGGGTTTCAGTGGCCTGACGATGGATTTGAGAATCGATGCCATCGGTCTCCGTGGAAAAGCAAAAAGCTTCTGGGATTTCCCGCGGAAGCAACAAACAGCGGACGTCGTCGCGCACAAGGTGGATTGCGAGAGGCGCTGAATACGGACCTGTCTAAACGCACTGACTCTCGGTGGAAAAAGCGGTGCACCGTGAGAAGTGGCGAGTGACCCACGCGGCTCAACGGGCGCGAAGGATGGGGCACCCGGCAACAGCGGAAAGCAGGTCTCTTCCCTGCCGCAGGCCTGATCGTTAATCGGGACCTAGGGCCAAGGCTTCATTTTCGATGCCTGATTTGCGAGAGGAAGCGATAGAAGGGTTGAACGTCGGACGGCTCACCAACGAACAGAACATTCAGGCCTCGTTCGGACATACAATTCAGAGAGATGGCGTCCATTTTTGGCATGCGTGCGTTTGATGCATCGCCCAGAATTGCGTTGAGTTCTCGGCCACCGATGCAAGTGATGGATTCGTTTTCGAATTTCACGGTGTTTACCGCAACTATTTCGACATTCTCACGGACAAGCCGCTGACGTTCGTGGGCGAGCCAAAAGCCATTAGCCCCCACGCTCCAATTCTGAAAGGGAGAAATAATTATGGCTGCCGACGTGTGGAGTTTTCCATCTTTCGGAAAATTCGATGACGTATTCACCAGGGTGGAAGCCTCGTAGCCGAGTTCGGTAATAAGCCAGTGCTTCGGAACCGGCACTTGATAGTTCCCGATTATAGTTTGGTTTCCATGTCTCCAGTGCCAAAGCTCCGCGGCGATTTGAAAGCGTTTGACGTAAACGAAATAACCAATTGAAATGATGAGAAGGAACAACACGGTCACCCTCGCAAAGGCGCAGAGCAATCGTTTCCCTATCGAGGTCCGCTCCCACGGCGAGACACGAATGAAGGGTGTCAATAAGCGCACGGTTCAATTATGCAAATTCTGCAAAGGAAACCGCAACGGAAGTTTGCGGCGCAGGCTGTGCGACGGGCCGGGCGCGAAGGTCCGGTATCGGGACTCCTGCGGAGTCCACCCCTCCAATAACCGGAGATGGGGCACCCGGCGAACAGCAGATTCCTCACACGGCCAAAGTCCGGCCGGTTCGGAATGACAGTGAGGCAACGGATCGGCCTGAGAAAGGGGTCGAGCTCTGCGCTAAAAAGCAGCGGCGGCGGATGCGAGGTGCGCACGCGCCGCCGAAGGTTGAAACGCACAGGCTAAGAGCCTGTGCCACTCAGACAAGCCTACTGAGCCTTGAAGGTGAAATCGACGCCGGCCTTGTCTTCCTTGGCGCCGATGGTCACGGTCTGGTCCTGCGTGCCGTATTTTTCCTGCCAGGCTTCGATGGTGTAGGTGCCCGGAGGAAGGCCCTTGAGGTCGAACTTCCCGTCCTTGTCGGTGACGGCGTAAAAAGGATTGGCCATCACGGCGATGTAGCCCTTCATCCAGGGGTGAACGTTGCACTTCACGGGAATGGCGATTTCCGGACGGGCGAAGCTGTCGGTGATAGCAGGCGCCTTGGGCGGCTGGGACTTGTTCCATTCGCGGTTGTCCGTGGGCGTGGGGTGAATGTTGTGAGTGGTATCGTCACTGTTGATGACGGAGAGCTGCTGGCCGACCATCAGTGCCAGAACGTGCGGGGTATACGTGCAGTTCTTCTGATCGAGCGTGACGGTGTCTGTGGGCGTGGGGAAGGAATAGCCCTCGGCGCCGCTCTTCACATAGACAACGACGTTGCCCAGGGTATTGCCGTCACCGGTGACGACTTCCTGAGGCATCACCGGATGGCCCGCGTTGGCCTTGACGCAATACGGATCGGCGCTCATGTTGATGGCCTTGTAGGCCGGCGCGGCGCCATCGAGCTTAATGGTTCCGCTGACGGAGCCGACGGTGGCCGGGTCGATGGTCTTGGTGGCGGCGGCCGCGGGCTGTTGCTGCTCCGTCCCGTTTTGACTCTTGCTGCAGCCGCCCACCAGGGCGGCGAATGCGATTGCTACGGTGCAACAAACAACTTTCCTATTCATAACGCGATTATTCCTCCTGAATTTTAAACTTGGCCGAGAAAAACTGGACGACACCGTTCGATTCGCCAGACCCACACCTAACTAGGATATTACTTTTTGACGCTGGAGGAACCTGATTTCGCAGCCACAGGAGTGCGGCCGGAAAGCATGGCCTGCTCCTGCGGGGTAAGTTCCATCAGATAACGGACCAGGAGATCGGCTTCGTCTCCGGTGTAATTCTTGGCCTCCGGAGGCAGCGGGGCGTTGAAGACCCAGCGGTTGCCCTGGCGCACGAAGAGGCCCGACGGCATGGCCGTGCCGGGAATGATGGTGGCAGGCTCGGTGATCCAGCGTTCGGTCCACGCGGAGCGCAGGCGCTGGCCGGCGAGCAAGAAATTGGGCGCGGTGGCGTTGGCGTCGTGCGCGGGATTGCCGGTCATATGGCACTTCAGGCACGGAGCGGCCGGGCTGGTGAAGATGGCGCGGGCCACGCTGCGCTCCTGATCGGACAGCGGCGCAAGCTTCTCAGGGATGAACGGCTGCTGCTGCGAAGAGAGCGCGCCGAAGAAAAGCACGAGCTTGCGAACTTCGTCGTCGGAGAGGAAGAAAGTGGGCATGCGGACTTTGAGGTACTGGCGGACGCCGTCACGGTCGGTGTCAGTGGCGCTCAGCGACGGATTGGCGAGGAAGCTCTTCAGCCACTCCGGATTGACGCGCGCGCCTTCACTGGTGAGCACAGGAGGCAGATTGATGGCGTTGTCGCCCTTGTAGGCCGGGAGGTCCATCAGGATGGTTCTCTGACCGATATCGATCTGATGGCAGCCGATGCAGTTGTACTTGGTGACGATCCACCAGCCGTCTTGAATGGCCTGGCGCTGGTCAGTGGGGAGATATTGATAGCTCGGCGGCAAAGTGGATTGCGTGCTGCCCAAGAGGAAGGAGGTCAGCGCGTTGATCTGGTCCTGGGTGACATTCGGCTTGGGCATCTTCAGCCGGTCCATGGGGTCCGGCTTGTACTGGCCCTCGTCGAAAACGGCAGGATCGGCGAGCTTCTGGTCGAAGAAGCCCTTGAGATCGTACCAGCTGCTGTATTCGTTGCCGCGCTTCAAAGGCTGGCCGTCGGGCAGAATGCCGTCCTGCGCCTTGGTGTAAAGGAGCGCGAAGTCGAAGCGGCCGATGGGCTTGCTGCCCTCCTGAGTAAGATCGGTGCCGACGCGGGAGGCGTCCTCAAGGCCGCTGATTTCGTGGCAGCCGGCGCAGCCGTAATGCACGACGAGGGTTCTGCCCTTCTCGTAGAGACTGGCATCGTTGACGAAAGGCGCGGGATCGTAGTGAGAGCTGGCGTCTTTCTGGGTCATCAAGAAACTGGCAATGTCGCGGGCTTCCTGCCAGCTCAGGCGGAAATCCGGCATGATGGTCTGCTGCTGAACGACGAGCTCGTGGCCATCCACCGGGCTGCGGGAATGATCAACGTCGAAAACGAACGGCAGGCCGTGCTTCGTGTAGTCTTCCGAAGTAAGGTCACGATGCAGATAGGGATCGTAGGGCGCACTGCGCACGCGCGGATTGTGGATCCAGCGGACAATGTAGTCGTAGTTCGCTTTTTCGCCTTCGCGGCTTAGGTTGTCGGCGATGTCGCCGCCGATCTTCTGCGAGCCTTCGCCGATGGAGTGGCAGGCCAGGCATCCGAGCGAATTGAACAGGTCCTTGCCCCTGGCGGGATCGCCGGGTGCCTGCTTATCGAGAGCGGGGCCCTTCAGGCCTTGCTGCCAGATGAAGGCAGAGATGGCCTGGACTTCGTCCGGCTCCAAGCGGAACTGCGGCATTTGCGCGGTGGGATCGAAATTCCAGGTGTGCCCCAACCAGTACGGAATCCACTCAGGATGAAGCTTCAAACGGACCTCTTTCAGGTCCGGACCGACCCTTTTGACTTCCTGCTGGAGGCTGTGGCTCAACTGGTCGAGCTGCTCGACGCGGGCGTCGAGCTTGCTGACGGTGACGGTGAGATTGGTAGCCTCGGCGTAGAGGCGCTGGGCCGTGGCGTTATCGGGGGCCTGGTCTCCCTGTTTATTGAGAATCGGGATCTTCTGATTGTCGTCGACCTTTTCCTTCTCGAGGCTGGCGATTTCGCGATCGGTATCCTGAAGCTGCTGGCCCTGGCTGTCGAAGCCAGCATAGTTGTGGCAACCGATACAGCCGCGGTCGCGGAAGAGAATCTTGGCTTCGTTGAGCACGGGAGCGTGCTCGGTCCAGGCGTCTGCGGAATGGCACTGCTGGCAGCCGGCCTGATAATTCTCCGGATAGTTGAGCGGCCAGAGCCAGTGTTCATAGCGGCCGTGAGCAAGTTCGACGGTGTCGAGAGCGCGGCCATTGCCGCCATGGCAGGGGGAGCAGCCGAAGGTATCGAGGGGGTGCCACGTCAACAGGTCCTGATCGGGATGGCTGGTGAAAGGGGCGTCGTTGCTCCTCGGCAAACCGAGATCCGCTTTGGTGATGGTCAAGGCCGCAGGAACAAACTTCGGATTCATGCCCACATGGCAGGACTGGCAGCGATCGGTGAGGCCGACGCCGCCAATGTCGTTGATTTGGGTTCCCGGCGGATTGACGTTGATCTGGACGAGAGTGACGTCCATGTCACGCGCGGATTTCAGCAATCCATCGAGCTGATCCGCCGTGAGGCCCGGGAGCTTATCGCTGATCAGCTTGGCCATGGCAGCTTGCGCGTCCTTGACGGGCTGGTCGATATCGCCCTGCTTGGCAGTGAGCTGGGCCTTCTGGTCGAGCAGTTGATTGAAGGTATCGTTCAGCTGGTTGTAATTGAACGTCCTGGTGACCGTTTTGCCGTCACCCTCGGGCCAGTCCACCGAATACTCTTTGGCCTCGGCGTCGAGGACGGCCTGCAGATGGCTTTGCTTTTCGCTGCGGTAGGCGGCGGTGTTGGGAACAACTTCGTAATCGTAGATGAGCGAGCCGACAAGACTGCGGTCGGTCTGAAAGGCCGAAAGAATCGCGGCGCGCTGCAGGTCGACGAGGTCGCTCTGCTGCTTAATGGCCTTGTCCTGCGGATCAGCAACCGCTTCGGCTTGCTGCAGGGCGGCCTGGAGCTTCTGATAGTCGGCGGAGGATTCGACGGCCTTCTCCGCGGCCTCGCGGTCGCGCACCTGTTTTTGCAGATAGGCGGAGTAGGACTCGGCGAAGCGAGTCTGATAAGAGCGCCACGGGCGCAGGCCGATGAATTCCTGGTAGAACGACCAACTGACGCAGAGCAAGAGCACGAAAATCGCGATCAAAATGACGTTGGCGTACGACCTAGTCTTAATCGGATCGTCGGGCTGAAGTTCAGGCAACTGCAATCTCCTTGATGTGACGGTGCGCGAGGCCTAGATGCTGAACCACGGCGTCTCCCAAATGTACTTAATACGGAAAACGAGCCGGAGGAAAATGGTCACCGGCACGAAGAGCATAGTGATCAGGAAAATGTACATGGTGACGGTCTGCAGAATGCTCATCTTGCGATAGACCGTGCGGCTGTATTCGGTGCGCATGCAGATCCAGTGAATGAAGAGCGCGGCGGCGATACCGTAGACAACCATGGGAATAATGCCAAACAGCGCGCGGGCAATGATGACGGCCTCCGGCCGCAGGCTTGCGGGCAAAATATGGACGAGCCAATTGCCGTTAATGCCGAAAATCTGGTCGAGGTTGCGATTGACGTTGAACTCGACGCGGTCCGGATCCCAGGTTTGCGTGGGCCAATACCACATGAAGCCCGGGCCGCGAATAAACGTGCCAATGCAGACGAGAACGAGCCACAAGCCTTCGAAGCCGATGAGGAAGGTCCAGACTGCGTGCCGACGTTGATGATAGGTGTAATAACCGTTGCCGAGCGGATTGGCGTCGATGAACGGAATAGCCATCAAGCCTACGATGATGAGCGTGGGCACGATGACGCCGGCGATCCAGGGGTCAAAATACTCGAGCATTTCCTGCAAGCCGAGGAAATACCACGGCGCTTTGGCAGGATTCATGGTGACGCTGGCGTTGGCCGGCTCTTCGAGCGGCGCGTTGAGAGTGAGCGCCCAGACCATCAAGATGATAGTGATGATGATAGCGGCGAGCAGCTCCTTGCGCATCAGGAACGGATTGGTGTGCAGCTCGCGCTCCCAGCGTGAGTTATACGGATAAGTGGTGCGGTGATGGGTGCGGGCAAGCTGGGGATCGGCTTCGAGCTGGGCGATCAGCCGGTCGTTGGCGAGCATGTTATGAAAGGCATACCAGGTGAAGAATGGGACGAGTCCGAGCATGGCCACGATGGGAATATTATCCGGCGTGGAAATGATGACCCAGAGCTGATGCCAATCACCAAACATTAGTCGTTTGCCACCTTACAACGCTACGCCTTGGTTTCCGCTTCCAGCATGACAGGAGACGGGCCTGAAATGCCGCCGTCCTTGCGGACGCGCCAGAAATGCACACCCATGAAAACCGAAGCAATCAGCGGAATGGCAATGCAATGCCAAATGTAGGCACGAAGCAACGCGTTGGCATCGACAATCGAGCCGCCCAGAAGCGCAAAGCGGACGTCGTTGTACGGAGTCATGCCTAATTGCGGACCGAATGGCCCCTGATGGCCGAGCAGAGGCGTGGCACGCGCCATGTTGGTGCCGACGGTGACGGCCCAGAAGCCGAGCTGGTCGTCGGGCAGCAAATATCCGGTGAAAGAGAGCAGCAGCGTCAAGACCATGAGCAGCACGCCGACGCACCAATTGAATTCGCGCGGGCGCTTGTATGAGCCGGACATGAAGACGCGAAACATGTGCAGCCAGACAGCCATGACCATCAAGTGCGCGGCCCAGCGATGCATGTTGCGCAGGAGGCGGCCGAAGGGCACGTCGTTTTCGAGATAGAGAATGTCGCGGAACGCCTGGACTTTCGTCGGATGGTAATAAAACATCAGCATGACGCCGGTGAAGACGAGAACGATGAAGAGATAAAAGGTGATGCCGCCCAGTCCCCAGGTGTAGCCGTAGCGCGTGGCGTCGCGATTTACTTTTGCCGGATGGATGTGGAAAAAAAGATTATTGAGCGTAGAAAGGGCGCGATTGCGCGGATCTTCGTCGTGCTTGATGCGGAAAATGGAACGATAGAGCTGAGTTTCCTGAGGCTTCTTCAGCTCTTCGAGCTGTTCCTGCGTTTTGGTCTTGACGATCTCACCAAACTCGCGGGACTTTTCTTTTAGGTCTTCGAGAACGCCCGTCTTGCGGCCGTTCGCGTCCTTCTGATCCGCCATTCTTCCGCCTTTTGCTTCGAAATCTGAGAACTAGGCGCTGATAAACGCGCCCGGGTCGTTGAACTGATTGGTGCCAGCGGCGGGATCCATGATGTACCGCTGGCTGCTATCGACGAGAATCTGATTGGATGGATCCAGAGTCACGTGGCAGCGATCCATGGGCCGCGGCGCCGGTCCCGCGAAGTTGATACCCTCGCTGTCGTATTCGCTTCCGTGGCACGGGCAGTGAAAGATGTTCTGAGCCTGCTCCCAGTCCGGCGTGCAGCCCAGATGAGTGCACTGCGCGAAAATGACGAACAAACGGCCAGGCTCGCGCACTACCCAGCAGCGGTTGGATTGCAGGTAACGCTGGTCGACGCCAAGGCTGTAATCGGCGACGTAGCCGGCGTTGAAAGTCGTGGGCGGCTCGAAAAGAGCGCGCGGGAAGAAATAGCGCAGGAACATCAGGAAATTGACGCCGAGGTAGCCCCAAAGGAAGGTCCAAATGAAGCGGCGACGAAGGCGGTCAACTTCCTTCTTGCCAGAATCGGAAGGATTGGACTTCGTAGCGGCGATTGGCGCTGCGGGAGCGCCAGATTTTTCGGCGGTCTTCGACTCGGATTTTTCCGGCATCGAGCAGTAAGTGCTTTGCGCGCAGTATTAGAGATGAATGACTATGAAGCGCGAAGCAAAGAAAGTTTATATGATGAGCTTCACGCGGTGTCAAGAGTTTCTCGGCGTGTCAAAGTGGATCAGTTTCGGTTTGGCAACACACTGCCAACTGACGGTCGGTTCTGGGCGCTGTAAGCGCGATGGTGTTTGTTCAGAATCGTGAACCGAGCGACCCGACCAACCCATCACACAGTGTGAGGTGGTGAAACGGTGGTATGCTCGTGGCCGTTTTCACGGTCAAAAAAGGAGATTCCGGTGAAGATCAAGCGTTTCGTCTTTCTGGCCGTAATTTGCAGTTGTGTCTTCGCCGGCGGGAGTCCCGCGTTCGCCCAAAAGCTTTATCCGGTGAAGGGGCCGCTCGCCCAGCAGACGCCCCAGCCGGTGTTTTCCGGCCATATCCGAAGGCCTCTGGTTTCGGCGGGACCACTGTTCCTGCTGCTCAAGTCTTGGACCGTCGCCAACGGAGAAGTCCTGGAGGGAAAGCCCAAGAAGATGAAAGCAACCTCCGCGAATACAGAAACGCCAGCGCCCGGGGCGGTCAGTCTTCCGGAGCCGAACCTTGCCTGGGCCTGGGACGCAGTCTACGGAGACGGCTACTTCGTGGCGCATATTTTGGGAAACGAATTCGCGCAGGGAGTGTTTCGCGACAGCCAGGGAACCGTTCTGCAGGTGGAGTCGTACGATGGCCGAAACGGCGTGGCGGCAGACAACAAGGGCAATGTCTACAAGATGGTGTGGTAGGCCCGTGATAGTAGACTCGCCGCCGTCTCCTTCAGCACACGTGTAAAGAATCCCCCAGTTGCCCACCTTATCAGGAACGAACGGACAGGCATGTGCGGTGTTTTCACCCAGACGCGGCTGCTTTGACCAGATCGGCGAGGGCGCCGATGAATGTGGGCGAATCGTTGAGCGAGGCCATCGTGTGAAATTCGCTGATGCCGCGCGCGAGGGCGTGCTCGCGGGCTTCGATATTGATTTCGTGAAGGGTCTCGATGTGTTCGGTGACGAAAGAAACGGGGATGACGAGCAGGCGGCGCACATTTTTGGCAGCGAGCTGGTCGATAGTGAAGGTGAGCGACGGTTCGAGCCATTTTTGGCGGCCGACCCGGCTTTGGTAGCAGAGGGTGTGCGGATTGGGCCAGCCGCCCGCGGCAAGGACGAGCTTGACGGTTTCTTCGATCTGGTGAGGATACGGGTCGCCCTTTTCGACCAGGCTGATAGGAAGACCATGCGCGCTGAAGACAAAATGGATTTCTTCCGGCTTGTTTAGAGTGCGGAGCGATTCGTTGATGCGTTCGACCAGGCCGGCGATGTAGAGCGGATGGTCGTGAAAATCGTTGATGACGCGCATGGGCGCGCCGTTGCTGCGATAAAGGCGCTGCCATTCCTTGAGGCTGCTGCCGGTGGTGGCAAAGGAGTAGTGCGGATAGAGCGGGAGGAGAATGAGTTGTTCGAACGATTCGCCGCGCAGCTCGGCGATAGCTTCTTCGGTGAGCGGATGCCAGTAGCGCATGGCGACGACGACGCGCGCGTCGAGATCGGGCGCGAGCGCGGCAGCGAGGGCGCGCGCCTGGCGATTGGTGAGTTCAACAATAGGCGAACCGCCGCCGATGGCCTGATAGTGTTCGCGAACGACCTGCGCGCGGCGCGCGGCGATGAGTTTGGCGAGAGGCTTTCGCGCGATGCCGGCGCCCATGAAATTGATGATTTCGGG
>JASHQB010000049.1 GCA_030037775.1 Candidatus Acidiferrales bacterium
CGTCGAACGACAGCATGCCGCCAAAATCCTTCATCTGCCTTCGCGCTAGGCGATGGTCCGGATGCGAGGCCAGCCCGGGATAATGCACGCGCTCCACTCTGCGGTGGCCCTCCAAGAATCGCGCCACGGCCATCGCCGTCTTGCACTGCTTCTCGATGCGCACGCCCAGTGTCTTTATCCCGCGAATCAGCAGGAACGCGCCCTCGGGGTCCATGCAGCCGCCCAAATAGATAATGTTGTCGCGCACGCGGCCAATCCACTCCCGCGAACCAGCCACGGCCCCGCCGATCAAATCCGAATGCCCGCCCAGATACTTCGTCGCGCTGTGCACCGCCATGTCGAAGCCCATCCCGATGGGCTTCTGCAGCAATGGACTGGCAAACGTGTTGTCCACAATGGACACCAGCTTGTACTCGCGCGCCAGCGCGATGGCGCGCTGCAAATCCACCAGGCGCATCGACGGATTCGTCGGCGTCTCCACGTACAGGCAGCGCGTCTGCGTGGTCACCAACTCCTCGACGCCCGCCAAATCCGTCTCCACGTGCCGCACGCGAATCCCCATCCGCGGCAGCACGTCGCGCATCAGGCGGTAGGTGCCGCCGTAAAGCTGCGCGGTGGAAATCACTTCGTCGCCCGCGCCCAGCACGGCCAAGAGCGCGCTCGAAATCGCCGCCATGCCCGACGCGGCCACGATGGCGGCCTCGGCTCCTTCGAGCGCCGCGATTTTCTGCTCCGCGATGGTCAGCGTGGGATTGCCGTAACGCGTGTAGATGTACGCCGAGCTTTTCCCTTCGGCCCAGCGCTTCATCTCCGCCGTGGACGAAAATGTGAACGTCGAGCTGCGCACAATATCCGGTGCCACCGGCCCGCCGCGCCCGTGGCGTGGCTCGCCGCGATGTATCGCGGTGGTCGCGTCGCCCCACTTATTCGTCTTCGCTGACTGCTTTCGCGCCGCTTTCGTCTTCGCCATGTGCGTTGCTCCTTGTCGCCGCCGGACACTTCCTGTTTCGCGGGTATCATCTCAAGAACGCCGGATGCGCGAAAGCTGTGCCGCTGAACTCAGCCAGCCATCGACCGGCCAATTTGTCTGTCCGAGGCTGTGTTCCAAGGCGATTTGGCCAAAACGGGAATCCTGGCATAGAATCTAAACGCTAGCCCAAACCGCAGAGGACCATAAACGGCCATGTCGAACCTGCAAAATCGACTCGATGAATTCAAGAAGGCGTTCGAGTCCGGCGCTCCTCCTTACAACGCGCCGCGCGAGGCTATCGAAGCGATGCATCGCGCCACAGCCGAGCTCAAAGCCACTGGCATCGAAAACCGCGCGCTGAAAGTCGGCGACCGCGCGCCGAGTTTCACCTTGTTCAATCAGGACCACGTCGAAGTAGCCTCAACCAACCTTCTCCGCGAAGGCCCCTTGGTCGTCAGCTTCTTCCGCGGACACTGGTGACCCTATTGCAATATGGAGCTGGAGGCTCTACAGGAAATCGATTCTGAAGTGAGACAGTTGGGAGCGCGCATCGTCACGCTCACTCCCGAACTCGAACGGTATACTCGCGCGCTGCACAAGAAGCTGAATCTGACCTTCGACATCCTCACCGACCTTCATCTGAAAGTCGCCGAGCAGTTCCGCCTGGTCTTCACTCTGCCGGATTATCTGCGCGACCTTTATAAGTCGTTTGGGAGCGCGCTCGACAGGTTCAATGATGAACCGGAATACCGCCTGCCCATGCCCGCGCGATATGTGATCGACAAGCAAGGCATCATTCGCGCCGCCGATGTGAACGCCGACTACACCATTCGCCCTGAGCCCTCCGAGACCGTCAAAGTCCTGAAATCGCTGCGTGCTTGATGCGCTGCCTTCGTGCCGCGCCTCGGTCGCACCAGCTGTCATTCCGAGCGAGCCCGAGGAATTTGCCTCTGTTTTCCCCTGCTCTCATCTCAATCACGCTGCCGTCTGCGAGCAGTTTGCGCAAAAATACGCCCAGCGCAAGCCGACATTTTGGATCATAGCCACCCTGACCCCCGTCATTCCGGGGGCGCGAAGACTCTCGTTTTCAATCATCGAGTGATATACTCACGCAGTTATGAACAAAAAAGCCACTGAAAGCAAGGAAATCGCTTTCTACTATCCGGGACCAGTGTGGCGCTGCTCGGACTGGATAAAGACGCTAATCCTCTTTTTCGATGGTGTCGCCTTATTGGTCCCCAGTTATCTAAAGGGAAAACCCGAGTGTGAGGACCCCGCGATCGCACTGCCACTGAGGGAGAACGGCTTACTCCACATCCTTGAGCCAGAGAAAATCGTCGACAAGAAGGCAACGGAAAAACTTTCCGAAGCCATGGTCGAAATCATCCGTTCCAGCGTGCTCGACGGTCTGGATAAGAATACCGCCTTCCATGAAATCTCTTATTCACGGCTCGGTGGTTACGGTGATGAGAAACTTGCGCAAGAGCTGCTCCGAGACCTTAAGAAAAGAGGACTCGCCAAGGATACGAAAGATGGAGTGTCAATTCCTATGCACCCGATGGTGCGGTCGCTCATTCTTGTATTGCTTTCGCAGATTCTCCGGCCCTATGGCGAGAAGATGGGCGCCGAGCTCTCCCCTGCCACAGATAGACACAAGGTCGTGGAGGCGCTACGGGCACTGCTGTCGCTGCCGAACTCGCCATCCGCAGCGCATGTTGTTGCTCTCGATCTAGAGACCGTCTCCGTCGACCTGCGCCTCGTACCAATGGACGAGGTGTTGGGATTCCGTGAAACCTACAAGAAAGAGCACCGCCAATACATTCGGGCAATTCGAGAACTAACGCGAGATTTATCGAAGATGCCCGAACGGGAGCGCGAAGAAGCGTTAGAAAAACGTCGAGAAGAGCTGCAGGAACTCTCAAATACGCTAAGAACGCTAAGCCGGAAAGCGTGGAAACGCCCAGCGTCCTTTGCCCTTGGGATCGCTGGCGCGCTGTGGCAACTCACAAGCCATGATTACGTTGGCGCGCTACTCGCGGCCGGGGCAGGTGTGCTCGGAAAGCCGTCAAAGGAGAAAGTTGAAACCGGGGCGTATTCGTATCTTTTCCGAGCCAATTCTGAGTACTACTAGTTTTTCCTTGACTTTTAGTTAACTCAATGATACACAGTAACTTCGGCGGAACATTCCAGCCGGACGGGCAAGTTAGTAGAAAAGAAGGGGCAGGCCGCGGAGACGCGGCCTTTTCGCTTTTTATGCGCTTTCTAAATTCTAATCGAGTAAATATGGGGAATTAGAAATCGATGCAACTTGCACAAAACAAAGCGCCGAGCCCGCTTCTAATCGGGTATTTCTGCGTTTTTTTCAAAAAATACCCGATTAGAATTTCGAAGCCCTCCGCGGCGAAAATCCACTCTGCCATGTCTCTTGCAGGCTCGTCACTCGCCACTTGCCACTCGTTACTGCCTTCGTCAGTGGCCGTTGGCGGCGGAGGCGGCTTCCTCGTCGTCGGCGGCGTGGGGTTTGTGCGCGGCGATGATTTTCTCGGCTTGCTCGGCGGGCACGAAGTCGTAGTGCGAAAACTCCATCGAGTATCCCGCGCGCCCCTGGGTCATGGACGTCAGATCGTTGGCGTAGCTGAGCATCTCGGCGAGCGGGACCTGCGCGCGCACGATCACGTTGTGCCCGCGCGCTTCGCTTCCGCTGATGCGCCCGCGGCGCGAGCTGATGTTGCCCATGATGTCGCCGGAATACTGGTCCGGCGCGTAGACTTCGACTTTCATAATGGGCTCGAGCAGCGCGGGCTTGGCCTGCTTCATTCCTTCCTTGAAGGCCAGCGCGCCGGCGATTTTGAAGGCGATGTCGCTGGAATCGACGTCGTGATATTTCCCGTCGTAGAGGCTGGCGCGGAAATCGACGACGGGAAATCCGGCGAGGAAGCCGCGCTCGGCCGCGTCGTGAATTCCCTTCTCCACCGAGGGAATCCAGTTCTTGGGAATGGCGCCGCCGAAAATATCATCGACGAATTCGAAGCCGGCACCGCGCGGGAGCGGCTCCATCTTGATGCGGCAGAGGCCGAACTGGCCGTGGCCACCGGTCTGTTTCTTGTGCTTGCCTTCCGCGTCGGCTTTGCCGCGAATGGTTTCGCGGTAGGGCACTTTCGGCGGATGGAGGGTCAATTCGACGTGATAGCGCTTGCGCAGCTTGGCGACGACGACTTCGACGTGCTGCTGGCCGGCGCCGGAAAGCAGGAATTCCTTGGTCTGCGGGTCGCGGGTGAAGCGGAGCGCGGGATCCTCTTCGAGGATTCTGTGAATGGCCACGCCGATGCGGTCTTCGTCGGCGCGGGTCTTCGGTTCGATGGCGAAGGTGATGGAGGGCTCGGGAATGCGCGCGGCGGGATAGTAGATGGTGGCGGCTTTGTCGCCGAGGGTGTCGCCGGTGGTGGTGTCTTTCAATTTGGCGATGGTGCCGATGTCGCCGGCGTGCAGTTCAGGAATGGCAGTGGCGGTCTTGCCCTGGCGCACTTCCAGATGCTGGAAGCGCTCGGTGCTGTTGCGGTTGAAATTCGCCACGTTGGCGTCGTTTTTCAACACGCCGCTCATCACTTTGAGAAAACTGATGCGGCCGGCGAAGGCGTCGGCGATGGTCTTGAAAACGAAAACGGACAGCGGCTCTTTGTCGGAGATGGTGCGCTCGACGCTTTCGCCCTTGCGCAGCGGCTCTTTGTAAGCGGCCGCTTTTCCGCGCGCCGCAGGCGAAGGAAATTCCTCGACGATGAAATCGAGAATCGCGTCGCTGCCGATATTGCGCAGCGCGGAGCTGAGCAGGACAGGGAAAATTTTCTTTTCAATGACGGCGCCGTGCAGGCCTTTTTTCAGGTCTTCGACGGGCAGCGTGCCTTTGTCGAAAAACTCCTGCATGAGCTCGTCGTCGCCTTCGGCGACCATTTCGACGAGCGCCTCGTGCGCGGCTTTGGCGGCATCGGCGAGGTCGGCCGGAATGTCTTCGATTTTGGCTTTGCCGTCGCCGTCGGGCGCGTAGATGAGGGCTTTCATGGCGACCAAGTCGACCAAGCCCTTGAAATTTTTCTCCGCGCCAATGGGGAGCTGCACCGGAACGGCGCCGCGACCGAAAACCTGCTGGATGGATTCCAGGGCGCGCTCGAAGCTGGCGAGCTCGCGGTCCATCCAATTGACGATGAAGGCGCGCGGCAGCTCGTATTCGGTGGCGAAATCCCAGACTTTTTCGGTGACCACCTGGCAGCCGGCGGAAGCGTCGACAAGAATGAGTGCGGCGTCGGCGGCGACGAGGGACGCTTTGGTGTCGTTGATGAAGGTGGAGTAGCCGGGGGTGTCGAGGAAATTGATTTTGGTTTTGTCGGCGGCGCCGGTGGCCTGCCATTCGGCGTAGGCGATGCCGGTCTGGATGGAGATTTTTCGCGCGATTTCTTCCTCGTCCCAGTCGGTGACCGTCGAGCCTTCGGTGACTTTGCCGAGGCGCTGGGTCATCCCCGCAGTGAACAACAGCGACGACACGAGCTGCGTCTTCCCCGTGTCGCCGTGGCCTACAATGCCCACGTTTCGGATTTGCTCCGTGTTATAGGTTTTCATTTTTCACCTCGTCGGGACTTGCTTGGTGGAACGCGAAAATCGATGCGCAGAAAGGGGGGGCCGGGACCGCTTCGCGAAGGCGGATGATTGCAGTTTTGTAGCGGCGACCGTGAGGCCGAAGAAAAAAGGACGGCGAGAAAATGTTGAGGCGCATCGGCAAGTCGCCTCGCTCCCTGCGGAAACTCCGCATCCTAGCATACGAATGTTGCACCATCAACTACGAGGCAAGAAGAGTCTGGGGCTTCGCGCGGACGTCTGGACAAGGAGGCCGCGCAGGTAAGCGGGATGACGATTGTAGTTATGGTATACCGTCTGCAAGTTTGCGGCTGAGAGTGAAATAGTTTGCACAGGGTATCTGGCCGAAGGGCCTAAGTACTGCAAATGCTTTACGGGGAGAGCCGAAATTTGGCAGGGAAAGTGCTATGCACTCTACGGGTAGGCTTATTCAGGGGGTAAATATGAGGGTCAAGAACGGGATAGCGGCGCTGGCACTGGGGCTTTTTGGTGCGACTTCGGCGTTTGCGGGAAGTGTGAATTTCAATTTTGTATTCTCGGGTCCGGATATGACACTGGGGACTTCGCAGGTCTATACGTCCAACGGGGCGACACTTACGGACGACGGCTTTGAATGCTCGGCACCAACCTCGCAAAGCACGAGCACGCTTTCTTCGTGTAGCGCTTCTGCCCTCTATCAAAGCGCCAACGGTGTGGGCTTGGCCGGCGAGACCGACCACTTTCCGGGCCAGCCTGATCAACTGATTGGATATGAGAGCTCGACGCAGGATTTCGTAGAGGAAATGAACTTGACGGACCTGTACGCGCTGGGTGCACGGTGGGTCACGATTACGTTCAACGATGTGGAACCGTGGGAGGCTTTTGCCGTTCTTGGATACGGATCGAATCAGTTCACTCCGGGTGCGCAGATTCAGCTCGGAGCGGATACGAAGGCATGGTCGGAAGTTGACACGGCCTCGTTTGAATTGGGTTCCGACGATGAGTATCTGATATTAATTTCGTCCTGCGGGGCGAGTCCGGAAAAGGATGGGCCATGCGATGGCTTCCTCGCGCCGGTGTCTCTAACCGCATCAAGCACCCAAACGACACCGGAACCGGGCACGATTGCGCTCTTTGCGACTGGGTTGCTGATGCTTGGCTTCGCGACGCGGCGGCGCTGGATGGCGGGCTTAGCAGCGGTTCGAAATTAAAAGATCGCAAGGAGTTTTTGTTTCGCGCCGGACCGAACCTCTCTCTCGGCCCGGCGTTTTTTTTTGCTATCTACTCGGGGAGAACACGGAAGGACCCATCGACCTCGATGTAGCCGTAAGCCATGCGCGGAGTGTTGAACCAGGCAGCGGGATGACCTTCGCGATCGATGAGAATGAGGCCGCCAGTGCTTTGGGTGCGGCGCGCGAGCAACTGGACGGACTCCGTTGCGGCAGCGGCGGCGCTGGCGCCCGTGCGGAGCAGGTCCACAGCGGACTTGGCCATGACGACTTTCATGATGGCCTCGCCGTGGCCGGTGCAGGAAACAGCGCCCGCGTCGGCATCGGCGTAACAGCCGCAGCCGATCAGCGGCGAATCGCCGATGCGGCCGGGGAATTTGCAGCAAGTGCCACCTGTTGAAGTTCCCGCTGCAAGCCGGCCGCGCGAGTCGCGGGCGACGGCGCCGACGGTACCGTGCCGGTGTCCAAAGTGAAATTCGGATTCGTGATTTCCTTCGCGGCAGCGGAGCCACGCCGTGCGTTCGCGCTCGATGATTAATTCGGAAGGATCGCACAGGGGAATGCCGCTTTCCTGGGCGAACAATTCAGCGCCCGCGCCAGTGAGCATCATGTGGCTGCTGGATTCGAGGAGCTTGCGCGCGAGGCGAATGGGATTCTTGATGCGCTCGACGGCAGCGACAGCGCCAGCTTTGAGCGTGACGGCGTCCATAATGATGGCGTCGAGCTGGACGCGGCCATCACGATTCAGATGCGAGCCGATTCCTGCATCAAAAGTGATGTCCTCTTCGAGGACGACGATGGCAGCTTCGACGGCGTCGAGCGCGGAGCCGCCGTGCGAAAGAACTTTGCGGCCGGCTTCGAGCGAGCTGTGAATGCCGGAGCGGCAATCGGCGACGGCGGCGTCGGGAATGCTCCACGCGCCGCCATGGACGATGAGCGAAAAGTTTTCGGAATTCACGTCAGAAGGGCGGGCCAGTAAGGAGAACGCGCGGCAAACTCAGGCTCCCCGCTTAACGGTGCGCGTGAGCAGATTGCGCGGGGGAGAGTCCGGATTCTGATCGGGGAGCATCTCGCCGCGAAACTCGGAGCGCGCCACGAGGGGAGACTGTGTTTCGCTGAACGGAGGACCAGCGACAACGGCCTGCTCGGCGGAGCGGCGATTTCCTTCGGTCTCTTTCCAGGTGTGATAAATGCGATGGATGACGGTGAAATTGGTGCCGATGGCGAGAATAATGAGCGCGATCGGCAGTCGGTTCAAGACGGTCCCGAGAATCATGAGACCCAAGCGCTCGGGGCGCTCCCAAAAACCGACGCGGCAGCGGTCAATGAGCGATTCGGCGCGCGCCTGAGAGTAGCTGACCATCACCGAGCCGGCCATGACGAATCCGGTAAGCAGCGCGTAAAGAAAGCGATTGACGGACGAATAGTAAACGAGAAGGCCCATGAAGATGGCCAAATCCGCGTAACGGTGGAGAACAGACTTGAGAAAAGCGCCGAAGAAATCCACGCGGGGCTGACGACGCGCCAGGGGCCGCGCGAGAAGATCGCATGCCGCGGCCGGAATCATGACGAGGCCGGCAGAGAAAAAACGACCCGTGCCGAAAAGAACGCCGGCAAGGATGCAAAGGGCAAAACTGGCGAGGGTCAAGACGCTGGCCGGAACGCGAGCGCCAGCGAGAGCGTCGACAGACCGCCGAAGCATCCAACGAAAAGGCCGAGCAAGAATTTCAATGCGCATAGCGAAGCGCCGAGACGCCACTAGACTCCATCACAAGAGCTCATCGTAAATGGTAACCAGCCGAGTGACTTCAAATTCCTTGGTGCCCGCCGGGGTCTGGACCTTGACTTCATCACCCACTTTCTTGCCGAGCAAAGCACGGCCGATGGGCGAGGAAGTGGAAATCAAACCCTTGGATACGTCAGCTTCCTCTGCGGTTACAAGTTTGTATTCGGTCTCCTGCGACTTGTTAACATCAAGCAGGCGGACAGTTGAACCATAGGCAGCGCGGTCATGCGGCAGATTGTTCAGATTGACCATGGAGATTTCCGCCATGCGCTGGTGCAATTGGCTGAGCCGCGCCGAGACGAAGGATTGGCGTTCCTTGGCGTATTTGTACTCGGCGTTTTCGGACAGGTCGCCGTGGGCGCGGGCCTTCATCAGCTCTTTCGGCAACTCGTCGTGGAATTCGTGCTCGAGCTGAGCAATTTCGTCCTGAAGCTTCTTTTTGAGTTTTTCGCTAACGTCGGTCATTTTTCGTTTGCGGGAACCGTGTCCGCGAGCGCGATGTTTCTTCCGGCCTAGTGTAGTGTTTATTCGCGGCCCCCCAAAAGGCGCACAGTTTACCGTTAGATTATAAGAGATTAGGGCGCAAGGCCGCAATCCAGAGAATTGCATGGGGAGTTCTAAACAGAAAGCAGAGGTGCGAGGACGCGCCGGTGGCTATTGGGCGGCAAACGGCGTAGTCTAGCGGAGCCTGGTCCGAAGGATGCACTATACGAAACAATTAGTTTAAGCTGCAATGTATGTTGCAAGCATCCCGCCGGGTGATGTGCTGCTTGCCTCAAGCAGATAATTGTTATTAGATACGGGACCGACAGTCGAATAATCCGCTAAAATAGAGGACACACCGGCCATGGACAGGAATAAAAGCGCAAAAAAGGACTCAGGATTTGCAGGACTGGTTCGAGCACTTTCTCCCAAGCGACAGGAAGTGATACGGCCATTGCTGGAGCACCCCCGGAAGTATGTGCTGCACAGCCTGCGAGACCTGGCGGAGGAATTGGATAGCGCACCAGCCACGCTGCTGCGGATTTCGCGAGAGATGGGATTTCCGACGTTCCATGATTTCCGGCGTTATTTGCACGAATTATCGGTGGCGCAGGCCACGCCCTTGGGCGTGCTGGAGAGCAGCAGCGGCAATTCGGGACTGGGAGGACGGGTGAAGGAATCGCTCGACCAGGACGCGGCCAACGTGCGCGGATTGAGCCACGGCCTCGATATGAAACGATTGTTAGCGCTGGTGAAACGGCTGCATGCGGCGGATCACATCTTGATTCTGGGCGGAGATATGGCGGAGAGCCTGGCGCGATTTCTGGAATACAACCTGACAGTCATCGGGCTGGAAGCGGTCGCGGTTTCGAGCGCAGGAGAAATTTCGCACCGGCTGCGGCAGATGACACGGAAGGATGTGGTGATCGGGATCAGCTTTCGCAGAGGCCTGCGGCAAACCGTGGACGGGCTGCGCCAAGCGCGCGGCCGAGGGGCGTACACCGTGGGGATCACAGACAGCTCCATTTCTCCCGTGGCTCGTTACGCCAGCGAATACTTCGTGACGCCGACGGAAGGGCCGCTCTTTGCAGGTTCTTACGTTGCGGCGATGGCGCTGCTGAACGGGCTGCTGGTGGCATGCTCGAATTACCGGCGTGATCGAACGCTGGCCATTCTGCGAGAAGCGGAAAAGGAGCAGCGAACGGGCTTCCGGTGGTACAACGAGAATTAGAATTGCGGAGGAAATTGGTGAGGAGAGCGATTTCGAAGCTGGCTGTTGCGTTGGTCAGCTTGTTCGTATTTACCGGTATCGCGTTCGGGCAGGAACGCAAGGGATTGCGGGTGTTCATTTCGGCGGATATGGAGGGAGTGGCCGGGGCGGTAGATGCAGAGCAGCTTTTGCCGACCGGCATGGATTATCCGTTATTTCGGAAACTGCTGACGGCAGAAGTGAACGCGGCGATCGAGGGAGCGCTGGCCGAGGGCGCAGACAAAATCACAGTGGCGGACTCGCACGGCGAAGAACTCTCGATTCTGCCGGACGAGCTGAATCCCAAGGCGCGCCTGGTGCGTTCCGGGCCGCGACCGCTGGGGATGATGGAGGGCATCGATCAGGGATTTGACGCGGCGATTCTGATTGGCTTCCATGCATCGATCAACACGCCGCAAGCGGTGCGGGCTCATACGCTCTCTTCCGCGCGGTATTTCGACGTGCGGCTGAATGGAAAACATGCCAGCGAGGCGATGCTGTGTGCGGCCATTGCGGGGCAGTTTGGCGTGCCGGTGGTGCTGGTCTCCGGAGATGACAAGGCGATCGAGGAAGTGCACCAGACGATCGATCCGGGCATCGAGGGCGTGGTGGTGAAACGCGCGCTAGGTTACGAATCTGCCGAAAGTGTTTCGCCGCAAGTGGCGCAAAGTATGATCAGAGATGGCACAGAAAAGGCGCTGGCGCGCGTGGGCACATTCCACCCGTACGTGGTGAGCAAGCCGACGACAATCGAGGTCACGTTCAAGAGCATGATCAACGCGGAAATACTGGCGTTTCTGCCTTACGTGACGCGCGAAGACGGGGCGACGATTCGCTTCACCGGCAAGGATATTCTGGAAGTGGAACGGTTCATGCAGGTGGTCGGCTCGTACGACTCCAACAAATAGGACGTGCTCTGGCGCGCGAGGCAGGGCGGTATTGAGCGCCGCTTATCCGCTATTGGCTCGCGGAAGGAACAATCCCGTTCATACGCAGATATTCGACCATTTGGCCGTAATGATCAAAAGCGTGCCCCACTGGGTAGGTGACCAAGAATAAGCGGGCGGCTTTCCCGTTGCCGAAGGGCAAGGGGTCGAGCATGTTCGCGGTGGTGAGTGATTTGGCGGCGAGGTGGCCGAGGGCGTAGGAGTTCTTCAAGAATTCCACGATTTGCGCCTTGGTCTTGAGGGAGGCGGGGCCGTTGGAGCCGGAGACGTCGATGGACGGCTTCTGCTGCAGAGCCGCTGACCAAATGCGGTAATTCGCCGCGGCGGCGTGCTTCACCTCTTCGGCAAAGGTGCGCACACCTTTGAAGTTTCCACTGGTCGGAGCGAAGTCGTATTTGTCCTCGGGCATGGCCTCGGCTGCAGAGACGATGTCCTGCTCGACGATGCTGATTTCCATCTCCGCAACGGACGCAACGGTGGGAGCCTTTTGTGACGGGGCTTGGGGCAAAGGCTTTTTGGCCGAGGGTGAAGTCGGGGAAGCTGCAAAGGCTGCCGCGGGAAGGCACATGGCGGCAAGTAAGGACAGCAGCAAACGTTTCATTTCTGACCTCTCTGACTGGCGATAATTTCCGAAGCGACGCAAAGATACCACAAGGCGGGCAAGAGAGTGCGTCCGAACTGAACGGATTCGGCCGGGGCGGCCGCTCCGTAGCGCGTTGCCATACGCAGGTGAGAGCATGGTGAGCACAGCTTGAAACAATTGTTTCAGTGCTTATTCGCCGGAACGCGAGAGAGAGCGAAACGAATCACACACAAAAATCGAGAAGCAAAAGTTGATTTGGGTTACAGTCGCTCGACGTGGCGCGTGTTGGAACACGGCGCGCGAGGAAGAATGACTGCGAGGCTCGCAAAGAACTGAGAGGCGATGAACGCGTTGCAAGGCCAATATGACGCCGTGGTGGTTGGCTCGGGGCCGAATGGACTCGCGGCGGCGATCACCATCGCGCAAGCAGGGCGCTCGGTCGTGGTTATCGAAGGACGGGACACGATTGGCGGCGGGACACGGACAGAAGAGCTGACGCTGCCCGGATTTTTCCACGATGTTTGCTCCGCAGTGCATCCGATGACGGTGATGTCGCCATTTTTTCGGATGCTGCCGCTCGAGAAGCATGGGCTGGAATGGATTCAGCCGCCGATTCCGCTAGCGCATCCGCTGGATGACGGCACGGCTGTGGTCATCGACCGCTCGGTGGAAGCGACGTCTGCGAACCTGGGCGAGGACGGGGCGCGTTACCGCAAGCTGATGGAGCCGATATTGGACGCGTGGCCGCAGCTCGAGCCGCTGATGCTTGGTTATTCGGTGATTCCCCGACAGCCTTTTTCCGCGGCTCGATTTGGGCTGCTGGCGCTGCGGTCGGCATCGAGCTTCGCGCGAAGGAAATTTCACGGAGAGAGAGCGCGGGCGGTGTTTGCGGGATGCGCGGCGCATTCCATCTTGCCATTGGAGAATGTGCCGAGTGCGGCGTTCGGATTGGTCTTTGCCGCGACGGCCCATCGCGTGGGATGGCCAAGCCCGCGGGGCGGGGCGCGAAAAATCAGCGAGGCGCTGGGGTCGTATCTGCGATCGCTGGGCGGAGAAATTGTCACGGGAAGGATGGTTGCGTCGCTGGAGGAGCTTCCGGCAGCGCGGATGATTCTTTGCGACGTGACGCCGCGACAACTGGTGCGCATGGCGGGAGCGCGACTGCCCGCGGGATTCCGAGGCAAGCTCGAGCGTTTTCATTACGGCCCCGGCGTTTGCAAAATGGACTGGGGGCTCGAGGGGCCAATTCCGTGGAAGGCGGCAGAGTGCGCGCGCGCCGGAACGGTGCACATCGGAGGGACGCTCCAGGAAATCGAGGCATCGGAGCGCGCACCGTGGAAGGGCGAAATCTGCGAAAAGCCGTTTGTGTTGCTGGCGCAGCCGACGCTGTTTGACGAAACGAGGGCGCCGGCCGGAAAGCATATCGCGTGGGCCTACTGCCACGTGCCGAACGGCTCGAACGCGGACGTGTCCGAAAGGATCGAGGCGCAAATCGAGCGATTTGCGCCGGGATTCCGGAAGAGGATATTGAAAAGAAGCGTGCTGGTGACGTCCCAGATGGAAGCGCGAGATCCCAACCTGATCGGCGGCGACATTACAGGCGGGTCTTCAGACTTGCGGCAGTTCTACATCCGGCCGACTTGGAGAGGCTGCCGGACGCCTGCCAAGGGGTTGTATCTTTGCTCCGCCTCCACTTTTCCAGGCGGCGGCGTGCACGGGATCTGCGGGCAGCTGGCCGCACGGGCGGCGTTGCGCGACAACGCCTAGCGTTTCAGCCGCGCGGAACTTCTGTTCGATGGGGCGAACGTGCACAGCCTTTCTGAGTAATGGAAATGCCTGATAAATCGCAGCGGCCAACCGACCGGAGGGTTCTCGAGATTTCACTTTCCGGATATGACCTGATCAATTCCCCGCGCTTCAACAAAGGGACGGCGTTTTCCGATCATGAGCGCGACATTTTTGAACTGCATGGCTTGCTGCCGCCGCACGTAGGAACTCTGGACGAACAGGTCGAGCGCCGCATGCGGGCGCTGGGGCAGCAGGAAACCGCGTTCAACAAGTACGCTTTCCTGCGGGACTTGCAGGACACCAACGAGACGCTGTTTTATGCGCTTTTGGTTCGCAATATTGAACAGATGCTGCCTTTGGTCTACACGCCAACGGTGGGCGAAGGTTGCCAGCGCTTCAGCGAGATATGGAGGAAGCCGCGGGGGCTTTTTCTCAGCTACCCGAACAAGGACCGGATCGACCGGATTCTGAGCCATCCCCGCTACGACGGGGTGAAGTGCATTGTGTTCAGCGATGGTGAACGCATACTGGGGCTGGGGGATCAGGGCGCGGGAGGAATGGGAATTCCCATCGGGAAAATGGCCCTTTACACCGCGCTGGGCGGAATCCACCCGGAGCATTGTCTTCCGATTTTGCTAGACGTGGGAACCAACAACGAGGAAAGGCTGAAGAGCCCTATTTATATAGGATGGAGCCACCATCGAGTTCGCGGCGAAGAGTACGACGCTTTCGTGGATGCTTTTGTGAGCAGCGTGAAGAGGCGCTGGCCGCACGTTTTGTTGCAGTGGGAGGACTTCGCCGGTTCGAATGCGACGCGATTCCTAGCACGCTATCGCGACCAGCTGTGTACCTTCAATGACGATATTCAGGGCACCGCGGCGGTGGCAACGGCAACGCTGATCTCGGCGATCAACGTAACGGGAATTCCGCTCGAGCAACAAAGGATCGCGATTGTCGGTCTGGGCAGCGCGGGCCTAGGGATAGCGAATTTGCTGGTGCAGTTCATGCAGGACGAAGGCCTTTCGGCGCAGGAAGCGCGCAGCCGCTTTTACGCGATAGACCGCGGCGGTCTGGTTACCGAAGACAGCAAGGAGGTGCGGCCCGAGCAGAGGCCGTACGCGCGGAAAGAAGAGGAAGTGCGGTCTTGGGGCCGACCGAATGGAGAAATCGGGCTGCTTGATGTGGTTCGACACGCGAAGCCTACGGTGCTGATTGGGGTATCCGGGCAAACCGGCGCGTTCACCGAACAGGCGGTACGTGAAATGGCGAAATATGCGACTCGCCCGGTTATCTTTCCCCTCTCGAATCCCACCTCGCGCAGCGAAGCGACTCCTGAGGACCTCCTACATTGGACGGAAGGGAGGGCGCTCATCGGGACGGGCAGTCCATTCGAGCCGGTGAATTTTGGAGCGAAGAAGATTCACATCGCCCAGATCAACAATTCGTACATTTTTCCCGGACTAGCTCTTGGAATCGTGGCCGCCGGAGCCAAGCGCGTGACCGATACGATGATCAAAGCAGCAGCCAAGGAATTGGTGCGTCATTTGCGGACGAAGAAAGACAAGGAGGCAAGTCTACTTCCTCCTCTTTCGGAAGCGCGCCAACTTGGCCGTGCGATCGGTGAAGCGGTGGGAAGACAGGCGATCCTGGATGGCCAGGCGCAGGTGGCAGACGAAGAGGCTTTGAGCCGGGAAGTTCAAGCGAATATCTGGGAACCTGTGTACGTGCCCTACGAGCGCAGGCCGCAGCCGGCCACCGGTCAGAACGTTTAGCGTACAATTGTTGGCTGAGCTGAAAACTGGGAATCGGCGCATGTCGATTCAGGGGGAATATAATCTCTATCCGAAACTTCCATGTCCAAAGTTAAAGTTGCCATATTCTCCGTTTCGCTCGATGGCTTCGGCGCGGGTCCGCGCCAGGACCTGCAAAACCCTATTGGCGTGCGCGGTCTCGAATTGCACGAATGGGTTTTCCAGACGGAAACATTCCAGAAGATGATCAACCAAAACGCAGAGATGCGCGAGATGGAAACATTCCAGAAAATGACTGGCCAGCGTGGCGGCGGACGCGGCATTGACAACGACTTCATGGCCGCTTCGTTTGAGAATGTGGGCGCGTATATCATAGGCCGCAACATGTTCGGTCCGGTGCGTGGCCCATGGAAAGATGATTCATGGAAGGGATGGTGGGGCGCTAATCCTCCCTTCCATGCTCCGGTTTTTGTGCTGACACATCACGCACGCGCAAGCCTGGAAATGGAGGGGGGCACAACCTTCCACTTCATTACCAACGGGCTGGACTCCGCACTGAGCGAAGCGAAGGCTGCGGCGAATGGCAAAGAAATTCGAATCGGGGGCGTTTCCGTGATTCGCCAGTATCTGCTCACCGGCCAGATCGATGAACTGCACTTGGCTATGGCGCCGGTGCTTCTCGGCGAGGGCGAAGCTCTGTTTCACGGCATGAACCTTCATCAACTGGGCTACAGAGCTGTGAAGGTCGTTGCCGGCGAGAACGCAACCCACGTGATTATCAAGAGAGTTGATTATTGATACTGGCGGAGAGGGGGGGATTCGAACCCCCGGTAAGGCTTTTGGCCCTACAACGGTTTAGCAAACCGCCGCCTTCAGCCTCTCGGCCACCTCTCCGGAGTTAGGTCCATGAAGTATTGTAGCGTATGACACAGTTTTGCGACAGAGCGGGCTTGGCAAGCGCCAGTCGAGATAAGTGGGGCATATACCGGCTACCGATTCGAGTTAGATGCCGAATGGATGTCCACCAGCGAACTGCGGATGAGACTGCGGTAGAGATGGCTGCCGCCGGGCGGTACGTTCAAACGGTCGGCCGGACCGCCGCTCCCACCGAAATTCGTCCCGATTGTGGAGACGAATCCACTTGAGCATTGGCTATCGGCGGAGAGGCTAACCTGCGCGCTGCCAATTGCGCGCGTCCATGCTCGAGGGCGGCTATCAGCCACCTTTCAAATGCCTTTTCGTGCTCCGCGCGTTTATCGACGCCAAGCGAAACAAGGTCGGGGGCAACAAGCTGCATCGGAAGTCCTCCCAGTCAAACTGTGGCCGTGCGATCCGGTTGGCGGGCATTCTCCGCTCGATTTTCCGGGCGGTCAATGAACAGGGGCTAATTTTCGTCTAATTTTTTCCTAAGTGGCCAAGATTATGCAGGGTAGATGCTTAGCACACCGCCTAACTGAATCTGCAGGCATTTCGCGGACGATGTGTTAGACTCGCACTCACCAATTAGCCCGGGCATCTGAATGAACCAGGCCAACCCCTCTCGGCGCGTGATTTCCTTCGGCATATTCCAATGCGACTTCTCAGCCGGAGAACTGCGCAAAAACGGCGTAAAGGTAAAAATCTCCGACCAGCCATTCCGGCTGCTGACGGTTCTACTGGAGCGTCCTGGGGAGATGGTTACGCGTCAGGAGCTGGGCGAGCGGCTGTGGCCGGAGGGTACGTTCGTCGGATTCGAAGACAGTTTGAATACCGCGGTCAACAAGCTTCGGACGGCTTTGGATGACGAATCGGAAAATCCGCGATTTATCGAGACCATCCCGCGGCGCGGCTATCGTTTCATCGGCCCTGTGGAAGTCAAGGGACGCGAGGCGGGGCAAGCCCCGGCACTTTCGCCCAACCGAGCAAATTTCGAGATTTCCGTGAGCGGGCCAGCGGCACACAGGCGGAGCCGTACGTTCGCGACGGTGCTGCTGCTTGCCTGTATTTTGCTGCTGACGCTAGGCGTGCTCGGGGATTGGTTTCTTCGCGGACGCTCAGCACTTTCGTTCAATGCACGCGATGCGGTGCTCATTACCGACTTCGAGAACCAAACGGGCGATGCCCGCTTCGACTATGCCTTGGGAACTGCGTTCAGCGTCAGCTTACAGCAATCTCATCGCGTGAACATCTTTCCCCACGATCAACTGGCACCGGTACTTCAGATGATGGGCCAGGCCGCCGACGAGAAAATCACGCGAGGAGTGGGGCGGGAGATCTGCCAGCGGGAGAACATCCGCGGCCTGATTGCAACAAGTGTTACTCGCACGGGTGAGGAATACGAACTCGCCGCGCAACTGATTGATCCGGAAACGGATGAAACGGTGCGCTCTTACTCCGAGCGTTCGCACGGCGAAGATCATGTTCTGGAGGCGCTTGACAAGATCTCCGAGGAGGTTCGCCGGGACCTGGGTGAATCCCTTTATCAGATTCATCGGGCGGAGATGCCGCTGGCGCAGGTCACGACGCCGTCGCTGCAGGCATTGAAAGACTACTCCAGCGGCAAACTGCTTTGGCACGCTGCCAAGTACAAAGAAGCCCTCAGCGCGTTCGAGGCGGCGGTGGCCACGGATCCGGATTTCGCGATGGCGAACGCAGCGCTGGGGGGCGCCTACTACAGCTTCGTCTACAACGAGTTCAGCGCGGGGCAGAAGTACTACGAGAAGGCCCTGGCAGATGCGTCGAGAGTAACGCCGCGCGAGCGCGAGATCATCGAGACAGAATACGCGGAAGACCGGGGACACGTGCCGGACGCGATGCAGCTCTTTAGAAGTTACCTGGGGGAGTATCCCGACGATTTGGAGATGCGGTTCGACTATGCGCGGCTGCTGCGGATGAACGGCCGCGCCGCGGAAGGGATCGAGCAAGACCAGCAAATTCTTCGCATCGAACCGGGTGACGCGCACACTTACATTGATATGGCTACGGCGTATCACTCACTGGGTGAGTTGATGCAGAGCCTCGCGGCCTACGACAAAGCCTTTCAGATTGATCCGCAGATTCGTGTCGCCGGGAACATCAGCCGCGAATATGGGTTCACGCTGGTGCAAAACGGCCAGACCCGCGAGGCGGAACAGTTCTTTTCCGGATTGTTGAACGATGCACGTTTCCAGGAGCAAGGACTGCGGTCGCTCGCCCTTCTTGACCTGTACCGCGGCAATTACGAAAGCGCGCAGAAATACCTGGAGAAGAGCGTGAAGATTGACATCGCAACCAAACAGATATTTTCGGTCGCGAGGGTTCGTTATCTGCTGGCTTTGGTAGCCTCGGGCGAAGGGCGCAAACGGGACCAGATCACGCAATTGGATTTGATTATGGCGAATTTTTCTGCGATCGAAGCCAAGGTGGTCTACGGGTCGCTGGTGGGGCAGGCGTACGCCCGGGCCGGTGAAGTGGCCAAAGCGGAGAAGATACTCTCGGAAGTCGCACCTCTGGCAGATAGCCGTTCGCAGGAGCAGTCGTCGTACGTGCGCATCCTGAGGGCAGAGATAGCCGATGCGAAAGGCGAAAGTGGCCAAGCGCTGCAATTGCTGGAGCCGCAGGCCGATGACGCCGCCGGCACGAGGCCGGTAACACTCGACGCGCTGGGTCACACATACCAAGTGGCCGGCGACATCGACCGGGCCATTACTTCCTATGAAAAGGTCGTCGCGTTACCTGTGGGATGCACGGGATGGGAGCCTCAGCAGCAGTGCCTGGAGGACCATTATGTATTGGCTGAGGACTACGCCCGGAAGGGCCAAAGAAC
>JASHQB010000050.1 GCA_030037775.1 Candidatus Acidiferrales bacterium
GCAATGATCATCGCCGGATTTTGCAGCACGAAACCCTCGAAACCCACCGCGAGGCCTATGCATGCGTTATACGTCGAGATCACTACCGGCATATCCGCGCCCCCGATGGGCAGCGTGATCAGAATGCCGAATACCAACGAAGCAACGAGGAAAGTTCCTACAAGTGAGTCAACGGAAAGACTCACGTAGGAGGCTGAGGCGGGAAAAATGCTGGCCACGGTCAGCGCAAGCAAGAGAATCGCCAGGATGGCGTTAATGAAATTCCTTCCCCAGATGCGCGGGCTGCCCATCCAACCCTGCAATTTGAGAAAGGCGATAATGCTTCCGCCAAGGCCGATTGCGCCGACCAGGGCTCCGATCACGGCGATAATGGGAAACGCTAGCGAGCCCAAGTAGGCACGCCCACTATACATCTCCACGGCCGCAATCGCCGCCGCCGCTCCGCCGCCGAGACCGTTGTAAATCGCTACCAATTGGGGCATTTCCGTCAGCGGAACGCGCCGTCCCGACCACCAGGCCGGTACTCCGCCGACAGCGACGGCAATCAAAATGAGGACAAGCCGGTGCCACCAAATGCCCTCCTGCCCTGGAGGAGAGGCAAGCTTATGGACGTCGGGCAAATACGCGAACGTCACTACCGTAGCCAGCAGCATGCCCGCCCCAGCAAGAAGCATGCCGTTGCGCGCCGTCCGCGGAGAGCTCATGCGCTTCAATCCGATGATCAAAAGCAGCGTCGCAACCAGATAGCTGGCCTGTACTGCGAAACCCATCGAGGTATGGCCCACTATGCGTTCTCCCTCTTGCTCTTGAACATTTCCAGCATCCGTTCCGTGGAAACGTATCCGCCGACTACATTCGACGCCGCCATCACCACTCCGATGAATCCGACCGTCACTTCCAACCTGCTTTGCGCCTCTGCCAACGCCACCATCGCGCCCACCAGCACGATGCCGTGCACGAAATTCGAGCCCGACATCAGCGGCGTGTGCAAAATCACCGGCACGCGAGAAATGATTTCGTATCCGGCGATTGCCGCGATCATAAAAATGTAGAGCGCCACAAATCCGGTCATGATTTCATTGCTCCTTCCAGCAGTTGCCGCGTCGCTTCGTGTTTAATCTCGCCGGCGAAGGTGAGCGCCGTTTTCGCGATCACTTCGTCGTTCCAGTCGAGGGAAATCTGCCCGTCTTTCAGTATCAGGCTGAGCAGGTTATAGAGATTATTCGCGTACATCTGACTAGCGTCCTCAGCGAGCATGCTTGCCACGTTCAGCGGGCCAAGAATTGTCACTTTGCCGTGCTGAATCTCCTTGCCGGCTTCCGTCAGCTCGCAGTTTCCGCCGGAGTCGGCCGCCAGATCGACGACTACCGAACCGGATTTCATCTCTTCAACCATTGGTGTCAGCAGGATTTTCGGAGCGCTTCGCCCCGGCAGACTCGCTGCACAGATAATCGCGTCGGAGACACGCACGCTCTGCATCAGCACCTCCCTCTGTACCTTGCGCTCTTCCTCGGTCAATTCCCTCGCATAACCACCCTCGCCTTCCGCTCTGATCTCGCCGGAGATGAATTTCGCCCCCAGCGACTCCACCTCTTCGCGGCTCGCCGCCCGCACGTCATACCCGGAGACCTGCGCGCCCAGTCGCCGCGCCGTCGCAATGGCCTGCAAACCCGCAACGCCCGCTCCAATCACCAGCACTTTTGCCGGCCGGATCGTGCCCGCGGCAGTAGTGAGCATCGGGAAAAACCGTTCCAGCCGAAAGGCTGCCAGCAGGGCCGCTTTGTAACCAGCCACGACCGCTTGCGATGACAGCGCGTCCATGCTCTGCGCCCGCGAGATTCGGGGAATCAATTCCATTGCGAAAGCCGTCACTTTCCTGTCGCAAAGCGCCTTGGTCTCTTCCAAATGCTGCCGCGCATAAACAAAGGATAAGAGCAGCGCGCCTTCGCGCATCCATCGGATCTGTGCGGCACTGGGAACCGCCACTTTCAAAACAATGTCAGCTTCTCGATAAAGCTGTGCCGGGTCGTCCACCAAAGTCGCGAATCTCGCGTAATCCGCGTCGGGAATCCTGCTGTTCTGGCCCGCACCGGTCTGGACGAGCAACTTCACCCCGAGTCTCACGAGTCGTTCCACAACCTTCGGCACCATGGCCACGCGTTTTTCCAGCGGCTGTGTTTCGCGGGGCACTGCAATTACGATTGCCATCAATCCATCTCCTCCACTCTTGGACGCAGATGCTTTAGACGCATATGCCTAGTTGTCTGGTACGCATTTCTATCCCGCCTTGAGGATACGGGTAGCAGGTATTTCCACCATCGATTCAACGGGTGCTGTTCCGCTGTACGCCGAATGGAACGGCTCTGAAAATATCGGGCGGAAGGGAGAAACTCCCCGGGCTTGGTAACTAAGCTATCGGGCCGGCTCGCGCTCATCGCTGACTGGAACTCGGATTATCCTCCTCGTCTAAGGCCTTCCCGGCATGGGCCACTGGTGGCGCACGAAAAACTCGCACGTCAGTCGATCCTGCCTCGGCCGGGCATTCACCTTGTGTCACCCAAACCAAGCAGGATAACAGAGCCGCGTCATTCTGGCTCGCACGATGTCGCCAAATCGCAAAATCCTCTCCTCAAGCGATTCGGCACAGAATTCGGCTTGGGTATCGGGTTTACCGCGCCAACTCATGCCCCACCGCTACTTCATGAAGCCGCGTATTAGCTGCGCAATCTGATCCGCCGCGCTATCGTCAACTCGGGCGCTTCGGGCGTTACTGGGCATCAACCGGAAATGGCTTATGCCCGCAAGTAGTTGAAAAGATTGGTAGGGGCGGTGGGGATCGAATTATGGGTTATTTCCATAAGCCCCGCAGATTCGCGGCGTTGCAGCCGCCTTACCAAGACAATTGGAACAATCGGAACAAGCGAGCGCAGAGCGATGGGATTTGAATTGATTCCCAAATTCACCACGAGATGGCGTTGCCGCTGAAACCTACAAATGCTGACTTTGCTGACCGCAATGGTAGCCTAGGTGGGCCTTTCGCGCTATGTGAAAAAGCCATCTAAAAGCATAATATGGCGCTGGCCATGGCTAGCCTAGAAAAAGAGAAATTCAGGATTGTCACAGGCCGTTTAGT
>JASHQB010000051.1 GCA_030037775.1 Candidatus Acidiferrales bacterium
TCGACGCAAAGTAAATGAACTTGCCTGATGGCGACCATGCCGGCGAAAGAACAAGCGCATTGTCGTGAGTCAACAGCCGCGTTTTGCCGGAATTCAGATCGAGCACCGCCAATTCGCCATACGGCCCGCCATCGCTGTTCCGTGCAGCGAACGCAATCTTCCGCCCATCAGGCGAGAAACGCGGCTGCGTATCGAGCCATTTCGTGTTTTCAGTTCCGGGCAGCCGGTGAGCATTTTCCCCTGAAGCACCCGCAAGCCACAGCGCATGGTCAGTCATGTTTTCGTAGACGAGCGAGCGGCTGTCGGGAGACCAGGCCGGATCGGCGGCATTCAAAATCAACCGTCGCGGAACTCCGCCGAGCGCGGGAACGTCCCAGATGTCCCAAATGCCGGAGTCACCGACTTGGGCGTAAGCAATCGTGGTCCCATCGGGCGACCAGGAGGGCCCGGATTTCAAGTTCGGGTCATTGGTGATTTGAACCAAACTCCCGCCGTTCACGAGTCCGACATAAAGGTTATAGTGGCCATCGCGGTTCGAGACAAAAGCCACCGAGCGGCCGTCCGGCGAAAGCGACGGCTGCGCCTGTACTCCGGGGAAATCGGTGACAGCGCCGAAGTGCATGGCCGCTTCGGGAGCGGAAGCCGAACCTCCAAATCTCCTCACTGCCACGAACGCAGTGAACGCGAACGCTGTCGCGGCGAACAGCACCCACGGCAGAGCGCGTCGCCAGGAGGGGGAAGCGGGCGCAGTAGCGATGGAGGTCGGCTGCGGTGTGCCCAAAAGAATTTCGTCAATCGTGATGCGGGCGTCGCCGATGGACTGCAATCTCTGCCGCGCATCTTTTTTCAGGCAGCGTTGCAGCAATTCGCGAATGCGCGACGGCGTGCTCGCCGGAATCGCGCTCCATTCTGGCTCGGCGCGAATCACCGCCGCTAGCGTGTCCGTCACCGTTTCGCCCGTGAACGCCATCTTGCCCGTCAGCATTTCGTACAGCACGCAACCGAACGCCCAAATGTCCGTGCGCCTGTCCACAGACTTGCCTTTGGCCTGCTCCGGCGACATGTACGCCGCCGTGCCCAAAATGATTCCCGCCTGCGTCGCCATGCGCGTGATCGTCGGCGATGAAGAAATGTCGATGGAGGCGGGATCGCCTTCCAGCGCCTTGGCCAAGCCAAAATCGAGGATCTTCACGGCATCGTTATTTGTGATTTTTATGTTGGCGGGTTTCAGGTCGCGGTGAACAATGCCGTGCTCGTGCGCGTACTCCAGTGCTTCACAGATTTGCTTCGCGATTGGCAGCGCTTCATCGAGGGAAATCGTGCCGCCCTTGATTCTCTCCGCCAGCGTCGGCCCTTCAACGAGTTCCATCACCAGCGCACGCGCCGCGCCGGAATCTTCGAAGCCATAAATCGCTGCAATGTTCGGATGATTTAACGAAGCCAGCACCTGCGCCTCGCCCCGAAAACGCGCCAGCCGCTCCGCGTCGCGCGCAAACGCCTCCGGCAAAACTTTCAATGCAACTTCGCGTCCGAGCCGCGTATCGCGGGCGCGATACACCTCTCCCATCCCGCCCGCGCCCAGCGGCGCGACAATCTCATAGGGACCGAGTCGGGTTCCGGGGGAAAGGCCCATGGCAGCCGGGGCGTGATTGTATCCCAGTTGCCGGAAGCCGTCCGAGCGAAAGTGAATGCCCTTTGCCCCGAGGTCATCGGCTCTTCTTCAGCGTGCTTCTGCGGCTCCGTCCAGCCCTGATCCGCGCCGCCCGCGTCCTGCCGTCGACGCCGCCCTTGTTCCACAAGGTTGAGCGGCACTTCTTCGAGGGGCAATTCGTCGGATTCCCCGTTTCGGGTATCCAGCGATGCCCGCAGACGTCGCAGACGGCCACCCGCATTCTCGTCCAGCCCATGCCGCCATCATACAGCATTCTGCCCTAAGGACATAATACTCTTGACGGTTCGGGCGCCATCGTGTATAATATGCCCTACGGACAGAATACAAAAACTGAAATCTCCGCAGGGCAGTCAGCAAATTCAGTTCGAGGGGAGCGCCCTTTGAAAGCAGCGATCTACGTCCGCGTCAGCACCGCCGACCAGCACGTGGAGTCGCAGCTTTACGATCTCCGCGAGCTTGCGGCGCAGCGCGGCTTGGAGGTCGTGCAGGAGTATCGCGATTGTGGGGTCTCCGGAAAGAGAGCGAGACGTCCGGGGCTGGATGCGCTCATCGCGGATGCGCGGCGGAAAAAGTTCTCAGTCTGTTTGGTTGCCGCCTTCGACCGTGTCGCGAGGAGTGTCAAACATTTCCTGCAACTCATGGATGAGTTCGACAGCCTCGGCGTCGTTTTCATCTCCCGGCGAGAAAACATAGATACCAGCGGTCCGATGGGACGGCTCTTTTTGACCTTGATCGGTTCGATCTCGGAGCTTGAATCCGCGCTCATCCGGGACCGTGTCCTCGCAGGCATGAGGAGGGCAGCCCTAGACGGGGTAAGAATCGGGCGGGCACCAATGAACGTGGATCGGGTGGCTATCGTCCGCGACCGACTCTCCGGAATGACTCTGACCGCCGTCGCCCGCAAGTGGGGCGTTTCCCGCAGTCTCGTTTGCAAGCTAGTGAAGAAATCGCGGGGTAGTGACGAAGGCTTCGTGCTGCCGCCACCCACCGCCCTTGATTCTGCTGACGTTATGCAGTCGAGTTGAGCCGAGGAGCGGTGGTGACAAGAGTATAGAATCGTCACCTCAGGAGAAAACGCCATGTGCGAAATCGGAAAGCCAATCGAGATCATCGACGTCGAACCGTTGAATTCTCCTGCGCCCTTGCCTTCCACGAAGAACAAGTCGGAACGCGAGCCAGCGGTGGTACCTGCCGTCTCGTTGACGGAGAGCATTGTTGCCGAGAAGGCATAGTCGTCCCGCGAACGTCTCCCCTCACGCCAGATACGGCTTGGAGCCGTCCTTCGGCAAGGCTCCCGACTACGTCGTCTGTCCACCAGTATTAACGGGACGCCATTCGGAGACCTCCCGCTGGCATCCATCAAGAAGACGGTCACGCAAGAACTGATTGACCAGATGGTTGAAGGCGGTTTGTCGCCGAAGACTATCTCCAATTACTTCCAAGTTGTCCGGATGGTTTTCTCGTCGTGCGTGGATGAGGACGGGCAGGAACTTTATCCGCGTAACTGGAAGAAGATGGGGCTAATCCTTCCGAAAGTGAACAAAAAAGAACAACGCCGCCCGTGCTTCACGAGAGAAGTGATGAATCACCTCGCAAACTCGAACAAGATCAAACCGAAGATGCGAATGCTGTTTATCCACTGCGGCGCGACTGGTCTCCGAATTGGCGAGGTGTTGGGTATCCGCATCGAGAAAATTCTCGATAACGGGGCCCGCACCATCATCGACGAAAAGGCATGGCGCGGCGAGATTCACGATTACCTCAAAACCGACAACGGGGAGCGTGAGGTTGATCTTCCTGAGAACATAGCGAGGCTGCTCATTGAGTTCATCGGTGACCGTGAGACCGGGCTTCTCTTCTGCACCCGCAAAGGTACTCAGTTGTCTCAATCGAACATACTCCGCCGCCACCTCCATCCGGCGCTTAAAGAAGTCGGCTTCGAGAAAGCTGGGAACCACGCATTCCGACGCTACCGCAACACGTTCCTTCGCAACTACACAGCCTGCCCGGAGAGTGTTCGTAATTTCTGGCTGGGCTGGAGTGAAGAGGGGATGAGCGGACTCTACGACAAAATCAAAGCTGACGTGGCGTTTCGCAAGGAAGTGGCGAATGCATGCGGTGTAGGTTTTGACGTTCCGGCTAGTTTGGTCTCAATTGAACCTATTGCACCTAAGTCTGAACCAGCGGAGGTTGCCGTAAGTGCTTGATGGCAAGGAGAAAAGTGGTCGGGGCGAGTGGATTTGAACCACCGACCTCCTGGTCCCGAACCAGGCGCTCTAGCCAGGCTGAGCCACGCCCCGACAAACTCCAATTCCAACTGCAGGACAGTTTACAGTGCCTCATCCTCAGCCGCAACGCCTGCAAATCATTTGCTAAGTAGAATCGTGATCGTCCCCGCTCTATTGTTCGACACCACCACATCGTCTCTGCCATCGCCGGTGAGATCTGCCAGGGCTACTCCTCCCCAGCCCGCCGCAAAGCTGCGACTGAAAACATCAAACGTCCCATTCTTTGTGCCCATAAAGAAAAACAATTTGTCGTTTTTCGCGCACGAGACAACGATGTCCCGCAATCCATCTCCTGTGATATCTCCAATGGCCACGCGGCTGGGCTCTTCGCAACCGGCAAGAGAAAACGGCGAGCCCCGCATAGGTGCCAGCCCGCCACTTCCGTCACCCAGCAGAACCGTCAGGCCGGCTCGTCCCGGGTCGCGCATCTGAGGTTCGTACGGGACAACCGCCACGTCGGGATTTCCGTCGCCGTTTACATCGCCCACTGTAAACGACCAAGGTGAATCCCCTGCGGGAAATGGCGAACCCGGCGCTTTTCGGAAACCACCCTTGCCATCGCCCAGCAGGACTCCCACCACGCCAGCGTCTTGGTCCACCGTCACGATATCCAGATTCCCGTCCTTGTTGAAATCCGCGGCGCCCACGCCCGAATCCGTATGCAAGTCGGCGGAAAAGAACTTTCCCGGCGGAATCAAATCGCCTTTTCCGTCGCTGGGTATCAAAAGAATTTCATGATGGCCCCAGCTGTCGGTGACTACCGCCGGTTTTCCGTCGCCCATAAAATTCCCGACGGCCACGCCGTGCGGGTGCGGATACGACTTCGTCGCAAACGGCGAATGCGCCGAAGGCTTGAACCCTCCTTTGCCATCGCCCAACAAGACCGTCAGGTACGGAGTCTGCGTGTTGGCGATGACCAAATCCGGATTTCCGTCTCCATTCATGTCCGCCACAGCGATGTCATTGGGATTCGCGTTGCACGGAAATGGTGATCCGGGGGCCGGCGTGAAGCGACCGTGGCCGTCCCCCAGCAAAACGCTGACCGTGCCGTCGTCCATATTCCCGACGATAATGTCTGGCTTGCCGTCATGATTCACATCGGCAATCGCGATGGGGTACGGCGCCTTGCCCACGCGAATCATCTGTTCATCAAATTGGGGGGCACCCGAATCCGTGGGGCGGCCTGCCGCCGCGCACGCCATCATGGCTCCCAAAACCGCAAACAGAATCAGCGTCTTCATCTTTGTTTCCAACGTGCTTTCCGGAAATGCCTAACCTGTTGCAATGAGAATACTGTCGTGCTTTCGTGTCAAGAGTTTGCGCCCTTGTACAAATATCTCTCGCAATTGCACTCCACCGCCTCGCGAGTATAAAATCCGCGCGAACTACTACAGGAGGTCGTAGCAATGAATCGCAGATCTTACTTGCTCGCAACTATCGTTGCCGCTCTTTCCTTTGGAACGCTTGTTTCCTTTTCTCCTACAGCGCATGCGCAGCAGCTCGACGCCAAATCTCTCAGCGCGCTCAAGTGGCGCCTCATCGGCCCCTATCGCGGAGGCCGCGTGGAAGCCGTCGAGGGCCTTCCCGGGACCAATACCTATTTCTTCGGTTCCGTCGACGGCGGAGTTTGGAAATCCGACGACGCTGGCCAAAACTGGGAGCCGCTCTTCGATAAGGAGCCCGTGCAATCCATCGGTGCCATCGCCATGGCGCCGTCTGACTCCAACATCATCTACGTCGGCACCGGCGAGCCCTGCCTGCGCGGCGACATCAGCTACGGCAACGGCGTTTACAAGTCCACCGACGGCGGGAAAACATGGACGCACATTGGCCTCGACGATACCCAACACATCAGCGCCATCATTGTCGATCCGCGCGATCCCGACCTGGTCATGGTCGCGGCCATCGGCCACGCTTTTGGTCCCAATGAGCAGCGCGGCATCTTCCGCTCTGCCGACGGCGGCAAGACCTGGCGAAAAGTCCTCTATAAAGACGACAAAACCGGCGGTGGCGACTTGGTTTTCGACCCCACAAATTCCAGCATCGTTTACGCTGCGCTCTACCAAGTCCAGCGCATGGCCTGGGGATTCGACAGCGGCGGCCCCGGCAGCGGCATCTACAAATCCACTGATGAAGGCCAAACGTGGAAACAGCTGCAAGACGGCGGCCTTCCTTCCGGGGTTCTCGGCAAAATCGGTCTCGCCGTTGGTGCCGACGGCCAGCGCGTTTACGCACTAATCGAAGCCGAAAAGGGCGGCCTCTACGTTTCCGACGACGCCGGCGGCCACTGGTCCCTCGTCACCGACGACCATCGCTTCCGCCAGCGCGCCTGGTACTTCACGCACATTTACGCCGACCCCAAAGACGTCAACAAAGTCTTCGTCCTCGACACCGGCGTCTATCGCTCCATCGACGGCGGCCACACCTGGCAGGACATCATCGGCGGCGATTCCCACATGCTCTGGATCGATCCCACCAACACCGCTCACATGATCGTCGGCAACGACGGCGGCACCACCGTTTCTCTCGACAATGGCGTCACCTGGTCCACCGAAGAAAACCAGCCCACCGCGCAGTTCTATCACGTCGCTACCGACGACCGTTTCCCCTACTACGCCTACGGCGCGCAGCAGGATAGCGGCACCGTCGCCATCGCCAGTCGCGGCAATCCCACCGAATTCTACGGCGTCGGCGGAGGCGAAAGCGGCTGGGTCGTCCCCGACAAATCTGGCGACACGGTGTATGGCGATTCCTATGATGGCGAAATCACCCGCTACGATCGCGCATCCGGCGAAGTCACCGACGTCTCGCCCTGGCCCTTGAATCCCATGGGCCACGCGGCCGCCGATCTCAAATATCGCTTCCAGTGGACCGCGCCCATCGCCTCTTCGCCCTTCGACGAAAAGACCATCTACTTCGGCGGCAACGTCCTGTTCCGTACGACCGACGCCGGCAAGAGCTGGTCCATCATCAGCCCTGATCTCACTCGCGACGACAAATCCAAGCAGCAATCCGCCGGTGGCCCCATCACCCAGGACAACACCAGCGTCGAGTATTACGACACCATCTTCGTCATCGCTCCTTCGCCTAGCGCTCGCGGCGAAATCTGGGTCGGCTCCGATGACGGCCTCGTTCATCTCACGCGCGACGACGGCCAGCACTGGGAAGACGTCACGCCGAAAGACATGCCCCAGTGGGCCAAGATCAGCAGCATCGATCCATCGCATTTCGACGCGGGCACGGCCTACGTCGCGGTGAACGGCGAAAAAATCGACGACTTCCATGCCTACGCCTACAAGACCACCGACTTCGGCCACACCTGGACGAAAATCACCGACGGCATCCCCGACGGCTCCTACGTCCACGCCGTCATCGAAGATCCCGGCCATCGCGGCCTGCTCTTCGCCGGCACCGAGTTCGGCGTCTACGTTTCATTTGACGACGGTGGCCAATGGCAATCGCTGCAATCCAATTTGCCAACCGCATCCATTCGCGACCTAACCGTCCACGGCAACGACCTGCTCGTCGCCACGCACGGCCGCGCTTTCTGGTCGCTCGACGACATCACCCCGCTTCGCCATTTCTCCGAATCCGTGGAGAACGACGCCGTCCATCTCTTCCCGCCCGCGGCGGCCTACCGCCAAGTCGGCGGAGGCTTCGGCTTTTTCGGCGGCGGTGGTGCCACCGGGGCGACCGTCGACTATTGGCTCAAGTCCGAGCCTGCCGGCGATGTCTCGCTCGAAATTCTCGATAGCCACGGCAAAACCATCCGCAAATACTCCACTCATCGCGAACGCGGCTCTGCCGGTCCGCCCTCTGAGTTCGCTCGTTTCTTCCGCGCCGCGCAGCTCACCAAGAACGCCGGCCTCAATCGTTTCTCTTGGGATCTTCGTTACGAATCCAGCCACGAAGTTCCCGGCGCCGTTTCCTGGGGCGGCTCGCCGCTCGGGCCTACCGCCACGCCCGGTGCATATCAGGTGAAGCTTACCGTCGACGGCCAGAGTTACACCGCGCCTCTCGAGGTGAAACTCGATCCGCGCCTGCATGTCGAGCAAGCGGACCTCGACAAGCAGCTCGCGCTCGCTCTTCAGGTTCAGGCCATCGTCAATTCCGCGCACGACGCCGTCAACCAGATTCGCGCGCTCGATACGCAGCTCAGTGACGTCGAAAAGCGCCTCGGCCCCAATCAGCGCAACATCACTGACGCCGCCAAGGCTCTCGACGAAAAGGCCGTCGCCATCGAGAACCAGCTCATTCAAACCAAGTCCAAGAGCAACGAAGACCCGCTCAACTATCCCATCATGCTTGCCGATCAGATGATGGCTCTTGAAAGTTCCGTCGACCGCGCCGCTTCTGGCCCCACCGACGCGGACTACACCGTCTACAATCAGCTCAAGCCTCAGATCGACGAGCAACTGGCCGCTTGGCGGACCCTGGAGGAAAAGGACCTTGCTGCATTCAACGAAATGATGCGCCGCAGCAACGTTCCTTATGTTTCCGTCTCGTCGGCCGAAAAGCCGTCGCAGCAGTAAGAAGTCGCGGCCACTTCAAAAAACGAAAAGGCTCCCGGTTCTTCCATCCGGGAGCCTTCTTTATTCTTGCGGAATGCTAGAAGCTGAAGCTCGCCTGCAGGTAAATCACTCGGCTCGCCGCCGTCCCCGAGGAAAATGCTCCTCCGGCCAGTCCGTTGAATCGCCCGGTCAACGGACCAATCACTCCGATCGGTGGCGCCAGGTTCACGTCGTTGAATATGTTTCGTCCGGAGACGCTGAGCGTCAGATTGTACCGTCGGCTTGCCGTACTTTGGCCTCCGCGCCCCGGCCCGCCGCCAAAAACCGGTCCCATCCCGTGACCGCCGCCACCGCCTCCGCGCCCTCCGCCACCGCCTCCACCCCCACCGAAATCGCCCTGCGGCCCGCCGCCCCCTCCTCCCTCTTTCCCAAAGCCAAACGTCTTGCTCACTCGCAGGTTCATGGAGAATTGACTCGGGCCGGTCCCGTAGTTGATTGGAACGATCGTTTCTCCCGGTTCCGGGACAGTGTCGAAGTCGCCGTATACCGTGTCCACCACGTTTGCCGGATTCGACAATGGGCTTGCAAATGCCGGGCGCTGATTGAACTGCGAGCTTCCGATCAAGTCTTGCGGAATCGTCAGATTGAAAGGCTCACCGCCGCTATAGATCATGAATGGGCTGAAGCGCAATCCCCACGGCGCTGCAATCGATCCAAACAGAAACACCCGGTTCCGCACGTCAAAGGCCGCCCGGCCGTAGTCCGCGGGAATATCGTACGGATTCGACGGAAAGCTCGTCGCTCCCGCCGTATCGCTGTTCGCAGAATTCAGCACGTAGTAGCCGGATAACAGGAGATTCGCGCTGGCGCGCACCGTCAGGTTCACGTACATCTGGTTCTGCCGGTAAACGCCCTCGGATTCGAATTGGTAAATATTCCCGGCGCGTCCGGTCGGGTAAACCGCCGTCGCCGGATCCGCCGCATCGTAGGTCCCCGGCAGCGGCGTGTTCACGTTGTTCGTCAGCAGTTGGTCCCAGCCTCGCGAATTCATGTACGTTACCGACAGCGTGGCGACTTTCGTCAGTTGCCGCTCCACGCTTACCGCGCTCTGCAATGTTCCCGGCGCGCGCAGACTCGGATCTACGCGGTACACCGTCGGCAACAGCTGCGCGCTCCCGCATTCGGACTCAATCTGCGTCAGCGTCACCGGCATCGCGGGTGTTGTTGCAAAGAAGCACGATGGATTTGGTATCACGTACTCTTGCTGTATCGTCCCGTTCAACCGCGTGGCCTGCATCAAATTCGTTTCCGTGAATCGATCGTAGAAAATCCCGGAGCCCGCTCGAATCACCCACTGCGGCGATCCTTTGCCGCTGCCGATTCCCCAGGCCACCGCGATCCGCGGCGCCCAGTCGGCATGATCGCTGATCCCGCTCTGCGTCTCAAAACGCAGTCCCGGACTGATCGTTATGTTCGGTCGTATTCGCCAGTCGTCCTGGAAATAGACGCCCAGGTCGGCGTACGAAACCGTCGCCTGCGGAGTCCCCAGCGTGATGTTGAATTGGTTCGCGCCTCCGCCATTGGCGGTCGGCGGGAGTCCCGCGGCGATATTTGCCGCCGTCGTCTGGTATTCCGTCAGCCCCGCGAAATTGAACATGCCGGAGAAATTCGAATTCGCGCTGCTGTTATCCGTGGTCACACGCAGCCGGCCTCCATAGTTGAACGTATGGTGCTTCGTCACCACCTGCGTGTTGTTCTGCAATTCATAATTGTTCGTCGTGTCCTGGATAGTTTGCTCGTCGTTGCCGCCCGCGTTGAACGCTCCCGGCACGACCACCGCCGGCAGCGTGCTTCCCGGAATTTGATTGGTGACGTCGTGCAGCAACTGAAAGCGCGTGTCGTTCACCACCGATGAGCTGATGATCTGCGAATCATCCATTTGCACCGTCTGCTCGGTTTCCAGCGTATTGAGCTCTTGCGTCGGAACATCCAGAGCCGAACCCAGCGTCTCCTGCTGGTTGTCTCGCCAATATTGGTAACGCACGGTCAGCGTGTTGTTTTTCGACAGTTGATAATCGAGGCGTGGCGCAATATTTGACCGTGTCCGCGGATTCGGCACGGAGTCGGTGAACGGGGTCCAGCCGGCCTGGCCGCAATTTGCCGTTGAGCCCTGCAGAGGCATGAGCGACCGCGTGGCCCCGAATAGCTGTGGATTCGGATCGTTGCTCAGCACGCACGCGTCCAGAACGTTTACGTTGTTGATGTCTCTTCGGAACCCGCTCACGAAGAATGACGCATTCTTGCTGATGGGTCCGCTCAAGCTGCCGTTGAACTGCACGCTGTCATAGGAGGGTTCCGTCACCGCGAACGGATTCATCGAATTGAAACTCGAATCGTTCCCCTGCACCATCGCTTGGCCGTGGAATTTATCCGTCCCGGGTTTCGTGAAAATCTCGATTCGCCCGTAGCCCAGCTTGTCGTATTCCGTCGAGAACGGATTGCTGTTGATGCGAATCTCGCGAATCGCGGATTTCGGCGGCAGTTGTCCGGCCGTAAATCCGTCGATGTACATCTGTCCGCCGTTTGGTCCCGCCGATGGCCCGGCCAGCGCCTCCAGATCGGACTGCAACTCGTCCGGATCGTCGGAAAGCGCTTCCAGCTCTTTGCCGCTGATGACAATCGCTCCCGCGTTGTTCGCAGGATTCACATCCAGCGTCGGCGCCTCGGCATTCACCGTCACTTGCTGCTGCGAAGCCTGAATCTCGAGCGCGGCGTTGACCTCGGTGATCTGCAGCGGCTTGATCACCACGCCTTCCTTCGCGAATAGCGCGAACCCCTTGGCGATCGCCTCCACTTTGTATGTCCCGGCCGGCAGCCCCTTCACTTCATAAAACCCCTGCCGGTTTGTCACCGCGCTCACCGGCGAACCGGATGCGGGCGTCACCAGCACTGTTGCTCCTGCAATCACAGCGCCTGACGGGTCCTTGATTTCTCCGCGCAGTGTCCCCGTTCCAGTGGATGTCCCGCTTTGCGCGAAGGCAACGCCCGCCGCCGCAATCACTAAGAGCCCTAGAATGGCCATGCGAATCCGCATTCAATAACTCCTGTCAGATGATTCCCTGCGCTCCCGAAGAAAAGTTCCTGGAATCCGTCCGAGATAAGCAGCGGGAAAAACCTTAATCATTTTACGGTTGGTCGTCGCCCTCAGCGGGAGCGCCGCCCAAGCTCCACGGCGAAAGCGCCATCGCTTGCGCCCCGCTGGGGGCTGCCAATATCGGTTCCACTCCACCGAGCAGCGTGATCGCCGTAACCTCTCCGGATACCGCTCCTTCCGTCGACACAATCATCACCGCTTCGCCTTTTTGCAAATTTACCAGCGTCGCCGCCGGAAGCCGGTTCAGCATCTGCGTCAAGTCCCCGGACCCTCCGCCGCGCTGAAATCCCGCGGGCCTCTGCCCCGGAGGGCCGCCTGCTCCGTGATTTCCGTCCGTCGTGCCGCCCGCGTTTCCTGCTTGCCCTCCGTTTTGCGCCATCCGCAGTCGCATTGCAATTCCTTGCGCCATCTGCGGACTCAACTGCCGTATCTCCGATTGCGGCGTAAACTTCACCAGAAACGATCTTTTCGAAATCAAATCGTTTACCGTAACCGTGTTCGCTGACGCATCGATCGCCGTGACTGTCCCCGCGATATTTCGGAACGCTCCGGAAACGATCTCCTGCGCAGCGAATTCGCTTCCGTCCGTGTTGCGCGTCCCGCGCGCCCGCAATTGGTCCCCGGCGTGGATTTGGTCAATCGTCCCCGCCTTCGCATCGTCGAAATTCACCGAATCCGGCGCGTATCGCCGCAGAATCGTGTCCTTCGTCGTGTGAATCTCCACCGCCTTCGTCCCGCCAAGCGACGCCATGGTAATCGTGATCGTTCCGCTCGTCGCATCCGCGCTTTTCACCAGTCCGCCCACGCCGCGCTGCCACTCCGCCTGCTCTTCCGAATGCTTTGCATCCACGTCCGTCCGCTTCATCACGATGATGCTGGTCGCATTCAGCGGCGCGTCCGCGCTCGCCGCCTGCCCGCGCACCAAAACTCTGTCGCCCACCTGCAAATCCTGCAAATGAATCACCGTCGCGCCCTGCAGCGTCGTCTGCCCCGGTGCCACGCGCACGATTTTCGTCGCATCGCCCGCCACCGCACTCACTTCCTGACCTGCGTCCGTTTTCAGCATAATCGTGTTCCCGGTGATCGACTGGATGGTCCCAATCGTGCGCGCCGCGCCGCTCTGCGCCGCCGTTTGCTGTGCCTGGCCTCCGCGCACCACCGCTCCCGCGCACACCGCCACTCCCGCGTTCGCGCCCAATCCCAGCGCCACCGCGGCCAGTGTTCCCATCGCTCGCTTAACTGAATGCACCTTACCTGTCCTGCTATTCTTTGAGCCAGAGGCAATTCGGATGGCCCACCTGCGACTCTCCGATTATCTCCCTGACTTTTAGACGCGCACACCACCACCAGGCGTTACCTGAAATTTTCCCCGCCGTGTTTCCCTGAAGAAAAACGTGCCTTTGGCAGCAGTTTTTCGCCGCGCTAGCCTAGTCCTCACTCATCACTTGTCACTGCCCTTAAAGTCCGCCACGCCAATCTGTATCTGCGTCCCTCGCAACCGCCAATATTCCGCGCTCGTCCGCGCCGGCATCTGCCCCGGCCTCGGGCTCCCGCCTGCGGGGGCCGGCTTTACCGTCCATATCCCATACACTCTCCCGCCCAGCGCCGCGATTCCCGTATAGTCGCCCAGGAAAACCTCCTGCGCGTCGAACGCCTGCGCGTCCCAAGCATAATTCGCAAACGTCTTCCCTCCATCGGTCGACCGCGCCAGCGTCACCGTCTGTTTGCGATTCTCCGGATCGCCGCGCCGGTCGTAAAACACCACGTTTACCGACCCGTCCACCGCATCCACCGCCATCCACTGAAAGAATTGGTCCGCGCCATCGTGCGCCGCGTCCGTATTCACGCGCACCGCCGGGCCCCAGTTCTTCCCGTGATCCTCCGACGTCGAGCAGAACACATCCACATCTCCATTGCGGTAATCGCTCCACGTCACGTACATCCGCCCGCCTTTTTTCCCGCCGCGCGGATCGATCCCAATCTGCGGAAACCCGTTCGACCGCGCCACCGCGTCCACCTTGAACATAATCGGCGCCGTCTCGATAATGCTCCGCGCCCGCGAAAAGGTCTGCCCGCCGTCGTGCGACTCCGTCAGCACCATGTGGTCCCCATCCGACCACACCGCGCACACCGTCCCGTCCGGCCCCACCGTCGCCGCAAATCCTTCCAGCGCGCCATTGTCGTCGCGCGGCAATCCTGGTGCGTTATCGATTTCGATCGGCTTCGACCACGTCTTTCCGTCATCCGTCGAGCGCACGAACAGCAGCTCCGAATCCTTCACCGTCCATCGCGTCCATCCTATATATAGGTTCCCCGCGTACGGCCCGTGGCTGTCGTCCGCCACGATGTACGGCTTGTCTTCGAACGGAACGCCCTCCTGCTGCGGCTGCGCGCTCACCGCAATCTCGTTTTCCTCCCAGGTCTTCCCGCCGTCCATCGACCGCCGGATGTAAATCCCGTTGTGGTTCGCGTTGTGCCCCCAGTAGTTGAACGTCCCCAGCTTGTCGAACGCGATATAGCAAATGAACGCGTGCCCCTGATTATCAAATGTCGTCGACACGTCGCCCGACACGCGATACTCCTTCGACTCCACGTTCTCCGCCGTCCACGTTTTTCCCGCGTCCGTCGAATACGCCGCGTGCGCGTTGTCCTGATACACCGCCACCACGTTGTCGGGATGGTTGGGGTCAATCGCAATCCCCGGCTCCGTGAAATATCCCGGCTCCGGCGTCACCATCGTCAACGCCGCCCCTGGCGCCATCGGCAGCGCCGCCTGTCCCGCTGCCGGCTCCGTCGTCTGCGCCTGCGCTCCGCAGATCCGCGGCCCGCACAGAACCGCCGCAACAAACATCGCGATCCACGCGGACCCTGCGAATGCGCGTCGAACTTCACCCAAGTCCTTAACATCTGCCATTGCTTTCTCCCCCTTATGGATTGCCCGTCTTCGCTCCCATCAGCATCAGCGACCTCTGCGCGAACGGCAAATACAGCAGAGCCGCCGTCACCGCAATCGCCGCGCCCATTCCAATCTGCTCCACCGCCAAAAACGGCGCGAGCGCCCACAATTCGTCGAGCGGCAGCAGCGCCGGAAACAGCCTACGAAATTTCCCGCTGAGTCCGCGATAGTTGAAGGCCGTCGCGGTGATCAGATAAAGCCGCGTCGGTATCCCCGCGGCTGCCGTCACGATCAGCACTACCAAAATCACCCGCGCCGGCTCCCCCGCTTCCCGTAGCAGCGCATCCACTTCGCGTATCCGCACCAGCGCCAGCGCATAAAAAATCAGATAAATCAGTTGAATCAGTAAAAACAATGTCCGCGCCACGCCGCTCGATACCGCCGGCAAATCTCGCGCGTCGCTCAGCACCGTCGAACGCCGCTCCTCCGCCCCTGCAAGTTCGCCGCGCGCCGTTTGCGATTCGTTCCCCGGAATCGCGTCGCCGCCGCCCCCGGCAATCTCGACCGGCGCGATGAATCGGTACCCTTTGCGCGGCAGCGTCTGAATGAATCGCGGATTCGCCGCTTCATCTCCCAGCGCATTCCGCAATTGATTGACCGCCGTATTCAATCCGTGGTCGAAATCCACAAACGTGTCCGACGCCCA
>JASHQB010000052.1 GCA_030037775.1 Candidatus Acidiferrales bacterium
AAGCGGAGAACTTCGAGGCCGGCGAGGCGGCCGGCGTCTTTGGTGGCCTGGCGCTGCGCGTCATTGAAATAGGCCGGCACGGTGATGACCGCGCGATCGACGGTGTCTTTGAAGAATTTCTCCGCCCAGGATTTCAGCTCGCGCAGAATGAACGCGGAAACTTCCGAAGGCGTGAAAAACTTTTCGCCCAGGCGGACGCGAATGACGCCGCGGGACCCTTCGTCGATGCGGAACGGGAAAATTTTAAGCTCGCCGCGAACGTCTTCGACGCCGCGGCCCATCAGGCGCTTCACGGAGTAAATGGTGCGCTCCGGCTGGCTGAGCAGGAGCTGGCGGGCGGCCTCACCGACAACGATTTTGCCTTCGGCGTCGAGGCTGACCACCGAGGGGCAGAGCGTGCTTCCCCATGGGCCGGGGATGCAGCGCGGCTGGCCGGTCGCGGGATCGACGAACGCGATCAGGCTGAATGTGGTTCCCAAGTCGATGCCGACAGTCTTGCCCATTCGTACCCCTTTTGCCCCTTATCTCGCTAAAAAGCGAGGCTAAAAACGTGCCGAAATGTGCCGATTAGAAAAGACAGTTTCATTGATTACACAGCACTTAGATCGCTTTCTAATTCCAGAATCTGCTTACTAGAAATGCCCTCGATGCGAATCAATTTTGCCCCAATTCTTCGCCGACATTACGGACTAGATTGCGAATGTAGGAGCGGCGATTCAACAATTCATTCAATTTGGCCATGACGGCCTTGCGCGCCGCGTCACCATCCGGCTGCGCGAGCGTCTGGTCCCATTCGGCGAAGACGGCGTTCAATTCGGCGTCGACTTCGGCGAGTTTTTGCTGAAAATTCTGCTGGGCTTCGGTGAGTTTGGCGCGCAGTTCCGTCAAGTCGCCTCTCGCCTCGGAGGGCAGGCCTTCAGACTTGGCTTCGCGGAGTTCGTCGAGCGATTCGTTCAGCTCGAAGACCTCTTCGAGCAGTTCCGGCGGAGCCTGCTGCTTGGTGGTGCCTTCCTTGCGGACGCCGGCGCGGAGGAGAAGATACTCGACGCGAGAAATCGGATCGCGCAACATGCGATAAGCGTCGTTCAATTCAGAGGAGCGCTCAAGAGCCAGATTGCGCTCGTATTCCGAGGCCTTCACGAAATTATCGGGGTGCAGCTTCCAGCTGAGCTGATGAAAGCGCTGCTCGAGGCCGGGTTCGTCGATTTGCAGTTTTTGCGGCAGAGCAAAAAAGGCAAAATAATCGGCATCGCGAGGGAGCGGCTGGATTTTTCCACACGCCGCGCAGAAATGGCCGCCGCCGGAGGGAGCTTTACAGCTCCAGCAGGAAAGTGAAGGCGTAGGCTCAGTTTGTGTTCTTGTAGCGGTCATGGAATTCTCAGGATCCCCTTCGCCGAGGGTTGGAGCGGAAAAGCCAGCGCACCCCATGCACTTCTCACGCAGTGAAGGAGCTGCCGCAGCCGCAGCTTCGCGACGCCTGGGGATTCTGGAAAATGAATCCCTGGCGCACCAGAGTCTCTTCGAAATCGAGCGTGGTATTTGCCAGATACAAGAAGCTCTTGGGATCGACGAACACGCGCGCGCCATTTTCCTCGATGACCTTGTCGCGATCGCGCGCCTGAGTCTCGAGGCGCATGGCGTAGGAAAGCCCCGAGCAGCCGCCGCCCTGCACGCCGACGCGCAGCCCGCCGGAGTCCGCGGGCACGCCTTCCTTGGCGAGCAGCTCGCGGATTTTCTGGGCCGCTTTTTCGGTGACGTGGATCATATTTTCAAAGTGGTCAGTGATAAGTGACCAGCAAGCAAAAGCAACGGCAAGGCGCAAACCGGCCGCTGAAGCTGCGCGCTACAAAAAACGGCGTAGCTGTCAGCTGTGCGCAGAAGTGGCGCTGGCTTCGGCAGTCTGCTCTTCGCCGGCCTTTTTCTTCCAGTCGGAGATGGCCGCCTTGATGGCGTCCTCGGCGAGCACGGAGCAGTGGATCTTCACTGGCGGAAGAGAAAGCTCGCGGACGATGTCCGTGTTCTTGATAGCGAGCGCCTCTTCGACGGTCTTGCCGCGGACCCATTCGGTGGCGAGCGATGAACTGGCAATCGCCGAGCCGCAGCCGAAGGTCTTGAACTTCGCGTCTTCGATGACCCGCGTCTCGGGATTGATTTTCATCTGCAGCTTCATGACGTCGCCGCATTCCGGCGCGCCGACGAGGCCGGTGCCAACGTTCTGGTCCTTCTTGTCGAGCGAGCCGACGTTGCGCGGATTATTGTAATGATCGATCACTTTATCTGAATAAGCCATCATACCCTCCAGCGAATTTGATCAAGCTTGGTCCTCAAATTCCTATGCCGTCTTCCAATTCATTTTGCTGACGTCGATGCCCTCTTCCTTGGCCATTTCGTACAGGGGAGAAAGCTCGCGAAGGCGCTCGACGGTTTCGACCACGCGGCCGGTGACGTAGTCAACTTCCTCGACGGTATTGAAACGGCCGAGGCCGAAGCGAATGGATGTGTGCGCAAGGTCTTCACCGACGCCCAGGGCCTTGAGCACGTAGCTGGGCTCAAGCGTGGCCGAAGTGCAGGCCGAGCCGCTGGAAACGGCGATGTCGTTGATGCCCATGAGGAGCGATTCGCCTTCGACATAAGCAAAGCTGATGTTGATGTTGTGCGGCAGGCGATGCTCGATGGAGCCGTTGATATAGGTTTCGTCGAGCTTGCCCATGATTCCGTTTTTCAGGCGGTCGCGCAGGCCGCTCAATTTAACGGTCTCTTCGGCCATTTCCTGGCGGCAGAGATCGCAGGCCTTGCCGAGTCCGACGATACCAGGCACGTTGAGCGTGCCGGAGCGCATGCCGCGTTCGTGTCCGCCGCCGTCGATGATGGCGGTCAACTGCACGCGGGGATTCTTGCGGCGAACGTAAAGCGCGCCAACGCCCTTGGGGCCGTAAAGTTTATGCGCGGAAATGGAAAGCAGGTCGATGCCGTCTTTCTGGACGTCGACAGGGATCTTGCCGATGGCCTGCACGCCGTCGACGTGGAAGAAGATGCCCTTCTCCTTGGCGATCTTGCCGATTTCAGCGATGGGCTGAATGACGCCGATTTCGTTATTGGCGTACATGATGGTGATCAAAATGGTTTTCGGCGTAATGGCGCGGCGCAGATCGTCCAGATTGATGCGGCCGTCTTTCTCCACAGGCAGATAGGTAACTTCATAGCCCTCTTTTTCGAGGCGCTTGCAGGTGTCGAGCACGGCCTTGTGCTCGGTGACCTGGGTGATGATGTGATTGCCCTTCTCGCGATACATGGCGGCAACGCCCTTGATGGCGAGGTTATCGGATTCCGTGGCGCCGCTGGTGATGACGATTTCCTTGGGCGTGGCATTGATGAGCTGCGCGACCTGCGCGCGCGCTTCTTCGACGCCCTCCTCGGCGACCCAGCCGAAGGCGTGATTGCGGCTCGCGGCGTTGCCGAATTTCTCGTTGAAATAGGGCAGCATCGCGTCAATGACGCGCGGATCCACTTGCGTGGTCGCGTGATTATCAAAATAAATCGGCAGCTTGATGGCCATTCCTAACGCTCCTAGATTCTCAATTCGACGACCTCGGAAGCCGGGGCGTCGTCTGCAATCTCCGAAATGGTGACTTTGTTGAGCATCGCGAGGATGCTGTTATTCACTTTGCGCAATGGTTCTTTGATGGTGCAGGTTTTCGATTGGTCGCAATCGCCGTGATGGGTGACGCATGAGGTCAGCGAAAGCGGGCCGTCGATAGCGTCAATGGCCTCGAGCGCGGTGATCAGGCGCGCGTCGCGAGCCAGGGTGTATCCACCGCTCGATCCGTGGCGCGCGGCGACGATGCCGACACGAGCCAGCCGCTGGAGGACCTTGGCCATCAGCGGCGCGGAGATACCGTAGATTTCGGCGATGTCCGCAGCGCTAAACGAGCCTTCGTCCGCGTGCACGGCAAGGTGCTTCAAAGCGATGAGCGCGTAATCGGATTTTTTGGAAAGCTTCAGCATGATGCCCTTGCGACTATATACGACTCCCCCAGTCGCATATGCAGTGTAAGCCTAGAGAGCAAATCTTGTCAAGATGAAAAATCCGGCCAACCCTCATGCTAACAATGAGTTAAACTAAGACTTATTCGGTCGCACTTGAACGGTTGGCGCCGCCATCGAACGGCGGATTTTCGATTCCGAATGGCAATCTAGCGAGTTGAGACGAGAATCAGGGTTTCCAGGTCTCCAGGAACTGCTCGACGTCCTTCAGGCCGATTCGCGTGGTGTTTTCAAAGTCTCCATTTTTTTGCGAGACGAGCAGGTTGCCTTTGCTATCGAGAACAGCGAGGCTGGGCACGCCTCTCTTCAGCGGGATTTGATACTTCTCGGCGAGATCCAGGTTCGCGTCGTATCGACCGATATTGATGTGCACGACGACGTAGTTGGGGTCGAGAATTCTGGCGACTTCGGGATAATGAAACGTCTCGTCCAGGACGTGGCAGTCGTAACACCAGTTGCCGCCAAAATCGAGGAGCACGCGGCGATGCTCACGGGCGGCCACAGACAGGGCGAGGCCGATATCCGTGCGGGCTTCCGAAGCGTCGGGATAGAGATCGGTCTTGGCGTCGACGGGCTGCGGCAGGCGCGACAAATTGGTGCGCTGCGTGGCGACGATTAGGGGCTTACCGTCTTCTTGAATCCAGGCCTGAGCGATCGAGGCAAAAGACTTGGTTGTACCGGAAGGTCCTTGCACGGTCGCTTCGAGCGTGAAGACCACTCGCTGCACTCCCGTTTGGGGTGAGTCCATGTGGGCAATGCGGGTGTTCAGGTGAGAGAGGCCGGAGGATTTGAGGCTAGCCCAAAAATCCGGCTCCGCGGCGGGATCGCCACTGGTCCCCTTTGGCGTTTTCGTGGTGGCCGGCGGCTCGACGCTATAGAGCGCCTTCAAAGCGTCAGCGTCTCCGGAAAGGACCGCAGCTTTCCAAGTTTCAAGAGGAGCAAACTGAAGCGGCGTGTTGGTTCTAGCATCTTGGCCGCGGACACTTACAGAAGCGAATATGGCTATGCACAGCGCGGCTACGAGTTCCCACGGTTTTGCCGAGAGGCCTCTCATGGCGTCAATTGTAACCCCTCCGAGTGTTGTTAGATTCAAGAGCGCTGCGAACGGATTCTGGCATGAAACTCTTTAAATTGGTATTCCCCTGAGCGCGAGGGCGAGATACAATTCGGGGCCGGAGTTGAGTTCTCGCTGAAGCACGGGGTGATGCGGTTCGTGATGTCTTTTGTCAACTCGCAGATCGCAGGGGATGCTCGCGCCGCAGCGCTCGGGCGGCTGGAACTGAGCGTGATGGAGATTATGTGGTCGCGCGGCGAAGCGACTGTGCGCGACGTTGTGGCCGATCTGGCGCGCCCGCTGGCGTACACGACGGTGATGACCACGCTGGACCGTCTCTACAAGAAGAATCTGCTGGACCGGCGCAAAGAGGAGCGGGCCTTCCGGTATTCGCCACGATTCTCGCGCGGCGATTGGGAGCGCAAACGCGCGGACGACTTGCTTGCGGGATTCCTGGGAGGATCACAGCCTTCTCGGGAGTTGCTGATTTCGTGCCTGGTGGAAGCGGTCGGGCAGTATGACCAAGCGCTGCTCGATGAACTGGAAAAGAAAGTACGCGCGAAGCGGCGAGAACTGCTTTCCCGGAGCGGCCGATGATTCTTCCCTACACGCTGAGGCTGCTGTGTTTGTGCTTTGCGTCGTTTTTCCTGATTCACGCGGCCTTGGGTTTGGCGGTGTGGACGGCTACGCCGGGCGCGATGCGCATCGGGGAATCTATGCGGCCGCGAAGCGGCGCGCGATTTTTGCTGGCGCTGCGGCTGCTACCCGTGACGCTCGCCGCATTCGTCGTCGCGGGGCTTTGCGTGCCGAGTTACCTGTGGCTGGAAACAAATGAAGCGACGGAGCGGGTCGGGCTGGCGTGCTGCGCGATGGCCCTGCTGGGCGTGTGGGTGTGCGCGAGTTCGCTGATACGGTCAATACGTGCGCTGTTTGTTTCCGTGCGACAGGCTCGCCGTTGCAAGCACGAAGGGCGCTTGGACCACGAGATTGGTTTCGTTCCCGTCACGGTGATGAACAGCAATGCTCCGGTGCTGGCGCTTGCGGGGTTGATCCGGCCGCGGGTTATCGTCTCTCGCTCGGTGCTGCGAACGCTGTCGCGGGAGGAATTGGAAGCCGCGCTGGAACACGAGCAGGCGCATCGCAAATCACAGGACAACTTGAAACGCCTGCTTTTGTTTCTCGCGCCGGATATACTGCCCTTCTCGCGGGCGTTCACACGCTTGAATCAATACTGGGCCCGATTGATCGAGTGGGCCGCAGACGATGAGGCGACGGCAGGAGATTCGCGGCGATCGGTTTCTCTTGCCGCAGCACTGGTGCATATGGCGCGCATGGGAAGCGCTGCTGCGGTGTCGCCGCTGGCCAGTTCTTTTCTGGGAAACGACCGGGAACTTTCCGCGCGTGTGGACCGGCTGCTTGGGTTCGCGCCGACTCGCGGAAACGTATCGCGCCGGGCACGCGCCGGGCTGACGACAGCGGCAGCGTTGGTTACGACGCTCGCGATCGCTGCGATGATTCGGCCCTCTACCTTGTTGTCCGTGCATCACCTGCTTGAACAACTGCTGCGCTAAGCAAACTGCTTCGTGTAGGCGTTCCAAGAAACTTTCCGGAAGATACCGAACTACGAGTCATGGTAGTAATCGTGCGCCTGCTTTAACCTACCCAGCTTTTTGAAACAATCAGAACATCCAGGAGGCCAGATGCTTCGGGCACATAGGTCGTCTTTATTCGCTTTGCTAGCAATCTTGTTCACTACGATTTTCTCAACGCAGATTCTTGCGCAAACGCCGGATACGGCAACGATCCAGGGGCGCATCACCGACCAGAGTTCCGCGGCCGTCGGTAAGGCGGAGATCACGGTGACCAACTCGATGACTGGGCAGCAGCATACTGCTGAAACAGATGTTTCAGGATATTTTTCCGTGGCTGGCCTTCCTATTGCGGGCAACTATGACGTCACCGTACACAAGGAAGGCTTCGCGGATGGCGAGGTTCACGCCATTACGCTGGTGGGTGGGAGAACGGCAAGCGTCGATTTCCAGTTGAATGTTGCGGGGCAGCAGGCGCAAGTCACGGTGACGGGGACCGTGGGCGAGGTGCGCACGGACGAACCGCAACTTGGCATTCATATCAGCGCGACCGAAGCCCAAGAAATACCGCTTTATAACCGCCGCATCACCTATCTGCCGCTGCTCGAAGCGGCGAATCGCCCAGCGATCAGTCAGGGCGACATTTTCATGAACGAAGATCTCTTCACGACGAACGGCACGGGACGGCGCCAGACGTGGTTTGAAGTGGATGGCAGCAATGCGGTGGATGCATGGGGCCGGCAAACGATTTTCAGCAATATCCCTCTGGACGCGGTTCAAGAAATGACGGTGCTGACGAACGCGTTCTCCGCGCAGTACGGCATGACTGCGGGCAGTGTGGTAAACGTTGTCACGCAAAGCGGCGAAAGCGGGTTCCACGGCGATGCGCTGATTCTCGGGCGACCGTCGGGCCCGGAAGCGGACTTGTCGGGATTCACCAGGTCGAACGCGAGCAGCGGCAACGACATCACCAACGACAGTGTGACGCAGACGGCGCTAGGACTTTCGGGGCCGATTGGGCCGGACCACCGGACTTTCTTTTCGACGGACTGGCAGTACACCTGGCAAGATCGCGCCTCGCCGGTCATCTCGCCCGTGCCGCTCAACTTCGTCGGGCATTATCAAGGATGGCTTGGCTTCTTGCGATTGGACCATCAGATCACGAACAACAACGACATTTTCTTCCGCAGCGATGCGGACAATTTTTATGACACAAACCCGAACGGAATCGTAGGCGGAGCCACGCAGCCAACGGTGGACCGCATCTTCCATCGGCGCACCTACTCGGAGGAGCTTGGAGACACGTGGTCGCTGAGCCCGTCACTGCTGAACAACGCGCGCGTGCAATTCCAGCTCGCATCACCCATTACGGAGTTCGATCCGACCGTGTATGGCACGGAATTTTCAGTTCCCATCGGCGGCAGCAGCAGCGGAACATTTGCCACGGGCACGTCGCAATCGGCCCTTCTGCAAAACCGCCAGTACGAGGTGAACGATGTGGTCTCGTCGGTGCATGACAAGAACACGATCACCTTCGGCGGCGACATGATTCACGCTCATAACGGCGGCGACAGCAAGGAATTCGGCGGGCCGATTTTCCTCGGCGAGTTCAAGTACAACCCTTGCGTGGTTTCCGCGACGCAGACGCTAGCCGACTGCGAGAGTTCCGCTTATCTGGAGAACATCAATAACGTGCAGAGCTATACACAGAGCTTCGGAAACGCGTCGTATACCGTAGATGATACCCTCGGATCGGCGTTCATCCAAGACGACTACAAGGTGAAGTCCGACCTGGTGGCGAACCTGGGCCTGCGATATGAGATCCAAACGTTTACCGACTCCACCAAGGATTTCGCTCCTCGAGTCGGCTTCGCGTATGACTTGCACGGAACGGGAAAGACGGTGATTCGCGGCGGATTCGGGATCTACTACTCGCAGATCGTCGATAACTCGGAGGCCAACTACGCGCTTACGGGCCCAACGGGCGTTTTCAATTACACGGCCATGCCCGGGCAAGTCGGATTCCCGTCCAGCGTATCGGCCGCGCCGCTGCCAGCGTTTCCGTCGGGAGCAGAGGTTCCGTTGCGCAGTCTGTATATTCGTCCTGGCGAAAGCGCTTACCTGAATCAGTTCTTCGATACGTCCGCGCTTATCGGCTATCCGAGCGTGCTGCTCAGTCCGTATACGGAGCAGTGGACGATTGGGCTTCAGCGGCAACTGATTTCCAATTGGATTCTGAGCGCTGATTATGTTGGCTCTCATACCCTACGGATCAATCGTCCGCTCGACGTGGACCCGCCTTCACCGTTCATCCGCACGGCTCCGGACGAGATTCGTACGGCGCAGGAAGCGAATTGCACAAGGCCACTTTGGATTCTTTGGTATCAACAGCAAGGAACTGTGTGCAATCCAGCGGCGCCGTCGAACCCAGAACCGCCGTACTCCGTGATTCAGTCGGACGTGAATGACGGGTTCGCCTTTTACGACGCACTCGACGTCGACGTGAGCCGACGATTCTCCAATCGATTCGAGATGCTGGCCAGCTATACATGGTCTCACGCCATCGACAACGTCGACCCAGACGTCCCCAGCCAGAATCCAAACGATCCCAACTTCACTGGGGAGCAGGAAAAAGGAAATGCAATTTACGACCAGGCCCAACGGTTTGTTCTGAGCGGGGTTTACACAGCGCCCTTAAAGATCCGCATCGGCGGCGTAGGGACGTTCGGTTCCGGCCTGCCATACGACATCACGACGGGCACCACCAATAGCGGAGACACTGGCGCGACGACGGACCGTCCGGTGGTCAATGGCTTCGTTATAGGCCGGAATACCGGCCAAGGAAGGCCGATCTACAGCGTGGATCCATTCGTCGAGCACCCCTTCACGTTTGCCGAACGCTACGTGCTGAATCTGCGTGCCGAGGCGTTTAACGTGTTCAATCACGCGAACTTCGTCGGATACAACGGCACCTGGGGAAATGGCGCCACCGCACCTGTTGGTCTCGGTACTCCCTTGGCGGGCATCACCAACCAGCTGCCAGCTCGCGAGTTGCAATTCGAGGCGAAGTTCAGCTTCTAATTCGCTCCGAGGGCCGCTCGGCTAGTTAGCTACGGCTCAACTACGACCCGTGGTAGTAGTACGCCACGCACAGTAAGCTCCCCGGACCGTAATAGAGGAGCTTACTGTGAATAAACTTCTGCGCAGCGGCCTTGTGTTGCTTGCAACTCTGATGGTACTGATCCCGAGCGCTCTCCGCGCGCAGAACTCCACTGCGAGTCTGCGCGGCGTGGTCCAAGACCAAAGCGGCGCGCGGGTGGCGGGTGCTCAGGTCGTCGTCCAGTTAGCAGGATCCTCCATCACCCGCGACACAACGGCGGATGCTCACGGAGAGTTTCGCATGGATAGCCTCCTGCCCGGGTCCTACCGCCTGACCGTTACAGCGAAAGGTTTCGAGGAGGCCGCGTCCGATGTCAGTGCCGCAGTCAGTGAGGCGCGTGACGTCACGATTACGCTCAAAGTCGCAGGCACGACTCAGACGGTGAACGTGGAGGGGAATCCTTCTTCGATTACGATAGAAACCATTGATGCGTCGGATGCGGTGCGTGGGGGCGTGGTTGGCAGCCAAGACCTCGAGGCTCTGCCGCTCCCGGCACGCAGCTTCGCCAACATCGCTTATCTGGTACCCGCAACTGAGCCCGTCGAGCCCTCCGATCCTACCAAAGCGCGCATAACTGCCGTGTCCACGGGCGGAAGCTCCGGCTTGAACAATGAACTGTCGGTTGACGGCGCCGACAACTCCGACGACTATATCGGCGGCTTCCTACAAAATTTCTCGCCCGATGGCCTGGAGGAATTCGCGGTACGCACCTCGAATGAAGAAGCGGATACCGGGTGGACAACTGCCGGCTCCGTTGTGATCACCACCAAGCACGGCACCAATGATTGGCACGGCGACGCGGCTTTTTTTGATCGCCAAGCAGCGCTAAACGCGCGCTTCCCGATTGAGAATCCGGCGCAAACATGCACGAACGGCGTGTGCGTGAACAATCCCAAGCAGCCGTTCTCACGCCAGAACTATGTCGGCACGTTCGGCGGACCTATCGCCAAGGGCAAGGTGTGGTTCTTCACCTCATTCGAGGCTGTGCATGAGGACGCGAGCATCGCCTACAGCCCGGCAAGCCTGACGCAATTCAACGCGCTCGCGCAAATGGCGCAAATGGGTTTGATCACCGGCATTCCTTCGATCAACGTTCCCTCCACTGTTCCGATCCCCTTCCGCGACTACCTCGGCTCGGTGCGCTTTGACTGGGCGCAATCGCCAAAATCGAGTTGGTTCCTGCGCACGTCGCAAGACAACTATGTTACGCACAACAACCTGGTGGAGCAGGGAACATTGCCCTCCACTGGCCTGCTGACGCACAACAATTACTGGAATGTGGCGCTCAGCAACACCTATACCTTCAATTCAAGCACGGTCGGCACTTTGGTGCTCGGCGCCAGCTTATTGCATCTCACGCAGACGCGGGACTCAGATCTGGGCTTCGCGCTGGCCTTCCCCTTCAGCTCCACGGCGCTTACCATTTCCGGCTTCGAAACCTTTGGTGACAACCAATTCGCCACTCCGATTACTTTTTTCCCGGACCTGCGCAATCAAGACAAATACCAGTTCCGCTACGATCTGAGCCACATTATGGGTAGTCATTCGCTCAAGTTTGGGGTCGACTTCATTCACGAGCCGGTGCTGGGCGGCGCTTTTGCCGACACGGCCGAGCAGCTCACTAAATATCCGTCGAACCCTGATTGCTACATCAATCCCCCTGGACCCGATTGCGGCGGAATCACGGCTGCCTTGCCGTTTTATTACACGCCACCCAGTGCGATGTGTAATCCAGAACCTGCACAGAGCAGCGGCATTAGCTGCGAATTTACTCCTGCAAGCGACGGCAGCTTTTCACAGAATGTTCAGCGTCTAGCGCTCTACGCCGAGGACTCCTGGCGAATGACGAACAGACTCACCGTCGACTATGGCGTGCGTTGGCAGTCGACTTGGGGGCTGTTCCTCGGGTCGGGCCGAAGTGAGGCTGATAATGCCGCGTACATAACGCTCAAGGCCCTGGAGATTCCGGTCGTGGGCAGCGTGCCGAACGATGATCACGCGCAGGTGGCGCCGCGCATTGGGCTCGCGTACTCTCTCGGCCAGAACGCAACGACTGTGATCCATGCCGGGTTTGGCATGTACTACGACGACCTGGCGCAGAATGGATGGGCGACTGCATTCCAGGCTCTCAACGGCTCCAACTTCACCACCGGTCCGTGCACCCTTACGGGAGGGCCAGGCACCTACGCGCTTGCCGGCTCCGGGTGCCTGACCGGAGGCAGCGGGGCCACGGGCAATCTGGTGGGCGCTCCTTACAAGACGCCGTACGCTATTCATGTCACGACCGGCGTGCAGCATGCTTTCAACAAGCAGTGGCTCATGAGCGCCGATTACGTATTCGAGGACGGCGTTCATGGATACCGTCCCTTCCCCTATACCAGCGGCACGAATTTATTCACCCCGCTGATTTCCACGACAGACCCAGACTATGCCGCGGACCAGGAGAATGTGGTGCCCAATGTCAATGTGTTCGAGTCGATCAACCGTTCGAAGTACAACGCGATGGTGCTGCATCTTGCCGGAAATATGGGGCGGTTCAATCTGGTCGCGAACTATACGCTTTCCCGCGCGGACACATGGGGTTGCGTGCTGGGCGAATTGTTTGATTATGTCGACGGCGTCTGCAAACTGCCCAATGGGCAGCTGGACGCTTTCGGACCCGGAGACTACGGGCCATCTGGCGAAAATGTTACGGACCGTTTCGTTCTGGCCGGGACACTGCGTCTTCCCGGCGGATTTGAACTGAGCAGCATCAATCAGTTCGAAAGCGCCCGCCCCGTCACCATCACGAACGACGACACCACCGGGCGCATCTATGTGAATGGAGTGTACACGAGCCTCGATGAATTCCGTGGCACGCCTTACATCCAGTCAGACCTGCGCGTGACTCGGCCGTTCAGAATCAACGAGCGCTGGACCGTCCTGCCATTCATTGAGTTCTTCAATCTGTTCAATCGCAACAATCCCGGGGCGAACTACGCAGTCAACGTGGTTCAGCTTCCCGTTCCAGCGGCGCAGATGGTGCCAAATCCCGTCACGGGCATCACGAATGTCACCAGTATTTGCGTGAACTCAAGCTGCAGCCAAACCGCGCCCATCACCAGCCTGAGACAGCTTGAGATACCCGAGGGTGCACTGGGCGACTTCTTCGGGCCGGGCACGACCGTGGGCATCCCGTTCGCGGCGCAAATCGGCGCGCGAGTGACATTCTGATTTGCGTACGCCGGCAGAATTGCGAGTGACAGAAAAAAAGGGACACGTTATGCTTTGCCGTGTCTCTGCGTGAGGCGAGCTTCCTTTTTTCAGCGGCGGTAGTGGCCGGAGCGATCAATTCCGTCGCGGGAGGAGGCAGCTTCATTTCCTTCCCGGCGCTGCTGTTCACGCGAATCGCGCCGATCTCCGCAAATGCCACCAATACGGCGGCGATGTGGCCGGGAACCATCGCCAGCACGGTGGCGTACTGGCGCGAAATGAGCCAGCCGGGCGTTCGCAAAGTGCTGCCGCCGCTGCTCTTGACCGGATTCGCCGGAGGCATCGTCGGCGCGAGCGTCCTGCTGAAAACTCCACAAGCGACATTCATGAAGATGGTTCCCTGGCTGCTGCTGGGGGCGACGCTGCTGTTCGTCTCGAGCGGGAAAATCTCCACCTGGGTGCGCGCGAAAGGCGAGCACGCCAGCCGGCGGCGCTCGCTCTTCGTGGCGGCGCTCGCGCTGGAACTGCTTATCTCCGTGTACATCGGATACTTCGGAGCGGGGGCGGGAATCCTGGTGCTGGCAATGCTGGCGCTGCTGGACATCGGAAATATCCACGCGATGAACGGCCTCAAATCGCTTCTCGTGAGCTCCGTGAATCTGGTGGCGTTGGTGCTGTTCATACGAGCGCGCGTAGTGGTCTGGCCGGAGGCTCTGGTGATGCTGGTTGGCGCCGTAGCCGGCGGATATGGCGGCGCGTATTACGCGCAAAAGGTGAACCCGGTGATGATTCGCAGGCTGGTGATCGTGGTGGGATTCGGCATGTCGGCATATTTCTTCGTCACGCAGCTCATCTAAGCGCTGGTGCGGCGCGGCCTTGGCCCAAGGCGCGAAATCTCCCTCAGCAAGTCAGATCGACAATCCCGGGAACATTTCAGGATGGTTGTACGTATTGACATTCGATAGGAGACGCGCTAGCGTAGCCAGCTACAGAATGTCTATAGGAGGCAGAATGACGCCGTCGCAAACCGAACTGCTGCAAGGCACGCTGGACATGCTCATTTTGAAGTCGCTGGCACTGGGCGAAATGCACGGGCTGGGAATATCACGCCGCATCGAACAGGTCACGCGCGGAACCTTTCAGGTGAAGCCCGGGTCACTTTTCCCCGCATTGCACCGCATGGAAGAAGAAGGCTGGCTGAGCTCCTCCTGGGGCGAATCGGAGAATAATCGGCGCGCGAAATATTATCAGCTGACCAAGAAGGGACGGCGCCAGCTGGAAAACGAGACGCAGCGTTGGGGACGCATTTCGCTGGCGATAGAACGCGCGCTGGAGACGTGAGTGAGCGAATGGCTGGAAACTAGCCAAGGCAAAGGTTCATGTGGCTGAAGAATGCAATGTGGAATTGGCGGCAGAAGCGGCGAGCCGATGCGGAGCTCGATGAGGAAGTACGCGGGTATGCGGAAATGCTCGCAGAAGAGAAAGTGAAGAAAGGCGTCGAGAGGCGGCAGGCGCAGTGGGAGGCCAAGATGGAACTGGGCGGCGTGGAACAGGTGAAAGAACAAACCCGCGAGGCGCGGGCGGGCTATTTTCTCGAGACGCTCTGGCAGGACATTCGCTACGGCGCGCGCATGCTGCGCAAGAATCCGGGATTCACGATCGTAGCGGTGCTGACGCTGGCGCTGGGCATCGGCGCGAACAGTGCGGTGTTCTCGGCAATCGACGCAGTGCTGCTGCGGCCGCTGCCTTTCCCCCAGAGTGATCAGTTGATGCGCCTATCGCAATACAATCCAAAAGCGCAGTCTGCGAATCCCTTCGCCGCTCCGGTGCGGCTGGAGGACTGGAACCGGATGAACTCCGCGTTTCAGGCGATCACCGGCTATTACACAGAAGACGATTCCGAAACCTCCGGGGAAATTCCCGAAAAAATCACGGTGGCGTTTGTCGCGCCGCGATTCTTGCAGGTGTGGGGCGTCGCGCCGCAAATTGGGCGTGATTTCACGCCCGAAGAGGAGCGCTTCGGCGGTCCGGCAGCCGTGCTAATCAGCCATCGTTATTGGATCCGGCGATTCGCGGAAAACCCAGATGCGGTGGGCCAGAAAGTGAAAATCGCCGGAGGCAGCATCCCGATTATCGGCGTCATGCCCGCTTCGTTTTTATTTCCGGCGCGAGACGCGGATGTGTGGTTCCCTGTTCCCGTCGGCGCGCCCTATACGCTGGGCCGCGACAATACCTGGTATACGGTCATCGGCCGCCTTAAGCCGGACGTGACTCTGGCAGAAGCGCGCGCGAATCTGGCCACGGTTCAGGCACAGCTCGGAAAACAGTATCCGAAGCCCGACGCGGATATCGCGGTTCGCATCGAACCGCTCAAAAACACGATTGTCGGCGACGTGGGCCGCTCATTCTGGCTTCTATTCGGAGCCGTCTCGCTGCTGTTGTTGATTGCATGCACGAATGTGGCCGCTCTGCTGCTGGCTCGTTCGTCGCAACGGCGGCATGAAATTTCCATTCGCTACGCTTTGGGAGGAAATCGCCGGAGAATTTTCCGGCAACTGCTGACTGAAACTTTTTTGCTCGCGCTGGCCGGAGCGATATTGGGGTTGATCATTGCCGGCACGGCTTCGAAGATTTTTGAGGCGCTGGCGGCAAATCTGCCACGAGTGGGAGAAATTCACATTGACACGACGATCGTCATGTACACGCTCGGGTGTTCGATTGTTGTGACGCTTCTTGGCGGCTTTCTCCCGGCGCTGCGAGCGACACGCCAAGGGATATCCAGTTCGCTGGCGCAGACAAGCGGCACGCAGGTATCAACGCAGAATCGCGTGCAATCGCTGCTTGTTGGGGTGCAGGTGGCGCTGGCGGTTACACTCCTTGCCGGGGCGAGCCTGCTGATCCGCAGCTTCGAGGAAATCGGCCGCGTCTCGGCAGGTTTCGAGCCGACGCATGTTCTCACGTTTCATGTGAGCGGGTCCTACGGTGAAACGGCAAACTATAAGGCGCTCACGCAGCGCATTGATCGGACTCTTGATTCTTTGCGCGCGCTTCCGGGCGTAAGCGAGGCCGCAACGAGCAATACTCTGCCGGGAGTTCCGGCGGAATATCCCATAGAAGTGAAAATCCTTGAAGGAGAGACAGATCCGAATCGCAAGATCACTGCAGACAGCCGCGCGGTCTCTCCGGATTACTTCGCCACAATGCAAATTCCACTGCTCGAAGGGGAAGCATGCCAGGAGCGGACGAGCGGGAAAACTGAAACTGCAAATCCAGTGGATGTAATGGTAAATCACAGCTTCGCAAGCACGTATTTCGGAGAGCGGACTGCGATAGGACATCATTTGCAAGAAATCGCAACCAACCCGTTCTTTCTACACGGCGAAATCCGAGGAGTCGTTGCCGATGCTCGTGAAGAGGGGTTGAATCACACGCCCGAGCCGACCATTTACTGGTGCTTCAGCGCGCCAATGCCTGATCCTTACTACCTTGTCCGCACACACGGCTTGCCTATGAGTCTAGCGGAAACGGTTCGGAAGAGACTCGCGCAGATCGAACCCGGCCGCGCGGTCTTCGAGATCAGCCCTCTGACGGCTCACATTGCGGAATCATTTTCGGAAAATCGCCTGCGCACGATCTTGCTTGGCTTCTTTGCCGCTACAGCTATCGCGCTGGCGTGCATCGGTTTGTATGGGACGCTCAGCTATGCGGTCACAATCCGTCAGCGCGAAATCGGTTTGCGCATGGCCTTGGGAGCGTTGCGGGGACAAATTGCAAGACAATACCTGTTCAGCGGCTTGCGCATTTGTCTGATTGGCTGTGTGGCGGGCTTGGCGTTCGCGATGGCATCCTCGCAACTACTCGCGGGAATGCTTTACGACGTGTCTCCTGACGATGGCTTGGCGCTGTCCGCAGTGGTTGTGATCATGGTAGCGGTTGCAGCATTTGCATCGCTGCTTCCGGCGATTCGCGCCTCGCGCGTCGATCCGATGAAAGCGTTGAGATACGAGTGACAGGAATGGCCGATACGCAGAGGCCAATAAAGGCAATGAATAGATGTGGCTGAAGAATGCAATGTGGAATTGGCGGCAGAAGCGGCGAGCCGATGCGGAGCTCGATGAGGAAGTACGCGGGTATGCGGAAATGCTCGCGGAAGAGAAAGTGAAGAAAGGCGTCGAGAGGCGGCAGGCGCAGTGGGAGGCCAAGATGGAACTAGGCAGCATGGAACAGGTGAAAGAACAAACCCGCGAGGCGCGCGCGGGTTATTTTCTGGAGACGCTCTGGCAGGACATTCGCTACGGCGCGCGCATGCTGCGCAAGAATCCGGGATTCACAATCGTTGCGGTGCTGACGCTGGCGCTGGGCATTGGCGCGAACACGGCAATTTTCAGCGTGATCGAAAGCGTTCTGCTGCGGCCGCTGCCGTACGACCATCCGGAGAGTCTGACGGAGATCTGGAACACCTATCTGCCAGCGATTCCGCTGGGCGGAGTATCGCCAGGGGACTTTCAGGATTGGCAACGGGAAACGAAGGAGACAGTTTCGGAGATGGCTGCGTATGCCTGGGTCCAGCAGGGCGCGAACCTTACCGGCGACGGCGACCCGCAGCGCGTGGAGCTGAACTGGGCCACTTCGAATCTCTTTCCGATGCTGGGCGTGAAGCCTGCCGTCGGACGCCTATTCGTTCCGGATGAAGATCGCCCGGGCAGCGCGCCGGTTGTGGTGCTTTCGCGTCGATTCTGGCAGAGCCGTTTCGCGAGCGCGCCGGACGTTATCGGGCGCGTTGTTACTCTCGACGGATTGCGCTACACGGTTGTCGGCGTTCTCGATGAAGGAACGCACCTGCTCGATTCGCCGGACATGTGGATGCCGATGGGCCAGTTTCAAGACAATTTGACCGAGCATGTCCATCATGAATTCGTTGGAATCGCGCGACTGAAGCCGGGCGTGAAGGTTGCGCAAGCGCGAGCTGAGTTCGAAGCGCTGAACCGACGATCGGCAATCGCCTATCCGACCGAGCACAAGAATTTCAAAGTGCTGGTGCGGCCGATGCAGGACGCGTCCGCGGCAGAGATGCGGCAGAGCTTGCTGGTGCTCTTTGGCGCGGTGGGATTGGTGCTGCTGATCGCGTGCGCGAACATCGTCAACCTGCTGCTGGCGCGGAATGCTGTCCGCGAAAAGGAGATGGCGCTGCGGACCGCGTTGGGAGCGAACCCAGCCAGACTCATGCGCCAATTGCTCACGGAAAGCACACTGCTTGCCCTGATGGGAGGCGGTTTTGGCCTGTTGCTCGCTGCCGCAGGCATCAAGCTGCTTGGACAAACCGTTCCGGCGAATCTTGCCGCGGTGCAGCAGGCTCGCTTGAACGGTCCGGTGCTGCTTTTCACCATTATCGCGTGCCTGGGAGCGGGAATCGTTTGCGGGCTGCTGCCCGCGTTGCAGGCCCGTGGCGCCAACGTGAATGCCGTTCTCAAACAAGGAAGCAAGGGCGCCGGAGCGGCTGCCAGCGTCAAACTGCATAACTTGCTGGTCATTGCGGAAATCGCGCTGGCGCTGATCCCGCTGATCGGCGCGGGCTTGCTGCTGCGCAGCTTGCACGAGCTGCTGAACGTGAGCCCGGGATTTCAGCCCGATCATCTTTTGACGATGTACATTCCGCAGGCCGCACTTCCGTCCGCGCAGCTCAGCAAGCTTACTCCGGCACAACAAAGGCAGTTAACGCAGAAGCAGTCCTTGCAATTCGAGCAGATCGTTGAGCAAGTGGGCGGATTGCCAGGAGCGAAAGCGGCGGCAGGGATCGACATGCTGCCCCTAGCTTCTCAAATCAAGCAAGCCTCGCGATTCGTCATCGAAGGAGAGCCGATTCCCGATGCGGGGGTGAGGCCGATCGCCGAGTTTCGTACTGTCACGCCCGGATATTTTTCCGCGGTCGGCACGCCGCTGCTCAGTGGACGCTCAGTAGGCGAACAAGACTGGGATGGCTTGAATATCGACATCAACGAAGCGATGGCTCGGCGATTCTGGCCTCAGGGCAATGCCATCGGGAAGCGCATTAATCTTTGCTCGTTCGACCCTCAACCGTGTTGGACCACAATCGTCGGAATCGTGGGCAACGTCCATCAATTCGGGCTCGATGCTCCTCCAACCTACGATGTGTATTACTCAGGCGGATGGACGCCGTATCTGCTGGTTCGCACGGCATCCGATCCTTCTCGGCTGGCACTCGTGGCGACGAATGTGGTTCACAAGATCGATCCGGTGTTGCCCGTGGCGGACGTGATGACCATGGACGATCTGCTCTCCAGCACGCTTTCGCCGCGGCGCTTCTCGGCGGTGCTGACAGGCGTCTTCGCGGTCTTGGCGCTGTTGCTGGCGGCCGTGGGAATCTATGGAGTGATGAGCTATATGGTGGGGAAGCGCGTGAACGAAATCGGAATTCGCATGGCGCTGGGAGCGCAGCCGCGAGACGTGCTGTGTTTGGTGGTTGCGCACGGAGCGAAGCTCGCACTGCTCGGCGTGGTCATTGGCATCGCGGGAGCCCTAGCATTGACGAGGTTAATGACGAGCCTTCTGTTTCACGTCAGGCCAGCGGATCCGGCAACCTTCGCGGGAGTGGCCGCAGTGCTGGCGATTGTGGCCTTGACGGCGTGTTACATCCCAGCCCGGCGGGCGATGAAAGTCGATCCGATGGTGGCGTTGCGATACGAATAGGCGGAGCTATGCGATTGAAGAATACGTTTCGGAACTTCCGGCACAGGCGGGAGATCGACACGGAGCTCGATGAAGAGTTGCGTGGTTATGTCGAGATGCTGGCGAACGAAAAGACGAAGCAAGGATTGACGGCAAACGAGGCACGGCGGGAGGCGAAGATGGAACTGGGTGGGATGGAGCAGGTGAAAGAGCAGACGCGCGAGATTCGTGCCGGACATTTTGTCGAAACACTTTGGCAGGACCTGCGCTATGGCGCACGCATGCTGCGCAAGAGCCCGGGATTCACGATTGTTGCCGTGCTAACGCTCGCGCTAGGCATCGGCGCGAACACCGCGATTTTCAGCATGGTCGACTGGCTGACTCTCCGGATGCCCCCTGTTGCGAAACCGGAACAAGTCACAACGCTTGCCGCAGAGGACATCCACGGGGAGTACGACAACGGGTTTTCTTATCCGGATTACGCCGATATTCGCAACCAATCCACGGCCGTATTCTCAGATGTAGCCGGCACGATGATTTTTCAGCAGGACGGATTGAGCGCCGACGGCAACAACGCGCCGATTTGGACCAACTATGTCACCGATAATTTCTTCCGAACGATGGGCGTGAAACCCGCATTGGGCAATTTCATCGGGCCGGTGCCGGGAAAGTCTGTGGATGATGAGCCAGTTCTTGTTCTCGGCTACTCATTTTGGAAAGCGCATTTCGGTGGCGATCCGAAGGCAATCGGCAAAAGCGTTCTGATCAACGGACATCCGGTCACGATCATCGGCGTCGCGCCAAACGGTTTTCGCGGCATCACGTCGCTATTGGACACGCAGGGGTACCTGCCGCTTGGCATGGCTGCGGTTACTTCGGACGCCGACAAAGATTTCCTTACAAATCGAAAAAGTTCCAACTTGACGATCATCACTCGAGTGAAGCCCGGTGTGGTGCTGGCTTCGGCGCAACCCGTATTAAAGGTGATTGCTCAGCGGCTCTCGGCTCAGTATCCCACCACTGATAGGTGGCTATTGCTAAGAGCCTTCGCCTTCGGCCCCTTTCCGAAGGATGACCCGCAAAGCGATGCCGTAGTGACGCTGATCGGCGCGCTTTTTCTAACGCTCGCCGGTCTCGTCCTGATTCTGGCTTGCTTAAATGTCGCAAATTTATTGCTGGCGCGGGCCTCGGGAAGACAGCGCGAGATGGCGATTCGCGCCGCGGTGGGCGGGGGTCGGAGTCGGCTGGTACGTCAATTGCTCACGGAAAGCCTTCTTCTCGCACTCCTTGGATGTGCGGCCGGAATCGTTCTGGGGCTGGTGGGCAGCCGCTATATGAGCTCGATCAACCTGCATGTGTCCATTCCTCTCATCCTGGATTTTCAATTCGACTGGCGGGTATTTGCATACGCTTTCGGCATTGCCCTTCTCACCGCCCTTGTCGTGGGAATCGCCCCCGCGTTGCGCGCGACTCGCGGCAATTTGAACAATCTGTTGCATGAAAGCGGCCGCACGGCGACGGGCAGAAGTCTGCGTGCTCGTGGCGTTCTGGTTGTCGCGCAGGTCGGCGGCTCTTTAGTGCTGCTGATTGTCGCTGGGCTTTTCGTACGAAGTTTGCGGAGCGTCGAGCATGCAAATCTGGGATTCGATCCGAACGACGTTGTCAATTTCACGGTCGATCCTCATCAGGCGGGGTACAACGAAGCGCAGTCGCGTGAGTTTCTAAAGACGCTGCTGCCGCGGGTGTCCGCGCTTCCCGGCGTCGAGACAGCGGCCCTTGCCGCGACAGTTCCCGTGGGCGGCGTACATTTTGGCGCGGACTTGAAAATCGATGGCTACCAGCCCTCTCCGGGCGAAAGCGTCCATGCCGGTTACGACGTAGTTTCACCACGATACTTCGAAACCATGAGAATTCCCCTGCTGCGTGGCCGCGGGTTCCTCGATTCAGACGATCAAACTTCGCGACGCGTTGTGGTGATCAACGAAGCTATGGCAGAGAAATACTGGCATGGCATGAACCCGATTGGCAGACGTTTCGCTGTCGCGGACAATCCCCAAGACCAGATTGAAGTCGTGGGTGAGGTGAAGAATAGCAGAACTACCCACGTTGCCGGATCGTTTGAGCCCTACTCATATTTCCCGCTGGGACAAAAATACAACTATCAACAATCTGTAACGCTTCACTTGCGCACGGAACTTCCCATTGCGACAGCGAACAGTGAGGTCCGCGACACGGTTCGCTCTCTCGCCCCGGTAATGCTGGTTGTCGACGTTCAGACGATGAGCGAGGCGCTCGATACGATAAACGGCCTGTTGCTCTATCAAATTGCCGCCGGCTTGGCCGCGTCGCTCGGAATTCTGGGCCTCACCCTTGCCGTTGTAGGTGTTTACGGCGTGGTGTCCTACAGCGCCAGCCAGCGGACGCACGAAATTGGCATTCGCCTGGCGCTGGGCGCACAACGGACGGACGTTCTACGCATGATCTTGCGCCAAGGATTCTTCATTGTGGGCGCCGGTCTCATTGCCGGCATTCTGGCCGCGGCCGCAATTGCACGGCTGGTCGGGAGTTTCCTGTCCGGCGTCTCACCGGTTGACCCGCTCACGTATGCCAGCGCCTCGATTTTGCTGGCAGCAGTTGCGCTGCTGGCCTGCTACACTCCCGCGCGGCGCGCGATGAAGGTCGACCCAATGGTGGCGCTGAGATACGAGTAAGAAAAGCAGCCGGCAGGCGCCAAGAGAGATTATTCTTCGCCGATGTCTTCGCGCCACAGGCCGGGATGGGCGCAAATGAAATCAGCAAGCATGCTGATGCATTCCTGATTTGCGAGGTCGATCACTTCGACGCCGTTTTCGCGCAGCCAGTCTATACCACCGCGAAAATTCTGCGATTCACCCACAACGACTGTGCCGATGCGAAACTGCCGGATCAGTCCGCTGCAATACCAGCAGGGCGCAAGCGTCGTGACCATGATTTTGTCGCGATACATGCGCTGGCGGCCTGCCCGCCGGAACGCATCGGTTTCCGCATGCATCGCCGGATCATCCTCCTGCACGCGCAAGTTGTGTCCACGCCCGAGGAGATTGCCGCTGGCATCGAAAAGCGCCGCGCCGACGGGAATGCCGCCTTCAGCAAGGCTGACGCGCGCTTCCTCGAAGGCGACGCTGAGAAGCGCGGAAGCTTCAGCGTGGTTCATGCGAGCCGATTCTAGCGCAACGCCTGCGCCGAAAGCATTCACTTGCTCGCGCGCGGCTGTGGGGCACCGGCAGAAGCGGATTCGGCTTCTGCACGGGAAATATAGAGAGGGAAAAACTGCTCCAGATTCGACATGCGAATCAAGGCCGTGACGCGTTCGCCGGCCCCCACAAGGACGATCCGGCGATCCAATTTACGTCCGGAAACAAAGGCGCCCACCAGCGCGCCGAGACCGGCGGAGTCTATGTACGGCACTTTGGTCAAATCGACGATGAGCAGGCGCGCGGGGCCGATCTCCCGCAGGGCGCCCTGAAACGAGAAGAGCGTTTGAATGGTAAACGGGCCGGTACAAGACAGAATCGTGTCGCCGCTCCGCGCTCCGGGCAGAGATTCAACAATGAGGGTCTCATTTGGCATCCGCGCAACATAAAGCCCAGCAACGCGCGCGAATATAAATGGCAGGTTAATTTTGTGTGACTTCTGCAAAAACGAGTCGCAGCGCGAAGCCATCTGAAGTAACTCACTGCGTGTGAAGGGCCGGTTCACCCTGGCGCAACGCACAAAACAAAGGCAATATGAGAAGTTAGACCGAGGAATTTTGCCGCGCGGGCAAAAGAATTCTAGGTTAGAATGCGGCGCAGTGAATCCTCCGACCATGAAGGCTGTACTCGCCATCTATCCGGGGTCCTTTGATCCGGTAACGAATGGGCATCTTGACCTGATTGGGCGCGGTGCGAAGATTTTCGACCGGCTGGTTGTGGCCGTATTACGCAACATGGAAAAAGATCCGCTCTTCAGCGTGAGCGAGCGCCTGGAGATGCTGCGCGAAGTGACACAGCCATGGCCCAACGTCGAAGTGGACGTCTTCGAAGGGTTGCTGATGGACTACGCGCGGCACAAAAATGCACAGGTTGTGCTGCGAGGCATCCGCGCGATTTCCGACTATGAATATGAGCTGCAAATGGCGTTGATGAACCGCAAACTGGAACCCAGAATTGAAACAGTTTTCATGATGCCCGCGGAAGCGTACAGCTATTTGAGCTCGCGGCTGGTGCGCGAAATCGCGCGGCTCGGCGGATCGGTGAAGGATTTGGTGCCGCCCGCGGTCGAAGAGCGGCTTAAAGCGAAGGTCGCGTAAGGCAAATTCAAGGGGGCTAAGAATGGAACTCGCGGAGCGAGTAAAGCGCATCGAACCTTCGGCCACGCTTGTCGTGCTGATGGAAAAGGAAAAGCTGGTCGCGCGCGGCATTGACGTTGTCGATTTTGGCCCCGGCGAGCCCGACTTTCCGACGCCGCAACACATCAAGAACGCGGCGATCAAGGCCATCGAGGAAAATAAAACGAAGTACACACCGTCGGCCGGTATCATGCCGTTGCGCCAAGCCGCCGTTGAATGGCACGCGAAGTACTTGGGTAGCGGCTATGCACCCAAAGAATGCGTGATCAATTGTGGCGGCAAGCATTCGCTCTTCAATGTGATTCATGCGCTCATCAATTCGGGAGATGAGGCCCTCATCCTTGCGCCGTATTGGGTCAGCTATCCGGAGATCGTGAAATGCGCCGATGGCACGCCGGTGATTGTCGAAACGCCTGCCGAAGATGGCTTTATTCCGCGGGCCTCCGCGATTGAAAAAGCGATCACGCCGCGCACCAAGATTCTGATCGTGAATTCGCCGTCGAATCCCACCGGCGCGGTGATTCCCGAAGACGAATTCGCGAAGATTCTGGACGTCGCAAGGAAGCACGGCGTTTGGGTCCTGTCGGACGAGTGCTACTCGCATTTTGTTTATGGCGATGCGAAGCCGTTCTCCGTCGCGAGCCTGCCGGGCGCAAAGGATCACGTGATCGTCTCGGCGTCGCTTTCCAAAACGTTTGCCATGACCGGCTGGCGGATGGGCTACACGCTCGCTCCGCAGGAGATCTCCGATGCGGTGCTGAAACTGCAGAGCCAGTCGATCTCGAATCCTACTTCCATCGCGCAATATGCCGCGCTCGAAGCGCTGCGAGGCGGAATGGAAAGCGTCGAAACGATGGTGACGGAGTTTGCGAAACGCCGCCGGCGGATTGTGGACGGCCTGCGGGAGATTCCGGGAGTGACCTGTCACGAACCAGCCGGCAGCTTTTACGTGTTCCCCAATGTCAGTGCAGCGGTTGACGGAAACGGCCCTGGAACGCAGGCAGACACCGTGCAAGTGGCGAAGGATTTGCTGGAACGCGAGCACGTGGTCGTGATTCCGGGAGAAGCGTTCGGCGCGCCGGGCCATTTGCGAATCTCCTATGCGACTTCCATGGAACGGATTGAAGAAGGCCTGCGCCGGCTCGCAAGCTTTTTTCGCGCCGAGAAGCCGGTGAGTTCGGTCGCGGCGACTCGCGGATAATTTCGGTGGCGCTGCGGCCTGCTCGGCTGGAACCGCAGTTCGTGCCGCGCATTTGGGGCGCGCGAAATCTCGCCCCGCTCTTTCCCGAAAAACAATCGTTGCGCGAACCGATCGGCGAAGTCTGGCTGACGGGCAACGATTGCCACTTCGCCGACGGCCCGTTTGCCGGTGAACGCTTGGGAGACGCCTGGCCGCGCATGGGCGCCGAATGGACGGGCAAACGCACGCAAAGTAACAGACCATTTCCGGTCCTTGCGAAATTTATTTTCCCGGACGACAAGCTCTCTGTGCAGGTGCATCCCGATGACGACTATGCGATGCGGAACGAGGCTGGGGCTGGGGGAATTGGCAAAACGGAAATGTGGTACGTGATTTCTGCGCGACCAGGAGCGGAAGTGCGCGTAGGCTTAAAACCGGAAGTCGATGCGGAGGGATTTCGCCGGGCAATTGCCGACAATAGCGCGGAGGACTTGATCGAGCGCACTCCCGTCAAGGCGGGCGACGCGATCTTTGTCCCAGCCGGAACCGTGCACACCATCGGGCCGGGAATGGTCTTGTGCGAGATTCAGCAGCATTCGGATATCACTTATCGGGTCTTCGACTACCACCGTCTGGATGCTGATGGCAAGCCGCGCGATTTGCATATCGAGAAGGCCTTCGACGTGATTCGATTTGGAAAACAGCACGGAGGACCAGTCTCGCAGACTCGGCAGAAGACCAGCACTCGCGAAATTTCGGTTCTGTCCGACTGTCCCTATTTTGCGGTAGTGAAACACACACTCGGAATGTCGCAATACTCCGTCCAGGCTGAAGGGCAACTCGAACTTTTTATCGTGCTGGAAGGCAGCGGCACGCTGCGCACGCAGCCCGGCGACGCGCGCATCTCATACGCGCGAGCTGACGCGTGGCTGGTTCCCAGTGCGTTACGCGATCGCGCTTACGAGCCGAAGGAACCTACGACGATGCTGTCTGTTTCTGTGCCTGAGCCTTGACCGGCCTTATTTCGAAATGTCGAATACAAAAAAACTGATGCAGTGCGCGGTAATCTTGGCGGGAGGACGCGGTACACGTTTCTGGCCGCGCAGCCGCAAGCGCACTCCAAAACAATTGCTCGACATCATCAGCGCAAAGAGCATGCTGCGCGAAACGGCCGACCGCCTCGCACCGCTCTTCCCGGCAAATCGTCTATGGGTGGTAACGAATGACGAGCAGGCCGCGGGCGTTCGACGCGAACTGCCGCGTGTTCCGCGCACGCACATCCTCGCTGAGCCCATGGGGCGCAATACGGCGGCGGCGATTGGGCTGGCTGCGATCCATTTAGCGCAGGAACACGGCGACGCTTTGATGGCCGTCCTGCCTGCGGACCATTACATTGGCGACGCGCCGCGTTACCGCCAAATCGTGCGCGCGGCCATGTCGCTGGCAAGCAAGCCTGGGAACTTGGTGGTGCTGGGTATTCCTCCGACGCGACCCGATACAGGATTCGGCTACATCGAGCGAGGCAGCGCCATCCGCCACAAAGGAGTGTCTGCACACACGGTAAAACGGTTCACCGAAAAACCAAATCTGGCGCTCGCGCGAAAATACGCCGCATCGGGAAGATACTTCTGGAATGCGGGCATGTTTTTCTGGCGCGTCTCGACGTTCTTCGAATGCCTGAGAAAATTCCTGCCGCACACGTGGCGCGCCCTCGGAGAGCTGCAGCAATCCATTGGAACGCCCGAGTATCCGAAGGCCCTCGCGACAGTTTACGCGCGCCTGGACAGTATCTCGGTCGATTACGCGGTGATGGAGCCGGCCAGCCGCGGAAATGGAAGGGAGCGCGTGTTCATGCTGCCCGCGAAAGTGGGCTGGAGCGATATCGGCTCCTGGGCGGCGGTATATGAGTTGCTGGCGCCCAGGAAAGGCGAAAACGTGTCCGAGGGACACTCCTTCACGCTCAATGCCAGCGGAAACTTTCTCTGGAGCCGGGAGAAATTCATCGCCGCGATCGGCATCCAGGATTTGATCATCGTGGAGACCCACGATGCGCTGCTCTTATGCCCGCGGGACCGCGCGCAGGACGTGGGCAAGGTCGTAAAATGGCTCGAAGAAAACCGCCGGGACGACCTGGTTTGATTTGAGCCGCAGGATCTGGACCCTGCAGTCCGCGCGGCTTTCCGCTTGGCTCGCTATCGCATATACTTTTTGGCATGATGCAGATTCGCTTCGGTACCGACGGATGGCGCGGCGTTATCGCCGAGGATTTTACCGTGGCGAACGTCCGTCAAGTGGCCACGGCCATTGCGCGTTACGTCATTCGCGCGGAGAAGCCGCAAAGCGGCGTATTGATTGGCTGCGATTCGCGCTTCGGCGGTCCGCTGTTCGCGCGAGCTGCGGCAGAGGCCATATCCGCAACCGGAACTCCCGTCTGGCTCTCCGACGCGCCATGCCCTTCTCCGGCGCTTTCCCTGCTTGTCCGTCAGCGAGAAGCTGCCGGCGGAATCATGATCACCGCCAGCCACAATCCTCCGCGGTGGAACGGCGTGAAGTACAAAGCGAGTTATGGAAGTTCGGCCTTGCCGGGAATTGTCGCGGAAATTGAAAAAGAGCTGGTTGAAGTACTGGCCAATGGCTCCCGCCGCGCACTGCCGCCGCGGAAAGACTTCATCCATTCATTACACGTGCGTGCGCCGTATTTGGAGACGCTGTCGAAACTCATCGATTGGGAGCGGCTGCGGCAAAGCAAATTTCGCTTTGTCGTGGATCCCATGCACGGCGCTGCGTGCGGCCTGTTCCGGGAACTGTGCGCGCGGCACGGAGTCGCATGCGACGAAATCCGCGGGAACTATGATCCGCTTTTTGGCGGCGTGAACCCGGAACCGATTCAGCCGCACGTCGCCGCGCTGCAGGAAGCGGTGCGCAATGGAAAATACGACGCAGGGTTTGCCGCGGACGGAGACGGCGATCGAATCGGCGCCGTCGACGCGGACGGAACGTTCATTACGCCGCACCAGATTTTCGCGATTCTGCTCTGGCATCTGGCGGGCGCGCGAAACCAAACCGGGGACGTCGCGAAGACGTTTTCGACCACGAAGATGATCGACAAAATCGCCAAGAAGTTCGGACGCACCGTTTTCGAAACGCCGATCGGCTTCAAGCATATTTGTGAACTGATGCTCGAACGGGACATCCTGTTGGGCGGCGAAGAGAGCGGCGGACTCGCGACGAAAATGTATTTGCCGGAGCGCGATGCCACGGTTACCGCTCTGCTGCTGGCCGAAGTGATGGCCTGGCACGGAAAGCGGCTGGGCGAATTGGTGAAGATGCTGCACGACGAATTCGGCGTTCATCACTACGGACGCGTCGACCTGGAGTTGCGCGCTGGGCAAAAGGAGAGAGCGGTTCAGCATTTTGGTTCCCGCGTGGAAAGGCTGCTGGAGTGGCGTATCGAACACCGTGAAGACATGGACGGGCAGAAACTCTACTTCGGCGAAGCTGGCTGGGTGCTCGTCCGCATATCGGGGACGGAACAGATGCTGCGAGTGTACGCGGAGACTGCGCATCCGCAGACTACCGAACGAGTGCTGGACGAAGTTTGCGCGCAGGTACGGCAGCTTTAGCTCCGTCCCGCGCATTCACGTGTTTGCCGGATCGATCGCGGAGGCAATTCATGGAAAAAGTCAACCTGGAGGAAAAGTTTCGCCTTTTCGACGATGCGTGGTATCCGAGAATTGTCGGCGAACTGAACGACTCTTACGTCAAAGTCGTGAAGCTGCGCGGCGAATTCATGTGGCATCACCACGAGAGCGAAGACGAAATGTTCTTGGTGGCGAAAGGCGTGCTGCGCATGCGATTCCGCGATGGCGATGTGATCGCAAACCCTGGGGAATTCATCATCGTGCCGCACGGCGTGGAGCACATGCCTGTGGCGGACGAAGAGTGCCAAATTGTCCTCTTCGAACCGAAGACCACGCTGAATACTGGGACTGCACACAACGAGCGCACTGTGGCAAAATTAGAGCGCATTTGAAACGGCCTGAGCAGAAGACACAAATCGAAAATTTCGGCGCCCGCAGGGGGGATTTGTGGAGTTATTTGTCTTCGTGCATTTTCATGCCCGCGAGCGGCAAGGAGATGCTGTAGAGCAGGAACTGCGTGAGGTAATCGCATCTTCGCGCCAGGAAACCGGCTGTTTGGGCATTCACGCATTTCGCTCGACACGGGATGCGCGGCTTTTCTACATTCATTCGAAGTGGGTCGATGCGTCCGCCTTCGACCTTCACGCGAAAATGCCCCACACCGTGCGCTTTCGCGAGCGCGTTGACCCGCTGCTCGACCTCCCGCTCGACGTGTCTCGAACAGAAATGATCTTCTGAATTTCCGGCGCAGCGGCAAAATGAAAGGATCGAACGAAACACTGTGAAGCGAAGATTTTACCAACTCGATGTTTTTACCACCAAGCCCTTCGCCGGCAACCCGCTGGCGGTCGTCACCGACGGTGACAGCTTATCGCGCCAGCAAATGCAAGCGGTGGCGCGCGAGATGAACCTCGCCGAAACGGTTTTCGTTCAGCGGCCGACGAACAATCGTGCGCTCGCGCGGCTGCGCATTTTCACCACCACACGAGAACTGCCATTCGCGGGCCATCCGGTGATCGGCACTTGGTTCCTCCTCGCCGAACTCGGCGTCGTGCCGGCATCGGAGGGGCCGGTGCAAATTCAGCAGCAGACTGGCGCTGGGATTCTGCCGGTCGAGATCACGTTCCACGATGGGCGCCCCGCGTGTGTGACCATGACCCAAAAGGAAGCGCGCTTCAAGCCAGCCAAGATCCCGCGTGAAGCTCTGGCCGAAGCCCTCGGCTTGCGCCCAGAGGAGATCGATTCGAATTTGCCGATTGAATGTGTATCCACGGGAATTTTCAACGTGATGGTTCCCCTAAGAGGCAAGGCGACACTGCCAAGAATACAATCGAACTTGCGTGCGCTCTTTCATCTCTTGAACGGCAACAGCACCATGGCCTACTGCTTTGCTCTCGGTGGCCGCGGCAAGGCATTTTCGCGCGGGATGCTGCCGTGGGAAATCGTAGAAGATCCGGCCACAGGATCCGCGGGCGGGTCGCTTGCAGCCTATTTGGTGCGCCATGAGAAGCTGAGGCCCGGCGAAGATTTGTCCATCACGCAAGGTGTGGAGATGGGAAGGCCCAGCGAAATCCACGTCCAGGTCGCGAAGGAAAAAGGCAAGCTCGTGCCGCGTGTCAGCGG
>JASHQB010000053.1 GCA_030037775.1 Candidatus Acidiferrales bacterium
AATCGTCCTTGCCCAGGTCCATTCCGTTGACGCCGCCGGCTTGCCGTCCCATCGCACGCACCTCGGTTTCGCGGAAGAGAATGGCCTGACCTTCGTGGCTCGCCAGGAAAATCATCTGCTTGCCGTCGGTGAGCTTGGCGCCGATGAGTTCGTCGTTGGACTCCAGGTTGATAGCGATAATGCCGCTTGGCCGCGGATTCGAAAACTCCGCAAGCCCGGTCTTTTTCACCGTGCCTTGTTTGGTGGCGAGAAAAACGTAGCGCCCTTCTTCTTCGAGATTGCGCGCCGCGACTACCGCGGTCAGCTTCTCGTTTTCCTGGAAGTGAACCAGGCTGTTGATGGCCTTTCCGCGCGTGGCCGCGGCGGCTTCGGGAATCTCGTAAACCTTGAGCCAATAGACGCGGCCCTTTGAAGTGAACAGCAGTATGTACGTGTGCGTGGAGGCCACGAAAAGATGCTCGACGAAATCCTCTTCGCGCGTGCGCGCGCCGATGCGGCCTTTGCCGCCGCGGGATTGATGGCGGTAAACGTCAACAGGCGTGCGCTTCACATAACCCGCGTGGCTCACGGTGATGGCCATCTCTTCGTCTTTGATCAGGTCTTCCAGCTTGATTTCTTCGACGCGGTCGACAATTTGCGTGCGGCGCTCGTCGCCATAGCTCTTGTCGATCTCCTTCAGCTCGGCGACGATGACGGCGCGGAGCTTTTTGTCGCTGGCGAGAATTTCTTTCAGTTCGGCGATGCGGACCTGGATCTGCTTCAGCTCTTCCAGGATTTTCTCGCGCTCCATCTGCGTCAGGCGATGCAACTGCAAATCCAAAATCGCCTGCGCCTGGCGCTCGGTAAAACCGGCGGCGGCGCTGCGGCGCGTGTCGTCATAGGGTTGGTGCGCGCCGCGGACGTCCATGGCCATCAACGCTTCTTTGGCTTCCTTGGGCGACTTGCTGCGGCGAATCAGCTTGATGATTTCGTCCAGATGGTCGAGGGCGATCTTGAAGCCGACCAGGATGTGCTCGCGTTCTTCGGCTTTGCGCAAATCGTACTGCGTGCGGCGGCGCACGACTTCTACGCGGTGCTCGATGAAAAGCTTGATCAGCTCGATCAACCCGAGCTCACGCGGCTGCCCGGCGACAATCGCCAGCAGAATCATCCCGAAGGATTCCTGCATCTGGGTGTGCTTGTAGAGGTGATTCAGGATGAGCTGCGGCTCTTCGTCGCGCTTCACTTCGATGACGATGCGCATGCCGTCGCGGTCGGATTCGTCGCGAATGTCGCCAATGCCCTGAATTTTTTTGTTCTGTACGAGCTCGGCGATGTGTTCGATCAGGCGCGCTTTGTTGACTTGATACGGAAGCTCGGTGATGACAATGTTCTCGCGCTCCTTGCCGGCTTGCTCGATGGCCGCTTTTGCGCGCACTTGGAAAGTACCGCGGCCGTTTTTGTAAGCCTGCTCGATACCTTCGCGGCCGTAAATGTAGCCACCGGTGGGAAAATCCGGCCCGGGCACCACTTTCATTATTTTCTTCAGATTGATTTCAGGATCCTCGATCAGCATCACCGTGGCTTCGATAATTTCGCGCAAATTGTGCGGCGGAATGTTGGTGGCCATGCCCACGGCGATGCCGCTCGAGCCGTTGACCAACAAATTCGGGATGCGCGTGGGAAGGACCAGCGGCTCCTGCGTGCTTTCGTCAAAATTGGGGATGAAGTTGACGGTTTCCTTGTCGATGTCCGCGAGCATTTCCTCGGCGATCTTGGAGAGGCGCGCTTCGGTGTAACGCATCGCCGCGGGAGGGTCGCCATCGACGGAGCCGAAGTTTCCCTGGCCGTCGACCAGCGGATAGCGCATGTTGAACGACTGCGCCAGGCGCACGAGCGCATCGTAGACAGGCGCGTCGCCGTGCGGATGGAATTTGCCGAGGACTTCGCCGACGATCTTGGCGCACTTGCGGTACGGCTTCGTGGACGTAAGCCCGAGTTCGTACATGCCGAAAAGAATGCGGCGATGAACGGGCTTGAGGCCATCGCGCACATCGGGCAGCGCGCGGCCGATGATTACGCTCATGGCGTAATCGAGGTAGGACTTCTTCATCTCCGATTCGATATCGACCGGAGTTAGGATCTGCTGTGATTGCTCGTCAGCCATTCAAATTGCTCCCCAAAATGCGGATTCGAGAGAGTGCGTTTTTGTACCGATTAGAACGTATGCCGGTGCTTTATTTTCAATAACTTAGCTCGATTTCTAATTCCGGATCATGCCGATTAGAAATGCTTGCAGCTAACGCTTTGCGCTCCATTCCAGAACGTAAGCCTTTACCCCTTCAAACGCGGCGGCGTTGTTGGAAAAGCGCTGCGCGCCGAAATGGGCCTCAAGCTTGAGCATCAGGTCGGCGCATTCGGCCTCGCTGGTGCATTCGAAGGCCACGCCCCGCTTAGTGTCGGGCGATTTTGTCGGGACCGCGCGAAAACCCGAGCACGAGAGGCCTTTCGTTCCCGGCAATGTTTGCCAGCTCAATTGATAGAACATTTGCCCATCCACGCTGCGCCCTAAAAAACCTAAATATCCAGGTTGACGACTTCGAGGGCATTGTCCTGGATGAATTTGCGGCGCTCCTCGACGTTTTCACCCATGAGAGTAGAAAAAATGTCCTCGGCGGCGACGGCGTCTTCGAGACGGACTTTCAGAAGCGTGCGCGTCTCGGCATTCATGGTGGTTTCCCAAAGCTGCTCAGGATTCATTTCGCCGAGGCCCTTGAAACGGGTGATGTTGAATTCTTTTTTGGCGTCTTCGAGGACATACGCGAGGACAGCCAGAGCATTTTCCTTGGTCATCTTGTCGCCGTTATGAGTAATGGTAAAAGGCGGCTTGTCGTGCGGGGCGATGGCCTGGCGCAACGAACGAATCCTCTTGTATTCCGGCGAAGCAGCGAGGGCCCAATTGATGCGGCGCTCGGCGGTGCCATTGGTGAGCACAATCTCGTGCAGGCTGTGCTCTTCGTCGAAGGCCAGCTTGGCTTCGAGTTTGAGCTTGGTCTTTTCGATCTGCTTGATGAGCTCCTGCAATTTTTTCTTTTCCGCGAAATCGGCCTTCTTTTCGAGTTCGCTATCCGCGAGCAGTTCCACGAGTTCGGCGTCGCGCAGACGGCGAACGAGTTTGGCAGCGACCTGCTCGTACTCTTGAACGTTGAGGAGGAATTGCGTGAGATCGCCGCCTTCGAGCTGTTTGCCGCCCTTGGCGATGACGGCATGATCCTCGGTAGCGCGGCGCATGATTTCGCGCGAAAACTCACGCTCGTCGCGAATGTAGCGGTCCATCTTGCCGCGCTTGAGGCGATAGAGCGGCGGCTGCGCGATATAGATGTGGTCCTTTTCGATGAGCTCACGCATGTGCCGGAAAAAGAACGTGAGCAGCAGCGTGCGGATGTGGCTGCCGTCGACGTCGGCGTCGGTCATGAGAATCACTTTGTGATAGCGGAGCTTGGCGGCGTCAAAATCATCCTTGCCGATTCCCGTGCCTAGAGCGGTGATGATCAGGCGCAGCTCTTCGTGGCCGAGCATTTTGTCGTAGCGCGCCTTTTCGACGTTCAGAATCTTGCCTTTGAGCGGCAGGATGGCCTGATACTTGCGGTTGCGGCCTTCCTTTGCGGAGCCGCCGGCCGACGGGCCCTCGACGATGAAAAGCTCGCAACGCGCGGGGTCGCGCTCCTGGCAATCGGCGAGCTTGCCGGGCAGGCCGCTGGAATCAAGCGCGGATTTGCGGCGGGTAAGCTCGCGGGCCTTGCGGGCCGCCTCGCGGGCACGCGCAGCGTCAATACACTTCCCGATGATTTTTCGAGCGATCGAAGAATGCTTGTCGAAATACTCGCCGAGCCTTTCGTTCACGAGCTGCTCGACGAGCCCTTTGATGTCGCTATTGAGCTTGCCTTTGGTCTGGCCTTCAAACTGCGGCTGCGGCAATTTGACGGAAACCACAGCGACCAGGCCCTCGCGAACGTCGTCTCCGGTGATGGAGATTTCATCCTTCTGCTCTTTGAGCATCCCGAAGGAGCCGGCGTAATAGTTGATGGTGCGAGTGAGCGCGGAGCGGAAACCGGAAAGATGCGTACCGCCATCGACGGTGTTAATGGTGTTGGCGAAGGCGAAGATATTTTCGGCGTAGCTGTCGTTGTATTGCAGCGCGATTTCCATGTCCACGGTCTCGCGCTTGCCTTCCATGTAGATGGGCGAATCGTGGAGGACGGTCTTGCCGCGATTGAGATGCTTGATGAATTCGGCGATGCCGCCGGTGAAGCGGAATTCGGCCTTTTTGCCGCTGCGCTCGTCATCGAGCGTGATTTTCAGGCCTTTATTAAGGAAGGCGAGCTCGCGAAGGCGCTGAGAAAGCGTGTCGTAGCTGTAATCGATAGTAGTGAAAATTGCGGGATCAGGATGAAAAGTAATCTTGGTGCCAGTTTTTTTTGTTTTGCCGGTGTCTTTCAGTTTTGAAGTGGGCTGGCCCTTCTCGTAGCTCTGCTCCCAGACCTGGCCATCGCGCCAGATCTCCAAATCCAGCCAGTCCGATAGCGCGTTGACGACGGATACGCCCACGCCGTGGAGGCCGCCGGACACTTTGTAGGTGTCGCTGTCGAATTTTCCACCGGCGTGAAGGACAGTCATGACCACTTCGGCGGCGGGCTTTTTTTCCGTGGCATGCATGTCCACGGGAATGCCGCGACCGTTGTCGGTGACGGTGACGGAATTATCTTCGTGGACGACGACATTGATTTCATCGCAGTAACCGGCGAGGGCTTCGTCCACAGAATTGTCGACAACTTCCCAGACGAGATGATGTAAGCCGAGTTCGCCGGTTGAACCGATATACATCGCGGGGCGCTTGCGCACGGCTTCGATGCCGCCAAGAACTTTGATGGACGTAGCGTCGTACTTGTGGCCGGTGCCCTTGGCAGGCGTGTTTTCCTTTTCACCCATTGTGACGTGCTCCTGGTTTTCGGTCGGGAAGGCGGTCGTGAAGAGACTCGACGATTGCCTTGCCCATTGGCTCAGCTCTTTTTCTAATTGCCGAAAATCGAGCTGGGCTCGAAGGGTTTCTGCTTCATCCCGCGCCATTTCCCGACGAGTCAGGGTGGCGCGCGGCGAAGTCTGGTGGCCCATTGCGGGCCACGCTCAGGCTGCTTGAATGTCGCGTCCTGGCGCGAACGCGTCACTGCAGATTCGGCGCTGCCTGAACTTTGGAACCAACAAAACGGAGGTCAAACAGACCCAAACTATACACAAACTATTGTAGCGAAAATCACGCAGAGCCACAAGGTAATTGTGCTGATCTAGGCGGCATTTCTCGACCACTAAAGCAAATATTATCATATTGTTACAGCGGACAGCGCAGGACAGACGCGACTTACCACGGGAAACTCCGAGGCCCAAAAAACTCCTTCCGAATGAGAGGGTCAAATTCTTCTGTTGCACACCAAACTGGGATGGATTATTCTCCCATAAACATCTTATGGGAGCACTGCAATGGCTGATACAAATCGGACCGGCGAACTGATGCAGGGCACGCTGGACATGTTGATATTGAAAACGCTGACGCGCGGAGCGATGCACGGCTATGCGATCGCGGAGTTCATCCAGCAGTCGACAGAAAACGTGCTGCGCGTGGAAGAAGGAGCACTGTACCCGGCACTCCACCGGCTGGAGCTGCGCGGATGGCTGGACTCGGCGTGGGGGCTTTCGGAAAACAAGCGGCGCGCGAAATTCTACCGATTAACGCCGGCCGGAGAAAGGCAACTGGCCGATGAGAAGGCGCATTGGGGCCGGATGACTGGGGCGATCGCTCGCATCATGGAAACAGTCTAAGGAGCAGCGATGTTTAAGGGATGGATTCGGGCGGCGCAGTTGCGAATGAAGGCACTGGCGAAACGGCGGCAGCTTGAGCGCGACCTGGAAGACGAGCTGCAGTTTCATCTAGCGATGAGCGAAGAGAAACTCCGTGGCGACGAATCGCGTGCATTGGCGCGCGCAGCTGCGCGGCGCAAGTTCGGAAACGCGACTTTATTGAAGGAGGTGTGCCGGGACATGTGGACCTTCCATTCGATGGAAAAGCTCTTGCAAGACTTGCGCTATGGCGCACGAATGCTGCGCAAGTCGCCGAGCTTCACGGCAATCGCTGTGCTGACGCTGGCGCTCGGCATCGGCGCGAACACGGCGATTTTTTCGGTGGTGAACGCTGTGCTGCTAAAGCCCTTGCCGTACCCGGACGCGAATCGACTGGTGATGATGTTCCTCCAAGCCCCGGCACTGCCTCTCGCTCGCGGCGACATGGGCGATGCCGACTTTCTTGCGTTGGCGGAGCAACAGCACAGTTTCGAAAGGGTCGCGGCGTATAAGGCATCGGACAATGGATTCACGCTGACTGGTGACGGAGAGCCCGAGGAAATTCCCGGAGGACAAGTTACCGCGCACTTTTTTGACGTGCTCGGCATCAGGCCCATGATGGGCAGGACTTTCTCGCCCGGCGAAGATCGCGCCGGGCGGGCCCTAACCGTCGTGGTGAGCAACCAGTTTTGGCGCGAGCACTTGCGACGCGACCCGCAGGCAATCGGACAAAGCATTACGCTCGACGAACAGAGCTTCACCGTCATCGGCGTGATGCCAGCGACTTTTCATTTCGGCGAGCGGGGCGCCGATGAGCTGTGGCCCATCCGGCAAACGGAGGCCCCTCACCAGCGCTGGCCTTATTTTTTGACGGTGTTCGGCCGGCTGAAGCCCGGGGTGCCGCTGACGATGGCGATCGCAGACGCCACACGAATCGCTCAGAGCGTCACGCGGCAATATCCGGTCTCCGGCGTTGCCGGTGCGACGGCGGTGCCGATGAAGCAAGTGGTCATCGGCGACTCATTTACGCCTTTGTTGATTTTGCTCGGGGCGGTTGCCACCGTACTGTTGATCGCTATTGTGAACGTGGCCAATCTGCAAGTGTCGCGCGCCGCGACCAGACGGAAGGAGATGGCGATTCGCACCGCGTTGGGCGCCGGGCGGCTGCGGCTGGTGCGGCAACTCCTGACGGAGAGCGTCCTGCTGGGAGGGACTGGGGGCGCGTTGGGCCTGGCTCTGGCGTATGGCTGCGTAAAGGCAATCGTGGTCCTAGGCTTCGATCTCCTGCCACGAGTGGATGAAGTGTCCGTGGACTGGCACGTTTTGCTTTTCGCCGCCGCGGTCACACTGCTCTCCAGCATTCTCTTCGGGCTTGCGCCCGCGACGCGAACGCGGGCGGCGAAGCTCGACGAATCACTCAAAGAAACCGGGCGCGGCGGAGGAGAAGGCGCGGGATCGAGGTTGTTGCACGACGCGCTGGTCGTGGTGGAGTTTTCTCTGGCCTCGGTGCTGCTGATCGCGGCAGGGTTGCTGCTGGGCAGCCTCGTGAAGCTCGAAGCCGTGAGCCCCGGATTCCAGCCGGAGCACATTCTGACGATGCGCGTGGACTTGCCGCCGGTGCACTACCGGAAGGCGAGCCAGACCACGTCGTTTTACCGGCAGCTGCTGGAGAAGACAGAAAGTATTCCAGGCGTGCAGTCGGCGGCGGTAGCGATGAGCTTGCCGCCGAATTTGCTGGAAGTCGAAAATCCGTTTCACGTGGAGGGACAGCCGTACACGCCGGGAAAGTCTGTGACGCTGGCGGAGGAGATCCCCATCAGCGAAGATTATTTCCGGACATTGGGCGTGCCGCTGATTGCGGGGCGCTTCTTTGCCGATGAAGACCGAGCCGAAGGGCACAACTCGCTGGTCATCAATCAGGCGATGGCGGAGCGGTATTTCGGGGGCAACGCTGTGGGCAAGCGCGTGCAAACGGGCGATGCCGATCCGAAATCGGCATGGGAAACGATCGTCGGGGTAGTGGGAAACGTGAAATACGAAGGACTGGGCGAGAAGGATCAGCCGACAATGTATGTGCCGTACTATCGCGACGGCTGGGCGCCGTGGTTCGTTTACTCGATGTATGTTGTGGTAAAAACGCCCGCAGAAGCGGGAAGCGTTGCGGCGGCTGTGCGCTCGGTGGTCGGTTCCATCGATGCGTCCGTTCCGCTCACGAAGGTTCAAACGATGGACGAGTTGCTCTCCCAGTCGGTGAACGCTCCGCGGCTGGGGGCTGTCTTGCTCAGCTCCTTTGCGGCGTTGGCGCTGTTGCTGGGGGCGATCGGTATCTACGGCGTGATGAGCTACGCCGTGACGCAGCGCACCCATGAAATCGGCGTGCGAATCGCGCTCGGCGCGCAGCAACGAGACGTGCTGCGGCTGGTGCTTGGTTCCGGCGCGAAGCTGGCGTTGATCGGAAGCGCCATCGGCGCCGGCGTTTCTCTGGCGTTCACCCGGTTTCTATCGAGTTTGCTTTTCGGCGTTAGTCCTACTGACCTCCTGACATTCGCCGGGGTGACTCTCTTGCTCATGGCTGTCGCACTGGTGGCCTGCTACCTGCCGACGCGCCGAGCGATGCGCATCGACCCGATCGCCGCACTGCGGCACGAATAAAAAAAGAGCTTACCGATCTGCAAGCGGCGGACGGGATCGTGAAGTCAAGCATTTTCTGCCCCGATTCGTCAGAATTCGCACTGTGGAAAAGCTGTGAATTGTTTGTGTATGCTGTGCACGTGTTTCGCTCAATTTTCTCTTGCTCCTGAGCTTCCGTTTAGGCAGAATCCGCGCTCACACTCAAGAGGTGCCGAGAATTTGAATTCCTCGACAGGTTCGTGGAGGCCGCGTGGGGCGGAAGTCCTGCTGCGAATCTGAGAATCAGTGAAAGGTCGGCCGCCTGGAAAAAGAGTCCGGTGGGGTGTTTTCCACAGGATTTCCACGGGTGTGGAAATTGGCGGAGTTTGATGTCACTGTGAATTCCTGGGACAAAATACTGCAACACATGGAGCGGCGGGTTAACGCCCACAGTTTCTCTACGTGGTTCCGGCCAACGCGACTGGAAGCGGCAGAGAACGATCGCTTGCTCGTTCGTGTGCCCACCCCCATCTTCCGGAAGCGGCTGACGCAAACGTACGGTGACCTCCTGCAGGCCGTGCTGGCGGAAGTAGGCATGACCACAACTCGGCTGGAGTTCATTTGCGCTGAGAACGAGGCCGCTCCCGTGCCGCCGGCGCAAGCCAAGCTGGATTTTGATTCCTCGAATCACCAACTGAATCCGCGCTATACCTTTGAGACATTCGTGGTGGGCAGCAGCAACCAGTTCGCGCATGCGGCGGCGCTGGCCGTGGCGGAACAACCTTCCCGGTCTTACAACCCGCTATTCCTCTACGGGGGAGTGGGCCTGGGAAAGACACATCTGATGCACGCCATCGGGCATTCGATCAAGCGGCGGAATCCAGCGGCGCGACTGACTTACGTAAGCGCGGAGAAGTTCACCAACGAAGTGATCGCCGCGGTGCGTTTTGATCGCATGAGTGCTTTTCGTGACCGCTTCCGCACTATGGATGTGTTGTTGGTGGACGACATTCAGTTCATCGCCGGAAAAGAACGGACCCACGAGGAATTCTTTCACACTTTCAACGCACTCTATGAACAGCAAAAGCAGATCGTGATCTCCTCCGATTGCCCTCCCAAGGAGATTTCCGCCATCGAGGAGCGGTTGCGCTCGCGCTTCGAATGGGGCTTGATCGCCGACATTCAGCCGCCGGACCTGGAAACGAAAATAGCAATCTTGCAGAAGAAAGCGGAGAGCGAGCAGGCCCGGCTGGCCGACGACGTGGCGGAGTTCATCGCGCGCTCAATCAAATCGAACATTCGCGAGCTTGAGGGCGCGTTGATTCGCCTGCTGGCATACGCCTCGCTCACGGGCATCGAGCTGAGTGTAGCTACCGCGCAGCAAGTGCTGAAGAATTTAATCGACACGCAGGAAAAGAAGGTGTCCATCGAACAGATTCAGCGGCGCGTGGGCGAGCATTTCGGCTTGCGCGGCCAGGATCTGAAAGTGCGAAGCAATTCAAAGGCGATTGCTTTCCCCCGCCAGGTGGCCATGTACCTGGTGAAGCAACTGACTTCGGCATCGCTTCCCGAAATCGGGAGGCAGTTCGGCGACAAGCATCACACGACCGTGCTGCATTCCATCCACAAAATCGAAAACTTGCGCCGCGTGGATAAAGAATTGAACAAAACGATTAACAGGCTACTGGATTCGCTCGGATAGAGTTGCAAGAGTTTTCCTCAGTAACCGTCTCCCGTGGATGTGAATTCTGTGTGAATTCCTCGGGTCCATACTCCACGCGGCCGTTTTTCCCTAGAACACTCACCTCATTCCACAGGCGAGCGGCGGAGCCAAGCGCATGAGGGGAGACAGGTTGCGACGATTTCCGCAAAATCCACAGGTCCGGCGACTACGGCTGTATTACCCTGTTTATTCAATTCAGAAAAAGAAGTAAAGTACGTCGCAGCCAAAAACCAAGTGAGGAACGTGCCCGATGGAATTCAGCGTAAAGAAATACGACCTTCTGGAAGAGCTCGAGCTTACGCAGGGCGTCATCGAGCGGAAAACGACGATTCCTATTCTGTCGAATTTGCTGTGTGAAGCAAAAGGGAACCGGTTGTTCCTTACGGCGACGGACCTAGAGTTGAGTATTCGCACATCGTGCGAAGCCAAAGTGAAGAAGGAAGGCGCGGGAACGATTCCCGCCAAGAAGCTCCTGGACTTGGTGCGGCTGCTGCCGGAAGAAGAAATTCGCTTCAAACTGCTCGATAACCACTGGGTACAGATCGTTTGCGACCGCAAGACCTACAAGATGGTAGGAATGTCCAAGGACAATTTTCCGACGCTGCCGCCCTTTCCGCACACGCAAGTGAAGATCCCCGGGAAGCTTTTATCGGAGCTAATCTCAAAGACCATCTTTGCGATCGCCCAAGAAGAGTCGCGTTACACCCTGAACGGCGCGCTGCTGGTTCTGAATACAGCCACGCTGACGATGGTGGCGACGGACGGCCACCGGTTGTCCATCGTAGAGGTGCCGCACAAGCTGACGGGATTGCCGGGAGACGTCCGCGTGCTGGTGCCGAAGAAGGCCATGTCCGAAGTTCTGCGCATGTGCGGAAAGTCCAGCGATGATGCAGATGTGGAATTCGCGCAAGACGACAGCCACCTCTTCTTCCAGTTCGGCGGACGGCTGCTGAGTTCGCGCAAACTGACCGGCACGTTTCCACCCTATGAGGCGGTGCTGCCGCGGGACGCCAATAAGACAGTTGTGCTGGAGCGCGGCGAGCTGCAGGATGCGCTGCGGCGCGTTTCCCAACTGGCGGACCAGCGCTCCCATGCCGTGAAATTCATGCTGTCGAAGGAAGGGGTCGAAATTTCCGCTTCCAGCCCCGAGTACGGCGAGGCCAAAGAGGCGTTTGAGAAGGACTTCAAAGGCGATCCGATCGCAATTGGGTTCAATGCGCAGTACCTACTGGATTTCCTCGCGGCGGCCGCCGACGGGCCCATCTCGGTCGAGTTGAAGGACGATCAATCGGCAGGACAGATGCGCCCACTGGCTGACGAAGCCTCGCGTTACCGGTACGTCGTGATGCCAATGCGGATTTGAACCGCCCAACGCGGCCTAACGACCTTCTCCCGAGTTTTCCCTGCCTGTAACTCTGGGCGAACCGCTCCTGACCCTCAGGACAGGAGATTTCTTGGCGTCACCCGCTCTACGATGGAAGGGGTGTGTGCGGGCAAAGCCGGTAATCTGGATGAGGCATGGGGCCCGAGCAGAGACGTTCTACTCGCTACCGGTGGTGTGCTCATTTTCCTGTTCGCGATGCGCGCGATTCCTGAATTCCAAGATTCCGTTCGTCGGATGGGGTGACCAGCTTTGAAGAAGCTGCGTTTTCGCTTTGGAGCGTCCGCAGAAGAAGTGGACAAGCCGGCTGCGGCTGAGCAGGAGAAAAGAGCCGAGGCGACGCTGAAGTATTGGTGCCGCAAATTCGGCGACCCGGAGCTCGATGAGATCGTCGAAGACCACCGCGCGTGGATGGAATCGCGCGGCGAATTCGGACGAAAAGCGGATCTGGCGAGTGCGAATTTCGAGAAGGCGGATTTGATGGGCGCCGAACTGCAAGGCGCAAATCTACTTCGCGCGAATCTGCAGGGTGCGGACTTGCTGTTGGCGGACCTGCGCGGTGCGTGCCTGATCGAAGCGGACCTGAGCGACGCAAACCTGGTGAGCACAAATCTGCGCGGCGCCAGCTTGGTGGGCGCGAACTTATCGACGGCCACCGGGCTCGTGGCGCGGCAGTTGGCGGGGGCAAGCCTGTTTGGGGCGGCGCTGCCGGAGTCGCTTTATCCTTTTGAAGGCGTCGCCAAGGCCACGGTAGTCAGCAACGTTTTGCAGATTCTCCTTGGCACCATGACGGTGATGTGCATTTTTCTCTGGGCTGCCGTCGGAGCGACGACAGACGCGCAGCTGGTGAAAAACTCTCCGGCGCCGATACCGTTCGCCGGAAATGTGATGCCGACTCTGGTCTTTTACCTGATGGCGCCGATGCTGCTCGCCGGAGTTTACATCGCCTTCCACTTTCATCTGCAGCGGTTGTGGGATGCGCTGGGCGAGTTGCCGGCGGTATTTCCGGATGGCCGCAGACTCGCGGAATACGTACCCGCGTCGATGATTGCTCTGGCGCCGGAGCGGCTGTGCGAGTTGGAATCGCGCGGAACGGCGTTCGGCTTCGTACGGCGGCTTTTCTCGAAGATGCTGGGGTATTGGATGGTTCCGGCGACGCTCGTTTTAGTGTGGGCGCGCTATCTGACGGAGCAGGACTGGCGCGGGAGCCTGTTGCAGATATTCTTTATTCTCGCGGCCGCGGCAATGAGTGGATTCCTCCCGGGAAGTGAGGCCAGTGTTTTTGACTCTGCCCGAAAGGGCGGGCGCAGAACGGCGGCGTGGGATTCGTGGCACACCAGCCGGTTCATGGTAATCACGGCAGTAGGCTGCTTTTTGCTGGTGCTGATGTCCCTGGGCGTGATTCTGGGAGCGCCGCATGCGGCGAATCGCGCTCCGAGGCTGGCGGCGGGGAATTTCCGGCGGTGGTCGGCGACTGTTTTCTGGCTTGCAGGCTACGATCCATTTCCGAATCTGAGCGGCGCACGCATATCGGATGCCCCCGCGGTATGGTTCAGCTCCCCGAATGACTTGAAACCGGTAAAAGGAGCGCAACTCCGGGATGCGAGCTTGCGTTATGCCGAAGGTGACGGCGCATTCTTTGCGCGAGCCGCGCTGCAAGACTCCGACTTGGGGGGAGGGAATTTTTCCGAGGCAGATTTCCGGGCGGCGAATCTGAGGTCCGTCAACCTGAAGGAAGCGGATCTCTCTCGAGCGAATTTTCAAGACGCTGACCTCACCTATGCGGTGCTGGATGGCGCGATCGGCGTGGAAGCGGAATTTGACGGCGCGAACCTATATAGCGCCCGGCTTGCGGGCGTGCGCTTCGACCGGGCCCGCCTGGCCAAGGCCGACTTGCGCGGCGCTGTTCTGGAAACGGCGGAATTGAACCAGGCGGACTTCAGCGGGGCCTACATGGGAGGGGCAAAGCTTTCCGGAGCATCGCTCCAGAGCGCGCATTTCAGTGCGGCCTTTCTCGACGGCGCGGAATTGCGCAACGCCGACCTGCGCGGCGCCGCTTTCGCGGGCGCAATTCTGAGTGGCGCTGATCTGGGCGGCTCCAATTTGGACGGCGCCGATCTGCGGGGTGCGCTCAGCGCGACCGCGGCACAAATCTGCGCAGCGGCTAGCCGCAAAGGGACGCAGATGGATGACGCCCTGCTTCAGCGGGTCATGATTTCTTGCGGAGTTGGCCAATAGAAGCGGGCTCGATCCGTCCGCCTATTTCGTTTTTGCGGGCGGGGTGAAGGGTAGATCGGGTCGGGCGAACTCGAAAATGCCGTGAGGATCATCGGCGAGAAGAATTCGGTGCGGTTCGATGATAATCGCGGACGGCGTCAAATCCTCGCTGTTCGTGTTCAGCGTGCGGTAGCTTTCCACGCGGTTCCCACTCTTGTCGAACTTCATCAGGTAATCACCGAGAGAGATCCAAACTTCCTGCGTTTGCGGATCCACGCCGATGGCGTTGATGACAATGGGGATCGGCTGCGGAATGCTGCGCTCGTCGATTCGCGCGATGTCTCGCCGCTGGGCTTGCGCTGAAGGATAGACGTCCAGAGTGTGCAGCGAGATCTCGTAAGCGGAAGATCCGAAGGGATCGTACTTGCGAACCGTGGGTTCCGGGTAGTACGTGAAGGCGTAATAAATGTGGTTTCCCGGATCGGAGGCAAGCCGGCCGATATTGAGAAAACGATTGAAGTCCTCGTGGTCGGCGAGATCGGAGATGTCGCCAAACTCGCGCAGCAGCTTGCCTTTTGGGTCATAGACGGCCACGAGCTGGCGCGACTTGAGGCCGGAAACGGCAATTTGGCCGGAGGCGAGCGCAACCACCGAGGTAGGTGAGCCGGCGGGTATCGAAAGGGACAAGCTGCCGTCCGGCGTGTACACCTTTACCGCATTGGCGCCGCGGTCGGCGACGTAGATGCGCCCGGCGGCGTCCACGTCGAGATCCGCACCGTCAACAATGGCGGCTTTGCCGGAGTCAGTGCGAGGGACCTGGCCGAGGAAAGTGTTATCCGCAGTGTAAATGCGGACGACGTGATCTGCGGTCGACAGGAAATAGTAACGGCCGCGCGAATCGCGCTTCATGGCTTTGATTCCGGGGCCAACGTCGGGAAACAAGCGCGCGCGTGCCGTGAGTTCGATTTGACTTTCGAGCACGCCCTCTTGCGCACGGGCGCTGCATGGCGCGAGCAGGAAGAAGGCTCCGGAAAGAAAGAAACCTGCAAAGAGCCCGAGGGAAACATGGCTGGGTCGAAATCTCATACCATTCAATTATACATAGCGCGGCAGCGCAGTTAGGATGCGTACGAAGGCCGGAGGGTTTACGCCTAACAATTCTTATTGGTCAGGCACATTGCTAATGCTGTGTGGACTTCCAAAAGCCCGGGTCGCCGGCAGCAAAGTCATCGGAAATGTGGCTCGCGGCGGGATTGACCATGTAGAGTTCGCTATCCCAGGAAATGTAGGCGTTGCGCGCGATTTCCTGCAAGCGCGAGTCAACCGTCGTTCCCTCGGCGTCGCGGAGGGCTTTGGTCCTGGCGATATAATCGTCCATCTCCTTGAGAGAGCGCATCGGCATAAAGATCACGAAGGTTGTCGACGGCGCGCCGGCGTTCACCTGATAGGTCACCCAGGGAGCGTCCGCATTGAGACGCGCATAAGCGGCGCTCAAGTCCCGCATCGCTTCGGCGAATTCCTCTTCATGGCCCTGGCGAACATGAATCGTGGCCACGCGAAGGATATGCGCCTTGGAAAAATCGATCGAGGCGGCGCGATAGCCGATACCATCCCTACGCACGGCAATCTCGTTGGTTTCGCTGGAAACGAAAGTCAGCAGGCGCTCCTGCATGGGCACCCACTCAGGATGAGCGGCGTTGCTCTTCGCGAGAGCGTCCGAGGTTGCTTCCATATCGGCGAAGGTATCGAAAAAATTCAGATAGATCACGCCGGAAGGTCCCGAGAGAGATTGCCCTCCGAACCAGTAGACCGGTGTCCTCGCTCGCTCATAATTACGGGCGATGGCGGTCAGCAATTCCTGGTAGGAGGCGTCCTTGCCCAGCACTAATTCTTGATGGACGATGTTGAGAATTTCCGGCGGCTGGCCGGCCAGATTCAAGGCCTGATTGGCTTGGGCACGCACAGCTCGTGGAGACAAGAGGCAAGTCGCGAGAACGATGGTCAACCCGAGGACATTCCGGATCATTGAGCAGTCCTCCTTCGCTAATTAATCGGACCGGACAACAAGAGTTTCGATGGAGCGGGAATGGCCGGAGGTTTCATCCACGTCGATGAGCACCGCGTGCATCTGCACGTCTGCCTCCGCGACTTCAAAGCGTGCGGGGAGGCTACTCAGGAAACGCTGAATGATCGGCTCTTTGGTCATGCCGATGATGGAGTCATGCGGGCCGGTCATGCCGACGTCAGTGATGAAGGCGCTGCCGTTGGGTAGGACGCGCGCATCCGAGGTGGCCACGTGGGTATGCGTGCCAACCACCGCGGAGACCTTTCCATCGAGAAACCAGCCCATAGCCTGTTTTTCGGAGGTGGTCTCGGCGTGCATGTCAACAAGGATGACTTTCACGTCGGGCGGAATGCGGGCTAGCTCGCGTTCCGCGGTGCGAAAAGGGCAGTCGATAGGCGCCATGAAGGTGCGCCCCTGCAGATTCAGGACCGCGTAACGCGTGCCGTTGCGGGCGCTGCCAATGTAAAGGCCGCTGCCCGGCAGGCCGTCCGGAAAATTCGCGGGACGCAGCAGACGGGGCTGGTGCGGAAAATAGTCCATGATTTCCTTGCGGTCCCAGATGTGATTTCCGCCGGTGAGAACATCGGCGCCCGCGGCGAAGAGTTCATCGGCCAGGCGTGGAGTGATACCGAAACCGGAGGCGGCATTTTCACAGTTCACAATGGCTAAATCGATTTTTCTCTGCTCGACGATGTCCGCCAGATGATCTTTGAGGATGATCCGCCCGGGAGAGCCAACAATATCGCCCACAAATAGAATCAGCATAGGTAAGCGCTAGAGTTTAGAGGGTGGCGTGGAGAAAGAGTAGAAAAATCGTTTCACGTGGAACAAAGGCCCAATTGGGCACCTGCTGCTCGGATTTATTGCCGAATCGCTTCTTTCATGGCGTTCATGGAATCCTTTGCGAAGCGCCTCTGCAGTAGTCTGGCATAGGGATAAGCCAGGCGCGCCATCAACCGTGGGCGGGAGAAGGCGTAGACGTCGTACCAAACAGAATCATCCTCGGGGCGAAATTCAACGGTGAAGCGTTCTTCGCCGCGCTCGGCATGCGCCGGCAGAGTTCCGTAAGCGAAGCCATACTTCTCGCGAGCGCCGTGCTCTTCTATCACGTACACGATGCGGCAGGCGTTCAACGACCAGAAACCAGCGTGCGATGCGAGAACGGCGACCGTTGCATTGGCCTCGATGGGAGTATCGGGCCAGCAAAGCGTGAGCCACGGCATGCTAAACATCTTCCACTGTTGTATGGCCCTGCGTGCTTTCTTAAAAATGTCCACCCCGGCGCCCAGCTGAACGCGATGGCGGTCCACATCGTAGCCGCGCGGCGCCTGCTCGCGAGAAACCCCCACGTGAGCATAAGAAAAGGGCTGATTCTTTTGAGTCGACAGAAAGTCTCGAATGAATTGCGAAGTAGGTTTCGCGGGAAAGAACACAGGACACAATTCTGATGTTTCACGTGAAACAAAAGCAAGCGGAGAGGTCCACGTCGCCGTGGCGGCTAGGCCGCTGAACCCCTGAATAAAGTGGGCGCCCAACGCCTGCCTTCAGGCTTTCCGATCCCGATTGCTCGGGAGGGACATGCGCACCGGCAGAACGACAAGGACTCCCGGGGACTCAGTGTTGGTTCAAAAAGGCCATCGCAGCGAAACGCGCGTCGCAGGCCAACTCCGCGTCTCATTGTAACAGGACTGATTGGCGGGAATCGCTGGGGACAGAGCGAAGCGCGTTATCGTGCGTCGAATCTTGGGATTGAGTTGAGTAAGGACCGGGGCTGCTAGGCAGACGTCTCAAGGGTCTTTTCTACGAGACGAACGCAACGTTGCACGTGCTGGCGCAGGGGACCCTCGACTTCTTGCTGGCGCTTTCGAAGGATGTAAAGTTCGTCCGCGATGTTTAGAGCGGTAAGCACGGCAACGCGCGTGGAATCCACCTGGCGCGTGGATTCGGCGACGGCGCGCATTTTTTCGTCCACGAAAGCGGCTACTTCGCGAAGATAATGCTCGTCGCCGTCTGCTTGAACATTATAGGTTTGATCGAAAATTTCGACTTTCATCGGCGATCTCCCGGCTGGCTGCCGCCATTCTGCTGGATTGGGGCAGGCAACGCAAGGGCGCGGAGAGCTCTCCGCAAGCGTTCTACCGATGGTGCTTGTGCGGCTGGCGGGCAGGCTCAACCCCAGCGTTCCTTGGGCATCAATGCGGCCAACGCCCTGGCCCGTAGGCAATCGTCGGAGTAAAAACAGTGGCTAGAGCGCCGGTCGGTACGCTGGTGCCTTTTAGGCGCGCAAGCTCGTGCCGAGCTTTTCGCCCAGCGCCGAAGCAATGCGCGCGGAGAAATCGGTGAGCTGCGATTCGGTAAGCGTAGCCGTTTCGCTTTGGAAGGTTACGCGCAGCAGCAAGGAATATTTCCCGGCAGGAATTTGTCCACCGCGGAAAAGGTCCACAGCTTCAATGCGGCGCAATTCAGGAATATCGAGCGCGCGAACGACGTCCTCAATCTTTGCAAAAGTTGTGCCGTCGGAGAGGACCAGAGAAAAATCGCGTTCCACGGCAGGGAAGCGCGGCAACGGTTCGTACCGCAAAGCGGCGCTATGTCTGGCGATGGCTTCGAGCAAGGGCTCCAAGCGCAGCTCCGCGAGATAGGCGTCCTGACGAAGTTTGAACCGTTGCGCAACCGATCGAGCGAGCCGGCCGGCAGCGCCGATGACTAGATGGCCGTTTGGAGACAGTGACAACTGCGCGGCGAATCCGCTCGCAAGCCAGGGCATTCGCGCCGGCTCCCACCGCGCACCGCCAGCGAGCGTCAGGATTTGGTCCACGTCGCCTTTCAAATCGGCGAAGGAAAATTCGCGCGCGGATTGATGAATCGATTGCTCGCGCGCCAATCCCGTGGCGCCGAGCGACAGCGTGCGCGTCTCCGCAGGTTTTCCATCGCGCACTTCGTAAACTTTGCCGAACTCAAACAGGCGCACGTTTTTTTGACCGTGATTCAAGTTCCATTCCAGAGCGCTAACCATGCTTGTCGCGCCGGAAGTGCGCATCACAGAAGCGTCCTCGGAAAGTGGATTGCCGATGACGGCGGCTGTCGTGTCCGCGGGCCGGAAGATTGCGTCGCGCTCCGGATCGACCAGTGGAATGGCCACGATTTCTTCGTAGCCGAGGGCCACTAACCGTTCGCGCAGCCGAGCTTCCTCGTAAGCATGAGGCAGTCGCGCGGCGGGCTGTTTTGCCGGGGGCAAGCGCGCGGGAAATTTGTCGTAGCCGTAAAGTCGCGCGACTTCCTCGATGAGATCGATTTCGCGCGTGACGTCGCCACGCCACGACGGCGCCGTGCACGCCCACACCGCTGCCAGTGAACCAGCGCTGCCGCGGTTCACATCGACGCGCACCGGCGCGAAGCCCAGCGCCGCTAGAATTTCATCAACTTCGCGGTCCGGCACGTCTGCGCCCATCACGCGCAGCAATTCCTTGCGCGACAATTCGATTTTGCACAGCGATTGTGGATGCGGATAAACATCGACCACCCCCGCGAGCGCTTCGCCACCCGCGAGCTGCTGAATCAATTCCGCGGCGCGCAGCGAGGCAAATGCCGCGGCTTCGATGTCCGCGCCACGCTCGAAACGCAACGATGCTTCTGTGCGCAGACCGAGGGTTTTAGAAGTGCGGCGGACGGAAATGGGATCGAACCAGGCGGATTCGATGAGCAAGTTCCTGGTACTGAAGCTGATTTCGCTCTCCGCTCCGCCCATCACGCCGCCGATGGCCACCGGCGCGCGCGCGTCGCAGATCAGACACATGTCTTTGGAAAGCTTGCGTTCGATTCCGTCGAGCGTGCGCATGGTCTCGCCGGGCTTGGCGCGCCGCACGACGATACGGCGCTCGGAAAGTTTGTCCAAATCGAAGGCATGCAGCGGCTGGCCAAGTTCGAGCATGACGTAATTCGTCACGTCCACCACGTTGTTGATGGAAGACTGGCCCAGCGCTTCCAGCCTCTGCCGCAGCCACTCCGGTGACGGCTGGATTTTCACGCCGCGTATGATCCGCGCGGTATAACGGGCGCACAAATCGGGGGCCTCGATCTCCACTCGCGCGACTTTCGCCGCGGCGTCGGAAGATTCTTTTACCTTGGTCTGGATGGGTTTCAGGTTTACGCGATACAGCGCGGCAACTTCGCGTGCGACCCCGGCGTGCGCGAGTAAATCCGGTCGATTGATGGTGATCTCCGCATCCAGAACGGGACCTGCTGCACTTTCTTCCACCGAGTCGATCGATACGCCTGCCATTGAGAGACGCGAGGGCAACTCCGCGGCCGGCGCCGTAATGTCGGCGAATTCCTTGAGCCAATCGTAAAGGATCTTCATTTTTCGCTACGCGCGCGCCTGGGCTATGGAAATTGCCGCAGGAAGCGCACGTCGTTCTTGAAAAACTGCTGCAAATCGTCGATGCCGTACTTCAGCATGGCGAGCCGATCGACGCCCAGCCCGAAAGCGAAGCCGCTATAGCGCTTCGCATCGTAATTCACAAATCCATACACCGCCGGATTCACCATGCCCGCGCCGAACATCTCAATCCAGCCAGACTGTTTGCACGTGCGGCATCCGGCGCCGCCGCAGACGTGGCACGAAGCGTCGAATTCTGCCGAAGGCTCGGTAAACGGGAAATAGCTGGGACGCAGGCGCACGCGCGTTTGCGGCCCGAAAAATTCTTTCGCGAAATATTCGATCGTGCCTTTGAAATCGCAAAACGTGATGTCCGTGTCGACCGCCAATCCCTCGAGCTGATGGAACATGAACGAGTGCGTCGCGTCGGGATTGTCGCGGCGGTACACCTTCCCCGGCACGACGATGCGCACCGGCGGCTGCTGTTTCTCCATGGTGCGCGCCTGCATCGGCGAAGTGTGCGTGCGCAGCAAATACCCCGGTGCGTTCTCGATGTAAAACGTGTCCATGTTGTCGCGCGCGGGATGATGCTCGGGAATGTTCAGCGCCTCGAAGTTGTAATAAGCCGTTTCGATTTCCGGCCCTTCTACCACGGAAAATCCGATCGAGCCAAAAATGCGAAACAGCTCTTCGTACGTTTGGTGAACAAGATGCTCGGTGCCCAGCGGCAGGACCACTCCGGGAAGCGACAGGTCAATCGATGGGCCTTCTGAATCCGCGCTCGGACTCTTAAGAATTTCTTCTAAGGTCGAGTCGACGTGTTTCTTAAGCTTGTTGAACTCTTCCCCGAGAGTGCGCTTAAACGTCGGCGTTGCGGGCTTAAGCCAATTATCGGCAACGCGCGTCAGCACTCCGCTTTTCCGACCCAACCAGCTGAGGCGCAGGGCCTCTGAGTGCTCCAGATTTCGCACTCCGACGGCGGAAAAGTCTCGATTCTCCTTATCGAACTGTTCCTGCAATTGTGCAAAGAGCTGCAGAATCTGATCGGCAGACGACACGCCCAGCTTTTCGAATGTCAGATTCGTTTTTTCGAGGATGTCTGCCATGCTGCGCGCGAAAATTTACGCCGAAGCCGGTGCTTTTGCCGCGGCGCTCAGATGCTGCTTCGCCTGCGCCACCAGCGCGGCAAAACTTTCCGGTTCGCGCACCGCCAGGTCCGCCAGAATCTTGCGGTCCAGCTCCACGCCGCCGGTCTTCAGCCCGTGCATGAATTGGCTGTACGAAATTCCGTTATTGCGCGCGGCCGCGCCGATGCGCTGAATCCACAGCGTGCGGTAATCGCGCTTGCGTGTCCGCCGGTCGCGGTAGGAATACCGCAGCGAGCGGTTCATGGCTTCCTTCGCCGAGCGATACAACTTGCTCTTCGTCAGAAAGAAACCCTTGGTGTGCTTCAGAATCTTCTTGCGCTTAGCGCGCCGTTTGGTCCCGCGTTTAACTCGTGGCATGAAAAAGCTCCTCGGTGAATTTCAAATCGTTGCAAATTTCTCAGGAGACAAACGGATCGCGCGCGGCGAAAACGCGCCTCAACGCAACGGGTTTGTCTCGTAGGACCTGCATACTGCTTCCGCGCCCATTCTCCAGCGCGATTTGGCCGGCAGGCACCCGTGAAGCGCTGCCTAGCGCAAAATCAAAAAAGCGAACTGCGATTATCGCAGAGCTTCGCCGCCGCTCCAACCGATTTCATCAGCGAGACGAATTCAGACGAAGCGGCTGCATCGAGCTTTATTAAGGCAGCCCGTAAGGCAACTGGAGGCGAACTTTTGCGGCGTCGCCGGGCGTGACTTCAATCGACTTTCCCAGGCGCCGCATGCGCTTCGGTTTCTTTGTCCCGAGCAGGTGGCGCTTTCCGGAATGATGCCGCATCACTTTTCCGGTCGACGTCATTTTGAATCGCTTGGCAGCCCCGCGATGCGTCTTTAGCTTGATCTTTTTTCTTGGTTTCCTCGGCACAAAGCTCCTCGTTCGAACAGAGATAGAATTTTCGCAGAATAGCGGGCTAGTTCAGTTGCTCGCGGCTGCCGGTGCGGGGCGCGCCGCAGCGCCCTTCTTGGGCGCAAGCAACGCCAGCAGGATATTCGCTTCCATACGCGGGCCGAATTCAATCAGCGCGTGCTCTTCGACTTCCTTCAGCAAACGCGTCATCTTGGCGCGGCCCACGTCCTGATGCGCCATTTCGCGGCCGCGATGGAAAATCATCGCCTTGACCTTATACCCTTTGCCGAGAAAATCGATGATCTGATTCTTGCGCACCTGATAATCGTGTTCGGCGGTCGACGGCCGGAATTTCACTTCTTTGATCTGTGTGCCCTTCTGATGCTTGCGCGTTTCGTGCGCTTTTTTGTTCTGCTCGTACAGAAACTTGCCAAAATCGGCGATCTTGCATACCGGAGGCACGGCATTCGGGGAGATTTCGATCAGGTCGAGCCCCGCATCGCGCGCCGCCTTCATGGCGTCGAAATAAGTGAGGACGCCAAGCTGGTTGCCTTGCTCATCAATCACGCGGACTTCGCGCGCGCGGATGCGTTCATTCACCCGCGGTCCAAGACTACGTTCGGCGATAAACCCACCTCCAGCAGGAACTACCGTCCCGGAACCGTGCAGAAATGCCCGCAGGCGGACGGGCTATGAAGTATAGCACGAGTTCCTGACGGCCTAGCAAGTGCCCGGGTAGGTTCAGAGAACGCGAGTTAGTTACTTGTCTTGGCGGCGATTTCGGCCCGAAGTGCTGTGACGAATTGGTCGAGCGGCTGCGGACCCAGATCGCCCTTCGAGCGATGCCGCACGGAGACCGAACCTGATTCAGCCTCTTTGCCTCCGACGACCAGCATGTAAGGAATTTTTTGCAGTTGCGCATCGCGGATTTTCGCTTGTAGCTTTTCATTGCGGTCGTCCACGTGCACGCGAATGTGATTTTCGCGGAGCTTCGTTTCCACGGATTTCGCATACTCCGCGAATTTCTCGCTCAGCGGCAAAATTGCCGCTTGCACCGGCGCGAGCCAGGTGGGAAACGCACCGGCGTAGTGCTCGATCAATATGCCGAAGAACCGCTCGACAGAGCCGAGCAATGCGCGGTGCACCATCAGCGGCTGGTGGCGAGCGCCATCTTCGCCGACGTACTCGAGCGCGAATCGCGCCGGCAGGTTGAAATCGAATTGCACGGTGGTGAGTTGCCACGGGCGGCCGATGGCGTCGATGAGCTTCATGTCGATTTTTGGCCCGTAAAACGCCGCTTCGCCCTGAATGCGCTTGAACGGAATCTTCATGCGGTTGAGCGTGTCGCAAAGCGCCGCGGTGGCGCGGTTCCAGTCTTCCGCTTTGCCCGCGTAATTTTCCGGATGCGCCGCATCCCATTCGGAGAGTTCCACTTCGTAGCGGTCGAAGCCGAAAGTCTTCATCACCGCAAACGCGAAATCCAGGCAGCCCTCTACTTCCGCTTCGATCTGGTCGGGACGGCAAAAAATATGCGAATCATCCTGGGTGAAGCCGCGCACGCGCAGCAATCCGTGCAGCACGCCGGAGCGTTCGTAGCGGTAGACCGTGCCGAGCTCCGCGTAGCGCAGCGGCAGGTCGCGATAGCTGCGCAAATGTGATTTGTAAATCAAAATGTGGCCGGGGCAGTTCATCGGCTTGATCTGGTAATCGGCCTTTTCGATTTCGATAGGGCTGAACATGCTCTGCTGATAAAAGCCGGTGTGTCCGCTGGTCTTCCAAAGGTCCAGGCGCATCACGTGCGGAGTGAAAACCAGATCGTAGCCGCGGCGCAGCAATTCCGCGCGCAGCCAATCTTCGACAATCGTGCGAATCAAACCGCCCTTGGGATGCCAAAAAATCAATCCCGGGCCGGCTTCTTCTTGAATGCTGAAAAGGTCGAGTTCCGTGCCGAGTTTTCTGTGGTCGCGGCGCTTGGCTTCTTCGAGTTTGTGCAGATATTCGTCGAGCTCCTGCTGCGTGTAAAAGCACACGGCGTAAATCCGCTGCATCTGCGGATTGCCTTCGTGGCCCTTCCAATAGGCACCCGCGACGTTCATCAATTTGAACGCGTGGATGCGGCCGGTGGAGGGGATGTGCGGCCCGCGGCAGAAGTCGATGAATTTTCCCGTGGTGTAAAACGACACCATCGGCTCGATGGCTTTTTCTTCCACCAGCTCGCATTTGAATTCCTGCTTCGAGTCGCGGTAGAGCTTTATCGCTTCCGGCTTCGGCAGAAGTTTTCGCTCGTTGGGAATATTCTGCGAAGCGAGCTCGCGCATTTTTTTCTCGATGCGCTCGAGGTCCTCGGGAGTGAATGGTTCTTCGCGCAAGAACTCGTAGAAAAAGCCGTTGTCGATGGGCGGGCCGATGCCGAGCTTCACGCTGGGGAAAAGCTCGATTACCGCGGCGGCGAGAAGATGCGCGGCGGAGTGCCGCAGGACTTGAATCGCCTCCGGATCTTTCGGAGTGAGAATCGCGAGCGAGGTACTCTCTTCGAGCGGGCGCGAAAGATCCCACAGTTGAGCATCCACTCGCGCCACCAGAGCTTCTTTCTCGAGACGCGGCGAAATCTGCCGCGCGATTTCCGCGGGCGTGGTGCCACTGGCCACTTCGCGCTTGGCGCCGTCGGGCAGCGTGATTTCGATGGTGCTCATCGCCGTTTGCAGGAGGTTACACTACACCTGCGTCCCACGCATTCTCAGGGAACATCTAGCTTACTGGCCGCGTGTTGCGAGGTCAAGAACGGCTTGTGAAAGGCGCGGTATGCGCCTAAAACCGCGTTTCATTCGAAGGGGCGTCGCCACCAGTGGATTCGCTCCCGAGGTCAGCGAAAAGAACTTCCTGGCTTTCGATCAGCGGAAATCCTTTCGACGCGGCCAGGACTTTCGCGAGGGCCTGATAGAAATAAAAATTCTGCTCGCCGGCCTGCAGGTCCTCGATGGAATTCCAAATGGATATCACGCGCACATTGACCGAGGATGCGGTGGCGCCGCCGTGCAGCGCCAGCAGCGCGCGAAAGCCTTTTTGCTGGCGCGCGTGCGGAATCGCGGATTGGAGAGCCGATAGGAACTGCGGAAGCTGGTCGGGCAGAATGTGAAATTGCGTCACGCGCGCATACATAATCTTCTCCAAGGCCGGGTCAAGTCTTTGGGAAACAGATGCGCGCGCTTAGGCTACGCTGTTCATGCCCCGTCGTAAAGGGGGAGGACGTTTCGCGGGAGCCTCTCTTTCTGGCCTACCTCGAAATACTCCAGCGATTGTCATTTGACGTGCTTCCCCGCGAAACGCCAAGTTTTCTCGCGACCCTGTCCGCCGAGATGCGGGGCCCACGGACGAAGTAGTTCCGCGAGGCTTTCAGGGATCGGTCAAGATCCCGCAGCAGTGCGCCAGGTTGCTTTGCGCTTCGGCAAGAGCGTCTCCCGGGCTGCCCAGGAACGCGTAGCCCGTGCTCAAAGTCACATCGCGCATCGCGAACGAAAATAGAAACTTTCTGCCGGAAATATCGTATTGATAGAGTGTGGGCTCCCAGATACCGGGCGCGGCGGGAGCTTGTTCCATATGGAAGTGGCCGCCGCTGTAAATCTTGCCCAGCACGCCGCCACCAACGCTGATGTCGCGAATGATCGTGGCGTCGATGGAAACGACCTGGGCCGCCTCTGGGTCGACCCAGGCGATGGCGCGGGCATGGGTCAGCCAGTCTGTACTGTCGCGGCGAGGAGCATAATGCGGGTTGGGCTCCAGCTGGAGTTTTTCGACCAAGCGCCCGTCACGAATTTCGCGCCCGAGCCAGGTAATCTGGTAAGCGCTGAGTACGTTGTCGACAAAACGGGCTTGCTCTTGTCGCTTTTTCTGCTGTTTCGCGACGACGGCAATTTCTCGAGGGTCGTCGGGGTGGACAGCGACTTCGAGGACGCCCTCCCAGTCGCGCAACTGGCGCTGATAGAGGGCGGCTGGGACGCGAGCTCCGTTTTCGCGTATCAGCAGTCTGAGCGTGCCGCTGCCGGTGGGGACAACGCGGTAGGTCTTTTCGTCCGTCACGGGCCCATTGACGCTGCCGGCGTGAGTGACGTGGCGCTCGATCCGCTCGAAGGAATCGAGTGCGGCATCATCCCGATGCTGATTGGCGATGGTTCGCAAGAGCAGTTCGTGCACTTGTTCGGCGGTGAGCGGAGTTTGATCCGGTGCAGCGGACTGAGCAGCTAAGGCGCGCTCTTTAGCAGCGCGCAAATGAAGGGGCACCACACACAATGCGGCGAGCGCGGTGAAAGAGAGGGCGACTTGGATCCGATTCGTCACCGTTCAGTACTTATATATCTGGATTCCGGCGGGTGGCTCCCGGTTGCTAAGTCCGGCCGACGATAGGATTGTAGCGTTTTTTTATAAGCGTGTTCCGCGCATTGCGAACCGCGTGGCCAGAGTGTCATCCTGGAGCGAGGGAGCCGCGGCGAATTAGGGTGTTTCCAGGTGGGAATAACAGGGCATATGCCAAGCGACCCGAAACTAAGACTGGGTTTCCGACAGACTCTGGTCAGCCTGCGCGAAGCTACGTGGCTCGCGTTGGATACGCTGCGCACGCATAAACTGCGCACCTTCCTGACTCTGCTGGGTGTAATTCTGGCGGTGACGACGCTGGTTTCCGTGATGAGCGTATTGAACGGGTTGAATCTTTACGTGTCGACGAAGATTGCGAACCTGGGATCGAATGCTTTCATTCTGGACAAATACGGCATCATCACGAGCTATGAAGGCTTCCTGAAGGCGCAGAAACGGCCCCGGCTGACGATGGCCGACTATTACGCGATGAAAGAGAATTTGCAGTATGCCAAAACGGTCGCGGGTGAAGAAAACACCGTTGCGGACGTGCACAATGGGCGGCTGATCGACGAAGACGTGACGCTGCTGGGAGCCACTCCCGAATTTACTCAGGTGCGCGAGTACGACATCGCGGTGGGGCGAGAATTCACGGAAGAAGATGAGCTGCACCGCGCGGCGATTTGCTTTATCGGACATGACGTTGCGCAGCAGCTTTTTCCGGCGATTGATCCGATCGGCAGAGAAATTCGCGTAGGAGAGGAGCAGTACCAGATCGTGGGCGTGGCGAAGGCGCTGGGAACGGAGCTCGGGCAGTCGCAGGACAATTTCGTGATGGTCCCGCTTTCGACCTACCGCGAAGCATGGGCGCAAGAAGAAGACAGCGTGACAATTTTCGTGGGGGCGATCAGCACAGACGCGATTCCGGCCGCGGTGGATGAGGCGCGAGTGTTTCTGCGGGCGCGCCACCACCGACGCTATCAGGATGAAGACGATTTCGGAATCATCGAGTCTTCGTCGATCACGGATTTGTGGAAGAAACTGACGACGAACATATTCGGCATCGCGGTGTGGCTGACGAGCGTGTTTCTGGTGGTGGGCGGCATCGTCATCATGAACATTATGCTGGCCAGCGTGACGGAACGGACGCGGGAAATTGGCGTCCGGAAATCCCTGGGTGCGCGGCGGCGCGACATCGTGCTGCAGTTTCTGATGGAATCGTCGACACTGGCGGCGGCCGGCGGAGCGATGGGCGTGATTGTGGCGGAGGGCGTGACGATACTGGTGCGGGCGACGACGCCTATGCCGATGAACATTCCGATTTATTCGATTTTGATTGCGCTAGTGCTTTCGTCGGCGGTGGGTTTGTTCTTTGGAATTTATCCAGCGGTGCGAGCTTCGCGGCTGGATCCCATTGAAGCGCTGCGGGCGGAGACGTAGGGCGAAGCTATGAAACAGGACATAAAAGAGAATCTGGCGCTGGCATTCGACACGTTACGCTCGCACAAGACCCGCAGCCTGCTTGCCGTTCTGGGCGTGGTGATCGGCGTGGGCGTGATTATCGTGGTGGCGGCGCTTATCACCGGCTTTCGGGCCACCATTTCGGAGGAAATCGAGGGATTCGGCGCTAACACAGCTTGGGTCGCCCGCTATGATCAGGGTCCGCGAATGACGAGCCTGCCGGAAAACCAGCGGATGCGTCCCCCGCTCACGCTTGAGGAGGGCCTTGGACTTAATTCGCAGTGTCCGGCGATCAAAGAGGTGGCGATCTCGCTTTATCAGTGGCGGGACGATCATCTGGCGACCTACGGAAGGAATCAGGTGGACGCGCTGGATATGAGCGGGACGACGCCTTCCTACATGGACGTTTACAGCAACGCGAACCTGCAGGCGGGCCGCTTCTTCACGGATTCCGAAAATGATGAACGGGCGAAGGTAGTCGTTTTCGGGGAAGACGCCGCGAAGGCACTTTTTCCTAACGTGCAGGATGCCGTGGGGAAGACGGTGAGTTTGGATGGCTCGGATTTTCGGGTCATTGGAGTTTTTGCAACGCAGAAAGGCGGCTTCGGCTTCGGCACGGAAGACAAGCGGGCGGTAGTTCCTTACGACACGCTGCACGAGATGTATCCGCAGGCTCTCGACAACGGCTATCGGTTCGTCGCGTATCCGGGCCAGCTGGATGAGGCGGTGGACGAAGCTCGCGGCGTGCTGAGACGCGAACGCAAAGTGCCATACAACGCGCCCGACAGTTTCTCGATTACCACGCAAGTTCAGCAAGAAGAACAGTTCAACCAAATCATCGGCGGCGTGGCGCTGGTGCTCATCGTACTGAGCTCGATCGGCTTGCTGATTGGCGGCGTCGGTGTGATGAACATCATGCTGGTCAGCGTCACCGAGCGCACGCGCGAAATCGGCGTGCGAAAAGCGATTGGCGCACGGAGCCGCGACATCACCTGGCAATTCCTGTTTGAAGCAATGACGCTGACCGGCGCCGGCGGCGTTCTCGGCGTTGCGTTTTTCAGCGGACTTGCCATGCTGATCCCGCGCATCACTTCGATGAAGGCGTCGGTCCCGATTTGGGCGGTGATCGTCGGAATCGCCGTGTCCGTAGGCATTGGGCTTATCTTCGGGGTGTGGCCGGCGGTGAAGGCAGCGAAGCTCGACCCGATCGAAGCCCTGCGTTACGAATAATTCCACGCGACGAAAACAACTGGTGCGAGTGCTTGTGTTTGCGGACGCCCACACCACTACCTGTAGACAATTTGGACACGGAGAGCCAAATATTTTGTGGTGTCGTTGCGGTTTTCTCTTGACACGTTTTCCACAACCCAGTACAACTCTCGCCAGATTCCGGGGGAGCGAGAGGGTTTCGCGAGATAAGGGCCGGGGCAAAAACTCACGGCACCCAACGGGTCACAATCGCGGACATAAAGGGCTGAGCGCCCCAGGCGCGGTGGTTGTGGAAATGCGCCGGGGGGCGGAGCGTTCCTTGTTTGCCGATTTTTCACAGGGGAGAGAGTTTTCCACCGGTGAGCCGATTGTGCTTTCCTGAATCGCGGAACTAGACTCGGATCCCTTGAATCTGCGCGGCGCTTGCCTGCCCCTTCCACGCCGCGAGCCGGAGCCGGGAGGTGCGGTATAATTGGTGTATCCCGTCCTCGCACCCGGCGATCTTGAGCGGCAGGACTGCCTGCGCGGAGGCGGACATATGGCGGAAGCAAAAATGGCATTGAACGGCAAGACAGAAGTCGAGCAGCAAAATCAGCCGGCCTGTTCAGGCGGCTTGGAATTTCAGCGGCGTTTTACGGATGGAAAGGTCGCTCCATTTGACGCAGTGGAGTGGGAGCGCCGCACTGCCCAAATCGGGAACGAGAAAGGCCAGGTTATTTTCCGGCAAGAGAACGTCGAAGTTCCCAAATCGTGGTCGCAGACGGCGACGAACATCGTTGCCTCCAAGTATTTTCACGGCAAGCCCAACACCGCGGGCCGCGAGACCTCCGTCAGGCGTCTGATCGGGCGCGTGGCAGACACGATTGTGCGCTGGGGCGAACAGGGCAGTTACTTCGCGTCTCCCCATTCACGGGATGCGTTTCGCGACGAACTGATCCATTTGCTCGTCGAGCAGAAGATGGCCTTCAACTCGCCTGTGTGGTTCAACGTTGGCGTGCAGCCCAAGCCGCAATGCTCCGCATGCTTCATCAATTCCGTCCAGGACTCCATGGACTCGATCATGAACCTGGCGAAAACGGAAGGGATGCTTTTCAAATGGGGCTCAGGCACCGGGACGAATTTTTCGACCCTGCGCGGAAGCAAAGAAACATTGTCCGGAGGCGGGATTGCCTCCGGCCCGGTGAGCTTCATGAAAGGGTTTGACGCTTTTGCTGGCGTCATCAAGAGCGGCGGCAAAACGCGCCGCGCGGCGAAGATGGTGATCCTCAATGTGGATCACCCGGACATCGCCGAATTCATCAACTGCAAAACGAAAGAAGAGCGCAAAGCGCAAGTTTTGATCGAGCAAGGCTACAATCCGTCCATCGATGGCGAAGCTTACAGCTCCGTCTTTTTCCAGAACGCCAATCACTCCGTGCGCGTCACCGATGAATACATGCAAGCCGTCGAAGAGGACCGTGATTGGTGGACGCGCAACGTCACCGACGGCCAACCCAATGAAAAATTCCGCGCGCGCGATCTGCTCCACGAGATGGCGGAGTCCGCTTGGCATTGCGGCGACCCCGGCATGCAGTACGATTCGACCGTAAATCGCTGGCACACTTGCAAGGGAACCGACCGCATTTACGCCTCGAATCCCTGCTCGGAGTACATGTTCCTCGACGACACGGCCTGCAACCTGGCTTCGCTCAATCTGCTGAAATTCTTGGGGACGAATGGGCAGTTTGACGTCGAGGGTTTCCGGCACGCCGTCGACATCACCATCACCGCGCAGGAAATCCTGGTCGACAACGCCAGCTACCCTACGCCGAAGATCACGCAAAACTCACGTGATTTCCGTCCACTGGGCTTGGGCTACGCGAATCTGGGCGCGCTGCTTCTTTCGCTTGCCGTACCCTATGACTCCGACCAGGGCCGCGACATTTGCGGAGCCGTCACCGCGCTCATGACCGGCGAAGCCTATGCGCAATCGGCACGCATTGCGGAGCGCCTCGGCGCCTTTCCCGGCTACACGGAAAATCGCGAACCGATGCTGGATGTGATGCGCATGCATCGCGACGCGCTGCGTCCGATCAAGGAGGAAAACGTGCAGCCGCAACTGCTGCGCACGGCGCGCGAGTCATGGGACAACGCTGTGGAACTCGGCGAAAAGTTTGGATACCGCAATTCGCAGGTCTCCGTGCTCGCGCCGACCGGAACCATCGGCTTCATGATGGATTGCGATACCACTGGCATCGAGCCGGACCTCGCGCTCGTCAAGCACAAACGGCTGGTCGGCGGCGGCGTCATCAAAATCGTCAACAACACCGTTCCTATCGCGCTGATGCGCCTGGGCTATTCCGATGTGCAGGCCTCGCTGATCGTCGATTGGATCGACCAGCACGGCACGATCGAAGGCGCGCCGGCGCTCCGACCCGAGCATCTGCCGGTGTTTGATTGCTCGCTCGCGACCAACGGCGGGCGCTCCATCGCCTGGCGCGGCCATTTGCGGATGATGGCGGCGGCGCAGCCGTTCCTGTCCGGGGCGATCTCAAAGACGATCAACATGCCGGAGGAATCCACCGTCGACGATGTGATGCAGGCTTACGCTGAGTCCTGGAAACTAGGGCTCAAGGCTGTGGCCATCTATCGTGACAACTCGAAGCGTTCACAACCTCTTTCCGCGGCGGGCGCGAAGAAAAGCGAAACAGCAACGGCGGAGACTGCCACGCCACCGGCAACCGCCGCGTCGAAAACCGAAGCGCCGGCTGCTGCGCAACAAGAGCTTTTCCGCGCCGGCCGCAAGAAACTGCCCAACGAGCGCCGCTCCATCACTCACAAATTCAATGTCGGCGGCCACGAAGGCTATCTCACCGTGGGGATGTACGACGACGGCGAGCCCGGCGAAATCTTCATCAAGATGGCCAAGGAAGGCTCCACGCTCTCCGGAATCATGGACGGCTTCGCGCTTTCCGTGTCCATCGCGCTGCAATATGGCGTGCCGCTGCGCGCGCTGGTGGATAAATTCGTGAACGCGCGCTTCGAACCCTCCGGCTACACCGGCAATAAGCAGATTCCGTACGCGAAGTCGATCATCGATTACATTGGCCGGTGGCTCGGCGGCAAATTCATCTCCCCCGATTACGTGGTGCAAACCACGGATTCTTTGGAAGCGCCCGCCCAGGCGGCTCCATCGTTCTCACCGCCGGTCGTGACCGCCAGCGTCAGCGTCGCCGAGGAGAAATCGCGTCCGCGCGCGGCCATCGACGACGCGCCGTCCTGCTCCGAATGCGGCATGATCATGACGCCCAACGGCAGCTGCTACAAATGCGAGAATTGCGGCAGCACGTCAGGCTGCAGCTAAACGCGAAGCTCGCAAGCAACCAACTTCGTTCCAGCCGTAATCATAGCCGGTGTCCACTAAGAGGCACCGGCTTTCGTTTTCTGCAGCGAATCTGTCTCAGAGTGGTACAGTGGAAGTTTCCAAAACCATGCAAGAGGCCCTCAGACTCCGGTATCAGATTCCTCCACTCACCCTGCGAACCTCCGACGGGCGCAGCGTCTCTGCCTGGGATTTCAAGCAGAAGCGCAATCGCGTGATTGCGTTCTTGCGCGCGGATTCGCCGGTCGCGTGGGATTTCGTGGGGCAATTGGTTACCCATGCCGCAGACTGGAAGGAAAAAGAAGCTGTAGGGCTCATCGTTTTCCAGAAAGTGCCGCGCACCGGCTTGCCAAGCGAACTGCCGCCCGAAATCATCGCCGGAACGGATGCCACGGGAAATTCCCTCGCGCGCTATCTGGGTGAGGAAGCGTTAGATGCCGACGGACTCGAGCGCCAGGGCATTTTCGTGGCCGACCGCTACGGAGAACTTTACGCGAAGTGGATTGTCGAGGAAGACAGTGAACTGCCTGCGATTTCTGACATTCTGAAGGCGCTCGAGCAAATCGAAATCGCCTGCGATGAATGCGAGCCCTCTGCTTGGCCCCTCGACGGCTAGCCGCCGGTTTTAACCCCATTCCTATGGTCCCGGACCGAGGTCGAAAACTACAGTAATAAGTGTGTCTACTTCCACAGGCTGTCCATTGAGGGTCGTTGGGCTATATTGCCACTGACTAACCGCCTCCAAAGCGGCTCGATTGAGCAACGGAGGGCCGCTGACCACCTGCAACTGGCACACACGCCCGTCCATTCCGACGGTCGCATGCAGCACGACTTTGCCTTCTATGTGATTGTACTTTGCCTCGTCCGGATACACGGGGAAGACAGTCCGGGTTAGTTTCTTCGCCATCACATTGGCGCCGATTTTGAGTGCATGACTGTCGGGCATCTTCATCTGAAAGTTGCTGAGGTAGCGAAATCCCCCCTCGACATACGCGAAATATTGCAAGATACCGAGTTGCGAGTTGGAACTTGCGTGTATGACGTAGAGAGGCTGTTGATGTGTACGGCTCATGAGAACTGGGTACTCCGCATCCGTGGCTTCTGGATTACAGGAATCTGTGAAAAGTATGGCCGCAAGTTTGGTCGTACGGTGTGCCTGCAATTGGCCCAGCGTGTCTGGAAATGAGAGCGGAAGGTTCATTCGGTTATAAGAGTCACCAAGTTGCGCTCCAATTTGATCGCCGAACGTCGCACGAAACCACGCGTCGGCATTAGGGAGGACCAATGACTGGAGGTATGGTGCGAGATCCTTGGCATCGCCGTCTTTTTGCAGCTTAAGCATGTCGTTGATTAGGTTCTGCAAGCCCTCCGGCGAATCCGGATACGAACGGATCACGGGTGCTGCTGCGGCCTGCGCTATTCCCGCGGAACTGACCGCTGCCTGCTGCGCAAACAGTGGCGCAACACAAATAGGCAAAGCGACGCATGCCGCGCACATCCACCGCAGGCGCTCACGGAAATTCTTCACGCAGGAAAAGGATCGGCTGACTGCTGCACTCACCGGCCCGGTCCATAACTGTATTGAAATGGATAGGTGGTCGCCTGGGCCTTGCCGTCTACGGTGAGCGGAGTGAAGCGCCATTTCTTTACTGCCTCAATTGTCGCCTGCACGTAGGGGCACGTGCCTTCGATGACGTGCAGATCACTCACCGTGCCGTCAACTCCAATCGTGCCCCAGAGCTTGACCAGGCCGCTGTTGTTGGGCCGGTTGAATCCGTTCGGATAAGTTGGCGCGACGTCATGGATTAGCTTCGGCCATTGGATATTATCCCCATAGACGCGGTTGTCGGGCTGTTTGACTTGTAGATCGCCGAGATAGCGGAAGCCCCCGTCCACATAGGCAAACGGAAACAACCACCGATAGGCAGTGTCCTTGACGAAGCGAACTTCGTACAACGACATGGACTGGTCTTCGCGAGCCGCCAGGACCGGATATTCGGATTCATTCGCGTCAACCGTACACGCGGTTCGAAAGCGCTGTACCTCTACCGAGGTGAACTTTAGTCCTGAATTCGACTGCAATGTATTCGCGAACAGCATGGGCAGGTTTTGTTCCATGCTCTGATAGTTCTGTGCAAAGCGGGTTCCCTGGCTGGCGCCAAATTGCGCCGAGAACCAGGAATCCGGGTTGGGGACCAGCAGAGCATGAAAATATGGCTGCAGGTCTTCCAGTTTTCCATGCTGGGCCATGTCCAGCATCTGTTTCATCATTTTCGTCAAGCCACTCGGAGAGTCGGGATAGGAGGGAATTGGTGCGTATGCTCCGGAAGCGCTTGGCTGTCCCGCGGAGGGCATTCCTGATGGCAAATGAAATTGAACGGTGATCGTCGTATCTACCGTCACGGCCTGTCCATTTAGCAAGACCGGCGCGAATCGCCACTGGCGCACCGCTGCTTCTGCTGCTTCGACCAGCACCGGGTTGCCGCTTGTCACGTCTACGGATTGCACGGTTCCATCTGGTGCGATAATCGTGTGGAGCTCTACAGAGCCTTCCAACTTCTGGGCCAGCGCCTCCGGCGGATAAACAGGGAGAACGCGATGCGCAATGTGCGCTTCGGCAACGTCCCCGCCTAAGCGAATCCTCTTCGGTATCTCCGGCGTGGTTGTGCCTTCGGCTGGCGTGGAAGGCGGAGCCAGCCGCAGATCTGCCACCGGGCCCAGGTAACGGAACGCGCCTGCGTCGTAAACGAAGTAGGCCCAGCGCATGGTCGAGCCGTCTCCCGATTTGAAGGTAACGACGTAAAAGGTCTGCGGGTGCTTCACCAGCCCCAGAAAATAGTTGTCTTTGTCCGTTGTGCCGGGATCGCCCGGGCGGTCGAAGCCCAAGGCAGCCACATCACTCATCTGCGACGCAACCGCGCGCGCAACGTCCCCGGCGATCTGGAAATTCCGCGCGTCCGTCCACGCATCGTAAAACATGGCGAGCTGCTGACCATCGTCCCCGCCAAAGATGACAGAGAACCACGCCGCATGGTCGGGAAGGGCCAGCGACTGCAAGTACGGCGCAAGCGCATTCTCTCCTCCGCTTTTCTCCGCTGCGATCATGTCCCAAACAAGTTTCTGCAATCCATCGGTGGAATTGGTATAGGAAGACGGCGCTGGGGCCTGGGGCTCGGGAAGAGGCCTTGCAATGATTGGCGCCACGATGACGAACAAGCACGAAACGAATGTCAAAACCATTCTGGGCTTCATGGTTCCGCACCTCGCTAGATTCCTGCAGTTGTTATGTGCGGGGTACTTTACGATGTCAGTAATAAAAGGGCAATAGAAGTAAGGTAGAAGTATGTCTGGGGTAGCTAAGCCGCGCCTACGGAGGATTCGAGTGCCCCAGCAATCGAGGCGCTGCAATCGTCTACGTCAACTTGCCGCTCTGCTTCCACCATCACACGGGCGAGCGGCTCGGTGCCGGAGTAGCGCACCACAATGCGGCCCGAATCGCCGAGTTTCTTTTCCGCCGCGCGGATCGCATCTGCAACCAGCGGAAGGGAGTCCAAAGGCGGCTTCGCGCGCACGCGCACGTTAACGATTTTCTGAGGAAAGACTTTCAAGCCATCGAGCAGCGTGTCGAGCTTTCCGGCGATCGATACCAGGGATGCCATCTTGACCGCCGTAAGCATACCGTCTCCGGTGGTCGAATCATCGAGAAAGATCACGTGACCGGATTGCTCGCCGCCCAAGTTCGCCTTGATCTCGATCATTCTCTCGAGCACGTACCTGTCGCCGACCGGCACGCGCGCCAGCAGAAGCCCTTCGCGCTCCAGCGCCCGCTCCAGGCCGAGATTCGACATCGATGTGCCCACGATGGTGTCACCCTTGAGCGTCCTGGTTTGTTTCATGTAACGTCCGACGGCAAAAAGCACGGCGTCACCGTCGACGTATTTGCCGCTCGACGTGGAAAAGAGCGCACGGTCTGCGTCGCCATCGAAAGCCACTCCCAAATCCGCGCGGGAAGCGACGGTCTTTTCTTGCATCTTTTCCGGATACAGGGAGCCGCAACCCGCATTGATGTTTTTGCCGTCGGGGCTGTCGCAGATGGCGATGACTTCAGCGCCGAGCGAGCGAAATAGCTCCGGCGCGAGCTTGCTCGCTGCGCCGTTGGCGCAGTCCAGCACTATCTTCATGCTGGAAAAGTCCGCGCCGTCGAAGGCCCTCTGCCGCAGGGCGGAGAGATAGTCGTTGGACAGCGCTGACGTGGGGGGCAGGCCGGTGCGGCTCAGCCGCGGTACCGGTGACTTTTCCTTTTGCGCGGCAAGAATACACGCTTCGATTTGCGCTTCTGCTGCGTCGGGGAATTTCATACCGCTGGCCGAAACCAGTTTGACCCCGTTGTCGTGGTACGGATTGTGCGACGCGGAAATCACCGCGCCCCCAGCGAAATCTTCGCTGTGAACGAGCCACGCAACTCCGGGCGTGGTCATGATTCCTGCGGAAACAGGCTCAACCCCCGCGACCCGCAGCCCCTGAGCGATGCAGCCCGCGATCTCCGGCCCCGATTCGCGCGTGTCCATGCCGATTAGCACGCGCAGCGACTTTGTAGCGTCGTGATGCTCCGACAAATATTGGCCCAGCGCGACGCCGGTGCGAAACAACGTCGCATCATCGAGAGGATATTTGCCGGGCAGTCCGCGGATTCCGTCCGTTCCAAATAGTTCCTTGGGCATTTGGTCAAAACGAATAGCCTGTCTGAATGGGACTTCCAATTCTAGTTTAGCACGCGCGCTGGGAATGCTTTACGCCGATTCCATGGATGCAGCGAAAGAAATACGGCAAACAGTTCTTCAGATGGAGCGGCGCTCTATGCCAGTGCGCGGAGTCGCGCCACGCTCGCTGCGAGAGCGGCTGCCCCCGGCGCTTGCTGAAACACGCGGATGGCTGCGATGCCTGAAGCGCCGGCGCGAAGACATGCAAGCGCATTTGCTTCGGTGATGCCGCCAATCGCGAGCACAGGAATGCGTGAGCTGCGGGACACCTCGGCGAGCTTGTCGATTCCTTGAGGCGCTCCGAAACTCACCTTCGACGGCGTTTCGTAAACTGGACCAAAGAAAACGTAGCTCGCGCCGGCCTTTTCCGCAGCGATGGCTTCCTCCAAACTGTGACAGGAGACGCCGACGGCAAAACTCTCGGGGGCGTTGCCGGCGCGCAGCCAAGAGATCGCTTCCGCCGGTGGAACCGATACGGCGGACAGATGCACTCCTTGCGCGCCCGCGGCCAGGGCTACGTCAATCCGGTCATTCACAATCACCCTCGGTGCATCAGCCCTGCTGCCAGTTGCCTCGCGAAGAACGGAGGCCACCGCGCGCCGCGTGAAATCGGCCAAATCGCGCGCGCTCAAGTCCTTTTCGCGAATCTGAATCCAATCGACTCCTGCGGCCGCGGCATATTCGACGCGTTGCAACAAATCATCGAGCGGCGCAGCCCTATTGAGGAGATGACGATCCGTGACGTAGCAGAGAACCATGAGCTGCCTGGAGTTAACTGCGCGCGGCGGCGGGACGCCTCCGCCGGAACGAATCCACAGCCAGCACCGCGTCCACTACGCCGAGGCCCGAAATCGCGCCTCGAACACAGGGATTAAGCAAGATCGGAATCAGTGACGGATAGCGATTGAGAAAGTAATTCGCATCCCAAAAAGGAGACCAGGGAATCAGGATGATCAGCAATCCCAATTCAAGCCACAGGAGGAGCAGAAGCGCGCGAAGGAGACGATGTGCCAAGTGTATTTTAGTGTTTTTGCAGGGCCGAAATGCGCTCAGAAACGTCGCGATAATCGATGTTCATGGCGTAGACCTGCCGGAAACTATCGAGCGCGGCATTGGTATTCCCGGCTTGTTCTTCGGCCACGCCCAAATCATACCTCAATGCGATGATGGTTTCCTGCTCCAGCCCCGGCAATTCGAGCGCCCGCTGATACCAGAGAGCGGCAATTTTCGGCTCCGACTTGTCCGTGAACGTCAGGCCCAGCAGCGTGCAGCATTGCATGGCGTAGCGGAACGATTGCCCATCCTGAACGGCCTTGGCCACCTTTTGGAATTCCCCGATGGCTTCGTCGAGCAAACCCATTTCACGATAGGCGATGCCAAGATTATAGTGCGTCTCGAGGTCTTCGCCCTGCTCCTGTTCCTCCATTTCGCCGAGCTCAGCGCGGAACTCTTGAAACACTTCGCTTAACTGGTCCACGTTGCCAGAAGCTTCGCCGGCGGGCTTGGCTGTCCGCGCGCGCATGGGAGCAACGGGAGCTTCTTCGCGCGTCTCGACGGCCTCTTCCGCGTGAATACGGCTCGGTTGTTCAACGGGAGCGGGAGCCGGGGGATGCTGTTCCGGAGCGGCGCTTTCCAATCCTTCGACCTCTGCGACAAGCTGATCCAGCAGGTTCTCGGTATTCACTGCCTCGTTGTTGCCGTGGCCGGGTTCTGCAACGAGTTCCAAATCGAACTCCGCCATTTCGGTCTCTGGCTCGGCCGATGGCGCCGCCACCGGTGCTGCTGTTTCCGGCTCCGTTTGTGTGGCCAGACTCTCCCATTCGTCGGAGAGATCAATTTCCGGCTCTGCCGCGGGCTGCGGCGCTTTGGCGTCAGGAATCGAAAACTCGGGAGGGGCAGCAGCGCCGGATGGCGCGGGAGGAGTCGACCGAACGGGCGGGGGAGCAGGCGCGGCGGCAGCGGGAGAAGCTGCCAATTCCTCTTCCGTCGCGCCGGAAGCGCGTTGAAAACGCCGGCGAAGCTCGGCGAAACGCTCGGCATTCTTCGCGTCGTCGCGCTGCGTGTAAATCTGTTCGAGCTGCGCGGCAAGCTCTGCCGTGCGCCGATCATTTCCTGTGCCAAGGGTCAAGTCGAGCAGGCGCTCAAGGGTGGGGGTATGCTGGGGGACGCGCTGTAAGACGGTTTCCAGCAGCTGGATGGCTTTTTGCGAAAGCCCGTAACTCGAAAACAGGTCCACATCGGTGAGCGCTTGGGTGATGAACTGCTGCGTCTCATCATCGAGGCCCATTTCATTGGCGGACACCGACGCCGGTACGGGCGTCCCAATCAGCGGATCGCGAGCCGGCTGTTGCGGAAAGGCAGTTTCATCGAGAGCGGCGGGAGCCGTGGAGGCGCGCCCGAGTTTTTTCTGAAGCTGGCCCAAGCGCTGCCGCGCTAGTTCATTATCCGGCTCGCGCTCCAGCAGCTCCTTGAGAGTGGTTTCAGCTCGCTGCAAGTCGCCCGCATTAATCAAGGCGTCGGCAAACTCCGATTGCGCTTCCGACAGATTGTTGTCCGCGGTCCGCCGGTACAAATCGACCAGCCATTCCTGCGGCTCCAGCCTGTCCTTCAGCTTTTCTCGAATGCTGATGAGTACCTTGGCCAGGTACTCCTGGTTTCCAGAAGAGACCGCCGACTCCCGGATTCCGCCGATGAGCTCGACGGCCTTGTCCGCCTCATCCGCATCGATCAGGGAGTTGGCCACCTTGGAGATCAACGTGTACTTCTCCGGGCCCTTCAGGTCCGCGTGGCTCACCAGATCAACGGCGCGCGCGCTTTTTCCGCTTTTCAGGCACAAGTCAACTTGCAGACCAATCGTCTCAGAAGTTGAATCCGCCTCTGGAAGTTTGGTCAAAGCATCGAGGGCCGCGTCGGCATTTCCGGTCGAACCCAGCATCCGCGCTTTGAGCAGCAGCGCCGCTGAGTCCCCGGGCTGAGCGGCAATCGCCGCATCGACCATTTTGAGAGCTTCGGAAGCGTCGCCGTGTTCCTGGAGGTAGCGGGCGAAGTGAAGGTAGGTCTGCGCCGCTTCCTTTTTCTGGCCCATGGCCAGGTAAAGTTCGGCGAGCCTTCGCTGCACGCGCGGATTGTCGGGCTCCACTTCAAGCAGCCGCCGCAAAACGTCGACGGCCTTGGCGGTTTGATTGGCTTTCAGGTGTGCTTCAGCAAGCTGCAGGAAAATAGGCCGCGCTTCGCTAAGGATGCCTTGCTGAACGTAAAGATTCGCCAGTTTTTCAAGCGGCTGCGTCTCATTCGGTGCCAGCTTGGAGATTTTCTTGTAGATGGCGATGGCTTTGCTGTTGAAACCGTCGTTGAGATAGAGCTGCGCGAGGCGCTCGAAATACTCCACCGCCTGCGACATATTCGACTGTCGCACGAACAGATCGCCGACGGTCATCAGCACGACCTGATCGTTCGGGTCGCTGCGCAGGATGGTCTGGTACTCCTGAATTGCCTGAGCGACTTTGCCCTGGTTCAGCGATTTCAGCGCTGATTCCATGGCCTTGGCTTTATTCAATGCCATGCGTGTCTCTCGGTCCCCTTGCTCGTGCTGCCTGGCGCGAGCATCCCCTTTAGGGTCTAGCGCGGATTCCTGCAGCGAATCGGTTCCCATCGCGCCGGGCCCCGCAAACCAGATATGAAACCGCCACCGCTGCGCGGCTGGGATAGCTCGTTGGCTAAGTTAGCACACGCGAAAAACAGGGGTCAACGAACTGCGCAGAGGCCGTATATGAAGTGGATAACACCCCGTGAGCGGCCGAGAGCCGCTGTAGCCCTTGGTATTGCCCCCCTTTGAGAAAGTTTCAGTCGCGGTAGAGGAATTCCAGCTGAATTCCCGCCACTTCAATGATGTCGCCCGGCGACAGCTTGGTTGGGTGAATCACCGGCTGCCCGTTGACCGTCGGGACGTGATCGGCTGCGCCAATGTAGTAAGAGTTGTCTTCGCGCCGGTTGATCTGCGCCGCGGCCTTGGGCGCAAACCAGCCCTTCAGCTTGACCGTGGCCATGGATGATTTTCCTACCACCGTGAGTTTGTCGCTTAAGGTGTACTCGTGCTTGTCGGTTTTGCCTTTGTTCACGACCAGCGTAGCGACCTTGATGCGCGCCGGCGCCACCTGCGCACTCTCGCCGACCGCCGCTACTTTTTGAAGAAACTCGCGGCGCTCCTTGGTATCGAGCATTACGGTTTCGTTGATTTTGGGCGCTGCCGGTCTGGGAATCCCACCTTTCCAGAAAGGGTCTGAGCCTTCGCGCGAATCCGCCACAACAATCGTATGTTTCCCGATGGCCACCGAGTCGCCGGGCTTGAGCGTGACCATCTTCACGCGCTGTCCATTCACGAAGGTGCCGTTCAAGCTGCCAAAATCCTCCAGCATCAATCGCCCTTCCTCGTTGAACACGCGCGCGTGGTAGTG
>JASHQB010000054.1 GCA_030037775.1 Candidatus Acidiferrales bacterium
TTGGTCATTCGCCGGATCGAAGGCGGCGTAGGCGTCGATTTTGTGGCCGGCAATTCCCTGCTGGCGCCAGTAATTGAGCACGTCGAGCTCGGCGGCGCCGTTGTCCGTGGCGGGATCGCCCGCGACGTAGCCGCTGGTGGCGGAGTAGGCGGCGATGATCTGCACACTGGATGGCGTGAAGGCGTCGCCGAGATTGGCGGTCCAGCATTCGATCATGTGGCCAGCGGCGGCGCAGGTGCAGTCGCCGAGCAGGTCATTGGCCATCATGGGCCAAGAGGAGATGTTGGCGGTCCAGTCGATGGAGCGCGGCGGTGTGGGGAGCGCGCGCGGGCGCAGATAGGCGCGGAGCTGCAGGGTGCGGGAATCGAGGCGCGGCGCGAGTTTGCCGAGACGGAATGGAGGCGGGGATTTTTTCATGGGTTTCCTTTCATGCGATGGAGAAAAGAGGTTGCGAGCCTGGCGCGGATCGTTGGAGCGATTGGGAATGGCGGCACAGACGCAGAAATTGCGCGGACTAGTACGAATAGTGCAATGGTTCGTTACTAAGGTGCAGGTTTTTGCAGAGTACGAGGGGGCTGCCGCTCTGCAAGTCGAGTGATTTCAGCGCCAAGAGAATCGGCGCTTATCGTGCGAGAGAGGAATTAGTATCGGCCCTAAACCACAAGTCCATCTACGGACCAAAGGGGTGGCGAATGAGAAAATCGGGTCTAGTGCTGGCGGGGATAGCCGCGTCGTTGCTTCTTGGCGCGACGGCCAAGGCAGACAGTTTTGTGATCACTTACGGCGCGCCGGGCGTTACGACGCCGGATAGCGCGATCATGAGCGGTGCAACCGTGCTTGGCACGGAGACGTTCAACAGCCTGTCGGTAGGCTGTGGCGGCTTCACGACGACTTATGGCACCGGCGGAGCGATCACCGGGACCTATTCCTCGGGCGCTTGCATCGAGACGCCTACTCAATACGGCGGCGCAGGCGGCACCGGGCTGTTTGTGGATGCGATTGGCGGCACGAGCGGCTATACCATCACGCTCACGACGAGCAGCAGCGTGCCAGGAGTGAATTACTTCGGGTTCTGGCTCTCGGCGCTGGATATGGGCAATCAGCTCGTGTTTCTGAATTCCGGCACCGTGGTTGGGACGTTTACACCAGCGGACCTGATTGCTGACCTCGGTGCGTGCCCGGAGGCGTACTGCGGCAACCCGAGCGGGCCGTTCAAGGGTCAGGATGCTGGGCAGCAATACGCGTTTGTGAACTTTGTGGACACGACGGGCTTCTTCAACGAAATCGAAGTCTTCGAGAGCCCCGACGTGGGCAATTACGAGTCGGACAATCACACCGTGGCGTACTGCAGCAACGTGCAGGCTTGCATCTCTGGGCACGTGGTGGGAGCAACGCCGGAGCCGCCAGCGCTCCTGCTGCTGGCCACCGGGCTGCTGGGCTTGGCGCTAGCGGTGCGGAAGCTGAGCTAAGGCAATCGGCCGAGCGCCCCGACGGACGGGGCGCTCGGCACCATCCCGGAGCCCGGTACTTACGGTCTGGCGATGATCGGGCTGGCGCTGTTCGGATTCATGGCGGCGACGCGAAGGCGAATTCCTCTGACGCGGAAACCGTAGGGCAGGGCCTCCCGCAGAACCACCACTTCTCTTCCCCACATAGTTACCCGCTCTCTCGCCGGCAGAGACCTTGCCTGCGCCTCCTATTTGATTTCAGCTTGCGGGAAGCCGTTGGCGGCGAAGATGGCGTTGAATTGTTTTTTCAGTTCGCGCGCCGAGGGAGCCTTCACCGGATTGCTGGCGCGGACGGCGCCCGGCGCCGCGGGCAGGAGCGAGGCGATGGCGGCGACGGTGGTGACGGCGACGCCGACGGCGGCGGTGATGGTGGCTTGCAGCGCGGCGTCGTTGACGTGCACGGCGGTGAGGATGGCGTTCAGGTTGGTCTGCACGTCGCCGAGCGCGGCGCTGATTCTCTGCACGATGCCGGGCTGTTCGGCCGCGGTGGCGCTCTTGTAGTTGGCGATGAGGCTCTGGATGAGCGTGAGGTCGGACTGGACCTGATTGGCGATCGACTGCACTTCGCTGGTGACGGTGGAGCTGGTCTGTCCTTTGCCCTGCGCGACGGCGACGATGCTGGCGATATTGAGCGCCACCTGGGTGATGACCGGCAAATCGGCGAGCACGGTCGAGATCCACGATGTGCTGCATCCGGCGAGGACGAGCGAGAGAGACAGAATGGCGCAGAGCGATGCTTTGGCGATGCGGTGCTTCATGGAGTTTCTCCTTTGTTTTTAGAACAGTGGCTAGTGACGAGGGACTGGGAAAAAGCGAGCGGTCAGTGGTCAGCGGTCAGTGGTCAGCGGGCACTGGGCAGGACTCGGCGTCCGGTTTGAAATCGACATAAGAAATTGCGAGGAGCGCGCCCTTGGCGGTTTTCAGGCGGGCCATCAGCGTGTTGAAGGCGACCACACTGTTGCCGATACAGTCTGGGGCGGCGGGGCTGCGCGTCTCGCCGACCAAACAGCAGCCCAGCGTGTCGGCGGGCTTGTTGCCGGGATGAATTTCGATGTAGTCGAAGCCGGGCACGTCGAGGACGTGCGGCGTAAGAAAATCGTAGCCCATGATGGCGCTGAAATGCGGCGAGCGTTCGAGCGCGAGGGCGTAATCTCCGGAGGGAATGGCGAAGGGTTTTCCTTTGGCGCGGTCCATGCGCGGTTC
>JASHQB010000055.1 GCA_030037775.1 Candidatus Acidiferrales bacterium
TTGCCCGCAACGCTGCGGATGCGGGAGACGACGGCACCAACGATTTGCTGGTCAGCGAAGTGCTTCGCACCAATGAATTGCAGGTGTGGTTCCTCGCCGAGCATCTCGTCGACACGCCCACGGTCCGCGCGGATAAAGCGAAAAGCGCCTCCGCCGGTCGCTGACAAGAGTGGCGAGTCTTCGGTTCAACGATGTCGTTCAGCGAACGTTGAACTTGATCGCTGCGTGTAGTCGTTTGCGCATAAGAGGCGGCGAGAGCTCCTTTCTTCTTGGTTCTCTCCCGCTGATTCTCCTGCTGGCGGCGTTGCCTCTGGCAGCGCATGGGTCAGCGGCGGTCGAAATCATCATTCCTGCTGGCCGGCCGGTCACCGTCGACGGAAAGCTCTCGCCCCTTGAATGGAGCGACGCCTCCTCGAAGTTCATCGATGTTGCGCCGGGGTGGCGCGTTCGCGTCCTGTTCAAGCACGACGCGTCCAATCTCTATTTCGCATTTATCCATCTCACGCGCGGAACAGAGATGCGTTTCCCGGAATTGTTGCTCGACCCGCGCGAACAACGGAGCAACTCCTGGCAACCGGGCGAGTGGTGGCTGCACTCCTCTTTCAATCTCTGCGAAGGAGACGGCGAATACAACGTTTACGACCGCAACGGCGTTTTCCAATGCGCCAAAACAAAACAAGGATGGTCCGCAAATCATTTTCCCCTGGCCCCCGGTGGCGTGATGGAGATCCAGGTTTCTTTGGCAAAACTGGCTCTGACGTCGGCGCACGGCGCGCGTCTCGGCTTTTCCATCGACCTGACAGACACGCAGAAAAACTGGACATTCTGGCCCGCCGGCGCGCAGCTCGCTCATCCGAAGACATGGGGCGAGGCAATACTTCAGTAATCGCCTGCCGTTAACACTTGCCCGTAATCACATTTTGCCCTTTCCTTCGCGATCCTTGTAGAAGACGTGTCCCAGTTGGTCGCACCTCTCTCGTTCCACTTCCGTCATCGGTGTTGGTTTTTCGCCGGCCGGAACCGACATGCACCGCAAATGATTCTCAAACGCCGGCGCCGAAAACACGAAAACCAGGCTGGCTGTCTCCGTGCCGGTGTTCTTGATGTGTACCCACGTATACGCAGGAATGAACACCATCCCACCTGCGTGCAAATCGCGTTTCTGATCGGCCAGATCCACATGCACTGTGCCGCTCACGATGTACACGATTTCATCCTGCCCCAGATGCTTGTGTGTCGGTATTTCATCTCCGGGAACCATATTCTCCGTCCCGAAGACGAGATGCTGCGATCCATTGTTCTTCGGGCTCGCTTTCAAGACGAACCCTCCCGGCGGCGGATCGCGCCACACGCGCTGCTCGCCCTCATTTTTCTCCAGCAGCAGCGGTTTTGCACCGCCCGCGGTCGTCTTGCTCGCGCCGGTTTGCGCCCGTGCCGCCGGCGAAAAAGAAATCGCCGCGGCGATTGCCACTGCGGCCGCGAACACATTTCCCATGATTTTCAAGTTCATACGCACCCCCTCCTCGGTTGCCGAGGAGTCTCCGTCGAATCGTGGCGCGAGTCAATGCGTCGCTGGCGCTCTGCCTGCCTGTTTTTCTGGATTCTTTCTAGGTGAGGGACGCGGATCCCCGGGCGTTACACTAGCTGGATTTCTTCTTCCAGTCGGATGCCGTATTTCTCAAAAACTTTTTCTTTCACCGCGGCGATCAGGAACTTCACGTCCACCGCCGTCGCTCCGCCCAGGTTCACGATGAAATTGGGATGCTTCGGCGAAACCATCGCATTGCCATGCTGCATTCCGCGCAAACCCGCTTCGGAAATCAGGTACGCCGTCGGCACCACCGGAAACGGATCGACCTTGATCACTTTCGCAAACGCGTTGCGCCATATCTTCGGCACCAGCTCCAAATCCACATTCTTGAATGTGCTCCCGATGTTTGGGTACTCCATGGGATGCCGCTCCAGCCGGTAATCGATTTTCTCTTGGATGCCCGCCGCGATCATCTTCGCGTCGCCTTTATCCATGTTCAGCGTCGCGCGTAAAATGATCTCGCGGCCATTTTTCTCTTTGAAGATGCTCGACCGGTATCCGAATTTGCAGGCCGCGTTCCCGCGCGTCACCGCCGCCAGCGTTTCCACGTCGAAGCTCTCCACGCTCACGATGCGGTCCTTGATTTCGCCTTTGAACGCTCCGGCATTTCCGCGCACTGCGCCGCCAACGGTCCCAGGCAGCCCGCCGGCCCATTCCAGCCCGCTCAAGGCATGCTCCATCGTGAATTTCAGCATGTCGCTGACCATCATGCCCGCGCCCACGGTCATGGTCTGCCCGTCCACCGCGAGCTGCATCACGTTCACCTTTAGCACCAGACCTTTGAAGCCGCTGTCGTCGATCAGCAGGTTCGTCCCGCCGCCGAGAACAAAAAGCGGCACCCTCTGCTCGCGCGCGAACAGCACCCCGTTGCGAATTTCCTCTTCGTTCGTGGCCTCACAAAAATATCGCGCGGGCCCGCCGATGCGGTAGTTGCTGTGCTCGGCGAGAGGGACTTCTTCCAGGATTTTCACGGTCGCGACTTCGATTCCCTTCGGCATTCCCGATCTCCGATATCTAGAATACCTACAAATTTGCTATGACCAAGCGCCATGAAAGAATGGTTGCTCGCCCTGCACTCCGTCAAGCCGCCGCCGCTGCGCAATTCCCGCTAATCCCGGCTCCCCGTGCCGCAAATTGACTTTCGCCCGGAGAAGGAAGAGACTCCCTGCAAAGGAGGTGTGGTCATGACCAGACGACTATTCGGCGCCGGTCTCTTGTTTCTTTTGGCCGGCTCGTTAAGCGTTTTCGCCGCTCCCAACGGCGCGACGCAAACCTGGATGGGCTACGTCACCGACACGTATTGCGGCTACAATCGCGTAAATAAGCCGCCTACTGCCACTTGCACGTTCAAGTGTGTGCAGGAACAGCACGCCAAGTACGCGTTCTTCAATTTCGCGGACAAGAAAGTTTACGTCTTGAATCCGCAAAATGAAGCCGCCAAATTCGCCGGCCAAACGGTTGTAGTAAAGGGAACCCTTGCCGGCCACGAGGCATTCGCCACGGAAAAGGGACCGAGCGCCGGCTCGATCATCACTGCTTCTTCGATTTCGCTCGAAACCGGCAAGTAGATCCGGGCCCGTCATCGCACCGTTTTGCTGGTCGCAGGTTTTTTCGCGCGGACCGCCCCCTCGCCCACGCCCTGGGAAAAACTGCGCTCACGCCGTCACGGCGAAATCACGTCCAGGTCGTTGGCCACCACCACCGTGCCGTGGAACATCTCGTGGATCGCCTCCACCATTTTCGCTTCGTTGGTGTTTCCGAGCGGCACGTAATGCCACACCACCAGTAACTTCGGCTTGGCCTTCGCCGCGATTTCTCCGAGTTGCCGCGCCGAAGTATGGAACGACGAAAAATACGACGCGTCACCGGAGCCGCCGGGCGTTCCGGAATAAACTTCGTGCACCAGCATGTCGCATCCCTTGCACGCCTCGATCACGCTATCCACCGGCCGCGTGTCGCCGGAAATCACGATGGATTTTCCGTCCGCGTCGAATCGGTAGCCCAGCGCCTCTTTCCAGCTCCCATGTGCCACGGCAAACGCCGTGACCTTCACGTTCGCGTCCTGATAAACCACCCCCGGCTGTATCTCGTGCACGGCCACTTGATGCCCTGCGGTGCCCAGATGTTCCAGCCCGTTAATGCGCACTTCGATGTCTTCCGCGTACGCCTTCTCGATATTGTCCGCCATCGCTTGTGTTCCTGCGGGTCCGTAGAGCTGCAGCGGAACTCTCCGGCCCATCACCCACGGCGTCAAAATCAAATCCGGCAAACCGAGTGTGTGGTCCGAGTGCAGATGCGTCAGAAACGCGATGTCCAGTTGGCTCGCCCACAGCGCCTTGATCCCGTTGCGGTACGCCGCCGCCGCTTGCCTCACCACTCCCGTGCCCGCGTCGACGATGTACGCTTTGCCGTTCGCCACAATCGCCAGCGACGGCCCTTGCCGCCCGGGGTCCGGCCGCGGCGTTCCGGTGCCCAGAAGCACCACGAACACGCTATGTCCAGCGCTCGCGCTATTCGCTTCTTGCGAACGAGCGCGATTCACCGCAAAGAGGGCGCAACTTGCTGAGAAGAAAAGAATGACTGCGAGTCTCGCCGCCGAGTGAGG
>JASHQB010000056.1 GCA_030037775.1 Candidatus Acidiferrales bacterium
AAACCGGCGCGCCGTTGTCAGCATGCTTCCTGGCACAGTGGCAATCGCTTGCCGGCCATTCGAACTGACGGTAGTGGACAGAACGGTTCCGTCAAGGCGAACCTGCGCACCGGAGGAGAATCCAAAGCCATTCACCGTTACCGTCAGCGAGCCGGAAGATGCGGTGCTAAAGGCAATCGGCGGACTAACCTCAGTAATCTGTGGGGTGAGAATTGGGCCCAAAGAGAGAATGGAAACGTTGTTGCTTCCGGTGTTCGCGATCACCGCAACGTTCTTTCCCGGATCAATGGCCACAGCTTGCGGGGATGTCCCTACGGTAATGCTGTTGCCGATCTGTGCAAGCGTATTCAAATCGAAGACCGAGGCTATCCCGCTCGGCCCATTCACCGCGACACCGATATCGGTCAGCGGATTCACAGCGGCGGCGAAATATCCCTGCGACACGCTTATCGTGTTGACGGTCTGATCGAGGACGCTGAAAACAGTCATCTCCAACTCGTTTGGATCGACAAGCAGTGCTTGTCCCGTCTCCGTATTGATGGCCGCGCCGTGCAGGCTCGTCGACACATTGACGAAACTCGCGATCGCGTTGGGTACGCGCGCCACTTGATTGGTCGTGGCGTCGCTTCCCAAATCCACAATGGAAACCGAGCCCGAGCCGCCCGGTGTCACCAGCGCCCAATTCAGCTGCGGCTCGACGGCGATCGACGGAGTGGGTCCCGTGCTTACCGGCTTGGTGTTCGAATTGGCGATCGTAGAACAGTTGTTTGGCATCGTGGGATCGGAACCACCCAGTGTGCAAACCAGGCTCGGAGGATTGGTCGAAAGGTCAAAAATCGTGGCGATATTCGTAGACGAATAGGCGATGATCGCGCGATGGGTAAGCGGATTCACGCCCACTGCATACGGCGTCGGCGCGGGAGTGGTTCCCGTTGGATTCGCCGGAAGGGCGACCGTCGAAATCCCCTGCGTCTGGAGATTGACGATCGAAAGCGTATTGTCCGTGCTGTTCACCACCGCCGCCAGATGAAGAATGTCATCCACGCCCACACTGGTGGGTGCGTTCCCAACCGGCAACGTAACCGGCGCCGCGCCGGTATCGAGGTTCAGCAACGACACGTCGCCACCGCTGCCGCTGCCCTCGTCGACAACGACGGCAATGCCCAGGGCCGAATCGATACCCACGGCGACAGGTTGCGTGCCCACGGCGATGGGTGTGTTCGCTGACGAAGGTATATTCGCAGCGGACGGCGAAATCGCCACGTTGACGGAAGAAAGCGACGGAGAGCCTGTGGGCACATCCGTATTCTGAACCAGCACCGGAACCAACCCCGGCGTCGTAAAGGAGAAGCTCGGACTCGACAGCGTCACCTGCAACTGACGGCTGTTTAGCAGTGTTACCGGAAGCGCCACACCTTCGGAGGTCGCCTGCGTAGACGACGAAAAATATCCGCCATTCAAGTCAAGAGTTCCCGAAGACGTGGTCGTCGGGAAACTCACCGGACTTAGCGCAGTAACCGCAGGCCGCGTGGGCTGGACGCTCAAGAACTCAGGCTGGATCACGTCGCCATTCTGTCGCTCGATAGAAATGGCAAGCCCGGAAGGAACAGGCCCCGAGAAGAAATTGCCGGGAATCGTGGCACGCAACGTACTGACGTTAACGAAGGTCGTAGGAACCGGCGCACCGTTCACCACTGCCTGACTGGTGGTGAGGAAATTGGTGCCGAAAAGATAGACGTCCTGCTCCGCGGAACCCTCTACCGCCATGGTAGGCTCGAGCGGTATGTTCGTGCTGAACGCCGGGTCCGTTGCCGTCACAACGTCCACCGATGACTTCGCTGATTGACTGGTGTCCGCGGCGGCAACCGCTGTTATGGTAATGGTAGACTGCGGCGTAGCGGGCGCCATGTAGCAGCCGTAACTCGTTCCCGGGGGGATGGGATAGGATGACGTTGGCGTGATCGGCATGACCGCCGTGCAGGCCGTGGACGTAATCGCACCCACTGTGCTGGCGTCTCCGTTCGCTATGCCGTTTACTTCCCAGCTCACCGCCGTATTGGTGCTCCCTGTAACCGTCGCGTTGAATTGGAATTCCTCAAGTGTGCCGACGGTGACTGTGGACGGAGTCATCGTGACCCGGACGCCGGAATCCACGGTCACGTCGATGATCGCATAGTAATCGGTATTACCCTGGCTCACCGCCACGATGCTGACCATGGAATTCGGAGGCAGTGTTGCAGGACCCGTATAAAGCCCCGTCACAGTAATGGATCCCAAGGTCGTGTTTCCGCCCTCGACGCAGCCCGTCGGCAGGGCGATATTTGCCACTGTCGATGAACCCGTGGCAATGCTTGTCGGAGCAGGGTTGCAGACATACCAGGTAACCAACGTATTGGAAATTCCCGCAACAGCCGCGGTGAACTGCTGCGTGCCAGTCCGCACGACCGTCGCCGCACTCGGACTAATCGTCACCGTTATCGCTGTGGAGCTGCCGCAGCCCGCCACCACGGCTGTGAACAATAGAATTGCCGCCAGCTTGCCAAATCTCATGCACTCGCCTCCACCAATTGTGCTCGCCAGTTCCCTGCGACACCTGCTCTCAGTTTCTCTTTTGCCCATGTCCGCTCGAGCTCACGACGCCGAACCCTAGAACGTTCTTCCAACCGTGAACCGAAACGTGCTGCGCGGCTCAACCAGGCTGGTTGGGAACCTTTGTACCTGCTCACTCAACAACTGATTTAGCACAGGAATCACCTGCGATTGCAGCGCGCCCGGCGGTAAGGACGCGATCTCCGCGGGGCTCAGATAATAAGCTCCTTCCGGCCCCTGGATCAGTTCGTTTAGCCGCGTCGGATTGTACGCGTAATAGAACCGAAACGGCGCCCGTACGATCGGCAGGAAAACCAGAACCTCTACGCCGGTGGACGTGCGCGGCGTCCAATTCGTTCCCTGGACGATAGAAAGTCTTTGCGACACGGTTGTGTTGGGAAAAAACGGATTGGGAAATTCCGAATTCACCAGCTGATCCTCTGTGGGGTCAAGTTGTAACTGGCTCGGCCGTAAGATGCCGTCAATGCCCAGATCTCCAAACAGATTGAGGCTCACCGGGCCGGCGATCGGAATGCGGTACTCGAAGTTGCCGATTGTCTCAACATCGCCTCCTGGGCGCGTCGCGAAGTATTCCAACGTCGGGACGCTCACCGTTTGCGTCGTGGGATTCCCGCTGGGCCCCAAGACCGTTGGGTTCTGGATTGTGACCGCTTGATTCACGACCGACGGAATGAAGGTCCACGGCGAGATGTTGAAGAAATTGAAGCCGCGCACATCTTGTTCGCCGCCAAGATAGAACCGTTCAAATGGCGGAATGAGCTTTCCGCCGTAGCCCGTCATCCACCCTAGTGTCAGGCGCATCCCGATCACATTGCGTTTGTGGTATGTCGGATGGAAATATTCCGTCTGAAAAATGTTCCCGACGGTATCGACATTCCCCAGCAGCGGGCCGCCTTCCATGGGAATCGAATAAGAGAAACTCTTACCCGCTGTCGGATTCACAGGATTGTTGATCGTATTGTAGGTAATCGACGGTGTGATTTTGCTGGAGATAATGCCGTTCAACTGCGACGGGCCCTGAAGACTGGTGTACTGAAGCGATTGGAACAGTAACTGTGAAGCTTGGCTGAACGCCGAGATATTGCTTTTCGTCCAGCCATAAGTGAGGCCCACTCGAGTGAACGCAAACCGATGCAACGGGTAGCTGGCAAACAGCGTAAAGCCTCTGCTGTTCTGGCTGTAGTCCTGCGCGAGGGCGGGATTGATCGCAACCGACTGGCCCACCAGGATGGACAGTTGCTTCTCCTGGTTAAAATTGAACTTGTTGGCGAAAACCGAAAACCCCGTGGAAATCGGACGATCGAACAAATAGGGCTCGGTGAAACTGAAAAGCTCGCTGGTCTGAATGCTGCCCACGTTCGCGGAAAATGTGAGCGTCTCGCCAAGGCCCAGGAAATTGTTGGTCTGATACGCCAGACCGAGGAAGGTTCCCGCCAGCCCGCTGACGCCGCCCGTGAAGCTGATGGACTGTTTGCCCTTCTCCTTCACCTTGAGCGTGATGTCGACGGTGCCGGCCTTGGTGTCGCGTTTCAGATCCGCGTTTTCCTTCTTGATTTCGTCGAAGTAGCCCAGCTGATTCAGGCGCAGAATGCTCAGCTCCCAGAGCCGGTCGTTGAACAGGCTGCCTTCATCCAGAAGAATTTCGCGCCGGATCACTTTATCGCGTGTGGTTGTGTTGCCGGAAAACTCGATGCGCCGGACGTAAAACTGCTTCTGCTGATCGAAGTCGATTGTCCAGTTGACCGTCTTGGTGGCGTCGTCGACTTCGGGAACAGGATTCGCCGTGAAATCGATGAATCCGTAATCACCATAGAGTTTCGTGTAGTCGTCGATGGCCTTTCGGATTTTCGAGGTGTCGAGAATCTGCCCCTTCTTGATCGGAAAAATCGACTCCAGAAATGGGGCGTTGAAGTAAAGATTCTCATCCAGATTGGCGCTGCGGATCACCAGCCGGCCCATGCGATATTGCGCGCCCTCCTCGATGGGAAGGGTGATGTCCGTGCGAATGCTGCGCCGGCGCCCGATTAGCGGCCACGGCCCGGGAATTCCGTTGTGCTCGGTTTTGACGGTATTGAGTATTGGCCCGTTCGGCGCTACCTGAATGCGGAAATAGCCGTGGTCGCGATAAAGACCCTCAATGCCGACCGCGATGTCCTCATCGAGGTTGTCCTTGTCATACGTCTTGCTGAAAAGATTGATATCGGCGAAACCGAGCGGGATCGCAATCGGGCGGGAATGGTGCATTGAGCGTATGATTCGCGTCGCCGAAAATACGTGGTTCCCTGTGATGACGATGTGCCCAACCTTGACCTTCGGCCCCTCATCGATGTTGAAGGTCAGGCTGACTGAATTCGTGGCGGGAATGCGCTCGTACGTCGGCTTCACCGTCGCAAACATGTGGCCGTGTTCGGCGAGTAATTGCTGGATGACCACCTCGGCGTGCTTCACTTTTGTGGGGTCAAAGCGGCTCTCCACCGTCAGGTCGACTTTGCGGTCCTTGAACGCGTCCAGAATATCGGACTCCGAAACGGATTTATTCCCTTTGTAAGAGATGTTACGAATGGTGGGCCGTTCCGTCACGTAGAAGACCAAAATCTTGCCGTTGGGCATGTCCGGGCTATCTTCTACTTCCAGGCGAATGTTCTCAAAGAAATCCGTATTCCAAAGTGCACGGAAATCCCGGCGGACCGCGTCCACGTTGTACGGATCGCCCGGTCGGGAAAAAATCCGCCCCAAGAGAGCCTCCTTCTGAATGCGGTAGAGGCCGTCAAACTCGATGCGTTCAATAACCGGCTGCGCGGTGCTTGCCTGCTGCTGGGGGCTGGCGGACTGCTGCGCAGAGGCAGGACGGAGACACAACCCAAACAGCAAGGTGCACACGACCACTCCCAGCGAAGTAGCATGCAGGCAAGATTTCTTCTCTACGGCTTCGCTTGGAGTCAAAGCCGCGCTCCGCCATCCAATATTCTGTGCTCCCCCGCCGGACTGTCCCCGCCGTCCAGCATGCGCGTGTAGGATTCTTTAGTGGGCCACTGGGGTTGCTTCTACAACCGGACGGAAGCCCAAGCCATCAGGCGCCAGATACACTTCCATGATGGCCGGGCGTTGAAGCCCGCCTTGAATTAGCGCCTCCGAGAGCGGATCCTCGACGTACTTCTGAAGCGCGCGGCGGAGCGGGCGTGCGCCGTAATTTCGATCGGTGCAAGTCTTCTCCAAAATCCACTGCCGTGCCTCCGGCGTCATCTGAATCTGCACTTGGCGGTGCACGAGAGTATCGTTAATCTGGCTGACGAGCAAATCAATTATGCGCAGGAGGTCTTCGTCGGTGAGTGCGTTGAACAGAATCACTTCGTCCAGGCGGTTCAGAAATTCCGGATTGAAAACTCGCTTCACTTCGTTCATCACTACGTCATCCAAACTCTTGGATTGCGCATCGCCACCGGATTGAAAACCCATGGTCGCTTGCTTGTGCAGGGCCCGCGCACCGAGGTTCGACGTGAGAATCAGAATCGTGTTGCGGAAATCGACGGTGTTGCCGAGCCCATCGGTCAGTTGCCCGTCTTCGAACACCTGCAGCAGGATGTTGTACACATCCGGATGGGCTTTTTCGATTTCGTCCAAGAGAATGATGGAATACGGAGTGCGCCGCACGCGCTCGGTCAGTTGCCCGCCTTCTTCATAACCCACGTATCCCGGGGGCGCGCCGATCAATTTCGACACCGAGTGTTTCTCCATGTACTCGGACATATCGAAGCGCACCAAAGACTTCTCACTGCCGAACAAAAATTCCGCCAGCCGCCGCGCTACTTCCGTCTTGCCCACACCTGTCGGCCCCAGGAAAAGGAAGCAGCCCACCGGGCGCCCCGGAGCCTTCAGTCCGGCGCGGCTCCTGCGAATCGCGCGCGCCAGCGCGGTGATCGCTTTGTCCTGGCTGATCACCCGCTTGTGCAGCTCTTCCTCGATGCGCAGCAGCTTTTGCTGCTCGTCTTCCTTGATCGCCGTCACGGCTACGCCGGTCCAGCGCGCTACCACTTCTTCAATATCTTCGCGCGTGACCGTGCCGGTGGAAGAGTCGTCGATTTTCAGTTTCTCCCGCAACGCGCGCAGGTTCTCCTTTTCCTTGCGCTCCTCCTCGGAATAAAAACGCGCCTTTTCGAACTCGTGATTGGCGATAGCCGTTTCCATGCGGTGCGTGATGAACTTGACGCGCTTTTGCGCTTCGGAAACTTCCTCCGGCAGCATCGCTTGGCGCAATTTCACGCGCGCTCCGGCCTCGTCGATCAAATCGATGGCCTTGTCCGGCAAAAAGCGGTCCGGAATATAACGGTTCGAAAGATACACCGCGTACTGGATGGCCTCATCCGTGTACGAAACGGCGTGGAACTTCTCATACCGGTCGCGCACGCCTTGCAGAACGCGAATCGCCTCATCCTCGCCCGGAGCCGAAACCTTCACAGACTGGAAGCGGCGCTCCAAAGAACGGTCCTTTTCAACCGATTTGCGATATTCGCCCGGGGTCGTCGCGCCGATGCACTGGATCTCGCCACGGCTGAGCGCCGGCTTCAGAATGTTGGCGGCGTCGAGCGAACCCTCCGCCGAGCCTGCGCCCACCAGCGTGTGCAATTCGTCGATGAACACGATGGCGTTCTGGCTCTCCATCAGCTCTTTCATGATGGTTTTCAGGCGTTCTTCGAATTGCCCGCGGTATTTCGTGCCCGCAACAATCAGCGACAAATCCAGCGACAAAATCCGTTTGTCTGCCAGAAACGGCGGCACGTCTCCGTCGGCGATGCGCTGCGCCAAGCCTTCCACGATGGCAGTCTTGCCCACGCCCGGCTCGCCGATCAGCACTGGGTTGTTCTTCGTGCGGCGGCAGAGAATCTGAATGGCCCGCTCCAGTTCGCGTTCGCGGCCCACCAGCGGATCGAGCTGCCCGTCCATCGCCGCCTGCGTCAAATCGCGGCTGAACTCAGCCAACAGCGAAGTCTCTTTGGGGCGATTGACCGGCACTTTTTCTCCCGCGCTGCGCGCCAGCTCTTCACGCACACCGGAAAGACGCAATCCCCGCTCTTGCAAAATCTCCGCACCAAACGATTTCTCTTCCCGCAAAATTCCCAGCAGCAAGTGTTCTGTTCCCACGTGCTTGTGATTCAGCCGCTCCGCCTCTTCCGCGGCGTAATTCAAGATGCGGCGGCACTCCTGGCTCAGCGGCACTTCCACCGATGTGGAAATTCGCTCACGAACGGTGATGCGTGTCTCGATCTCCTTGCGGATGGATTCAATGGAGCCATGCGTGCGCAGGAAACGATTGGCGAGTCCCTTGTCTTCACGCAGCAACCCAAGCAGCAGGTGCTCCGTTTCGATATAGGGGCTGCCGTACTGGCTGGCCTCGTATCGCGCAAAGAAAATCACGCGCCGAGCCTTTTCTGTGTACCGTTCAAACACGGGTCACCCGCGCCCTTCTGGAGCCAAAGACTCCCCTGCCGCGACGCGCCCGGAAGCGCGGTGCGCGAACCCTGCGTCATCCGACGTCAACAAACCATGTTCCAGCGCAAGCACGCGGTCTGCGCGCTGCGCCAAAGAAAGATTGTGGGTTGCAAGAATCGAAGTCAGATGATGAGACCGGTGCAAGCGCTGCATGAGTTCGAATATCGACTCCGTATTTCGCTCGTCCAAATCGCCGGTCGGTTCGTCAGCCAGGAGCAACTTCGGCCGAGTCACCAGGGCCCGGGCAATCGCCACACGCTGCTGCTCACCGCCGGAGAGCTCGCCTGACCTGTGTTCTGCGCGATCCGCAAGCCCAACTTCCTCAAGCCAAGCCCGCGCCGAACTCAGAGCCTCTCCCGCCGTGTTCCCCCGAATCAACAGCGGCATTGCCACATTTTCCGCGGCGGTAAAGTCAGCCAGAAGCTGGTGCCTCTGCCACACAAAACCCACCGCGTGGCTCCGGAAATCCTCCAATTCATTTTCCGCGAGCGCCGCCAACGAATTTCCGGCGAAGTATACTGTACCGCTCGTGGGCGTGTCCAGCGCGGCCAGCAGATGCAGCAACGTGCTTTTTCCCGAACCAGAAGGACCGATCAGCGCAACCATTTCTCCCGGCGCGACCGCTAGGGTCACACCAGCCAGCGCCACAACTTCGCTTTCTCCTGACCGAAACACTTTTCGCAGCGCCTCACCGCGAACCAGCGGCTGCGCACCAGTTGCCGCCGATATCCTCGGTTGCTGCGTCTCGACCGTTGCTGCCGTTGGGCTCGTCATTGCGCCGTTTCCACCCTGATTCCGTCCCCTGCATCCTCCGTGCCGTTCCGCCGTCCAAAACCTGCCCTAAGTGAACCTACAACTTTGATTCTTCCCTGAACCCTAAAGTTCCAGTCAATTCCCGTGCCGAAGCCGTGCCTCGCTATTTCGTTTGATTCCGTGACTTTACCAAACCGCTTCTTCCTCGACCCTCTTTCGCGACCAATTTATTGCACATAATGACTGTGTAGTTTCCTTCCTATTGTAACACGCGGCGTTTTTTTGCTCGCCCACTACGCCAGAAGCTGTGCATCAGCGGCACTGTACCTTAGTAACAGGACTTGTTTCCCACCTACGACTGGAACCCCGCACAGTGCTCTATCTGAATCCTCAGATGCATGGAAATGGACCGCTGTTGTGACCACAATTCGCAGCATGCCGCTCGCGACGCCGACACCTGCGCCCAGACCCATCTATTCAGCTCGCAAAATATCAACCGGGCGAGTGCCGGAAGCGGCGCGCGCTGGATAAACCGTGGCTGCCACGCTGATCGCCAGCGCCGCGGCTCCGATCCACAACGCGTCCCATCCGTTCGAGTGGAACGGCACATACGGCACGGCATAGATTTCCGGGTTGAGCGGCACCAACCGCCAGTGGTTCGCCGTCCATGCAAATGCGTAGCCCAGCAGCAAGCCGATCGCCGTGCCAGTCACTCCCACCAAGAACCCCTGTAGCACGAAAATATTGCGCACCTGCACGCGCCGCGCACCCAGCG
>JASHQB010000057.1 GCA_030037775.1 Candidatus Acidiferrales bacterium
AAGCCGTTTTCCTGCCCCAGCAGCAGCCGGTTGAAATCCAGCAGCTTTCCGCGCTTCCTTTCCCAGCCCATCCACATTTTTTCCGTCGGGTTATACGCGCGGTTCCGGTGAAAATGACAAAACGAATCCTTTCCGTCCTTCGCGTACTTCTCATTCAGCTTCTGGATCAGCTCCGCGCACAGCGGCGCCAGCCGGTCCTTTTCGTCGAACTGCTTCACCGAGTCCGGCGGGTCGGTGATCAGCACAAAATAAACATTCGCGTCGCGGTTCGCCAGGTATCTAACCTCGAGATCGTTCACCGCCTTGCGCGTCTGCTCTTCGCTGATCAGCAGCGTCGGAATCGCCACCACCGTCGCGTATTCTTCGGGAACGCCTTGCGAAAAATCCATCTTCGGCAGCGCTCGCGGAGAAACGAACTGCGTCGAAAGCGTGTTCACTGTCGCTACCGCGCACTCCAGCGCCGGCAGCAGGAACAGCAAGAGCTCCACCGAGCCGGGCAACTTCCCGTGCGCCAGAATCAGCACCAGCGCGATCACCGCCATGGTCATCAGCTCGATGCCCATCAGGTAAACCAAATCAGCCGATCGCAGCAGGGTCGTGCGCAAGCGCCTCGCGAACGACGCGCGATATCCGATCGCCTCGCCCAGAATCTTCCGGCCTTCACGGATCACGTAATACCCGGCGTGCGATCTCCGCTCCACACCCCTCCTCGTCGCCGCCGCCGGAGACGCGCCCGCTAGCTCCACTGCCTTTTCCGCCACTTCACGCTCACCCACTGGAGACTGCGCTGCCAGCTCCGCCACCGCCCGGCAATACGCCTCGCGGCTTTCGAAATCCATCCGCGCGTATGCTTGCGCCGGGTCCGCCCGCAGCACTCGGTCGATCTCGCTCACCGCCCCGATAATCTCTTCCGGTTCCAGGTCGCCCAGCCGCCGCAGGCTCGCGAGCAGCGTCGCCAGCCGCGCGCCGTTCTCCGTCTCCGCCGCATTCGCCGCCGTCGCCGCTTTCGCGTCCAGCGGCAGCGCCTCGATCCCGCGCCGGATGCGGTCTAAAACCAGCAGTTGCGCGAACGCCACCAGCAGCCAGTCTTCCGCGAATTGCAGTGGGCGCTTCTCCTGAAACGCGCGGAAATAAATCGAGAACTTCTCCGCATCGAAATCGTAATCGATCGCTTCGAAGAACTTCTCGATCGCCGCATACGCGCGCGGCACCGTCTCGTTTTCCGCCGTCGTCACTTGCGGCACCAATTCCGCTTTTTTCAGGCTGCCTCGCGCATTTTCCAGCGCCATGCGCACCACGTCGGAACTCTCGAAAAGTTTGCGGTGCACGCCGCAAAGCACCGCGCCGGAGCTCGCGATCGTTTTCAGCTGTTCAAAGGCTTTGTCGATGGCGTCGGTGGCATCCTGTAGTTTCGTTTCGAGTGGCAGCGCGCTTCCCTTCGCCTCCGAAACACGCTGCTCCGCAGCAGTCTGAATCGCGCGCGCGCGAAGCTCGCTCAGTCCGGCCGCGCGTGTTTCGCTGCCCACATCCTTATGATCGGCAGCTTCGCCGCAGGCCTTAGGTTCCGCCGCAGGGTCCTTCTGGGGATTTATGGGTACTGCACTTGGGGTCGCCATTTGTAAACAGGCCTCACTCTTTCTTCGACAGCATACTCATCGATAGTTCGCCGCCTGCAATTCAAACATCTCCGCATACCGTCCGCGGTTCTTCAGCAGTTCGTCATGCGCGCCCTGCTCCGCGATTCTGCCGTTTTCCAGCACCAGAATGCGGTTCGCCATCCGCACCGTGGAAAACCGGTGCGAAATCAAAAGCGACATCTTGCCCTCGGTCAGCTCCGCGAAGCGCTGGAACACTTCGTGCTCCGACCGCGCGTCCAGCGACGCCGTCGGCTCGTCCAAAATCAGCAACTGTGCGTCGCGCAGATACGCCCGCGCCAGCGCAATCTTTTGCCATTCGCCACCGGAGAGGTCCACGCCGCCCTCGAACCGCGACCCCAGCATCTGCCCGTATTTTTTCGGCAGCCTGCTGATCACCTGGTCCGCCAGACTTTTCTCCGCCGCGACGCGAATGCTTTCCTCGCTCTGCGCCTGCTCGATCCGCCCCATGGCGATGTTCTGCGCCGCGCTCATCTCGTAACGCACAAAATCCTGAAAAATCACGCCGATTTCTTTCCACAAATCTTCGAGCTCATATTCGCGCAGGTCCACGCCGTCCAGCAAAATCTGCCCGGCCGTCACGTCGTACAACCGCACCAGCAGCTTCACAATCGTCGTCTTCCCCTGCCCGTTTTCTCCCACCAGCGCGATCCGTTCGCCACGCTCCAGCGTGAAGCTGACGTTCCCTAGCACCACCCGCGAATGTCCCGGATACGAAAACGAAACATTCCGGAACTCGAATCCCTGCCGAATCGGCCGCGGCACCCGCAGTGCGTTCGGCTTCGAAAAAACTCGCGGCCGCACCGCGAAAAACTCCAGCAAATCCGTCATGAACAGCGCCTGGTCCGCGATTCCCGAGAACGTCGAGAACACCGCCTGAATATTCGTACTCGCTCCCGCAATCGCTCCCGTCAACAACGTCAACGTGCCGATGCTGAACCTTCCCAGCACCGTCTCGTAGATCACATACGCGTACGTCCCGTAATATCCCAGCGTCCCCAGCAGCGTCAGAAACGTCCCGGCAATCAGCTTACGCCGCGCCAGCGCCACCGTCTGCGCGTGAAGTTCATCCGTAATCGTCGTGTAGCGGTTCACGAAAAACGGCCCCAGCCCAAATAGCTTCAGCTCCTTGATGCTGTCCTTGCTCCCGCCGACGATTCGCAAATAGTCCATCTCCCGCCGCGCCGGCGTCTGGCGGAAATTCAGCGAATATCCCAAGAACGAAAAGTGCGTCTCCCCCACGAACGCCGGCAGCACCGCCACAAACAAAATCGGCAAAATCCACGGCGCATAAAACGCCACCTGCACCGCCAGCGTCAGCGTCGTAATCGCCTGCTGAATCAACTGCCCCATGGCGCGAATCATCGCCACGCGATCCGTCCCCTGCACCCTCGCGCGGTCCATCTTGTCGTAGACGACAGGATCTTCGTACGAAGTCAGGTCCAGCCGCGAAGCGTGCTCCATGATTCGCTTGCCGATGTACCGCGTGAACAAATCCGCGGTCACCGTCTCGCAGAAATCCGCCACCCGTGAAAAAATCATCCCCAGGCACGCCAGCGCAAACTCCGCCGCCACCAGCCACCAGAAATAATGCGGAATGGCCGTCCCGTGGTCGTAGCGCGCCACCAGCGCGTCGATGATGTACTTCGTGACGAACAGCGCCGCCGCCGGCAGCACCGCCACCAGCACGCGGAACAGTACGCCGCCAAACACCTCTCGCGGCGCCGCCTCCCAGATCATTCCCAGCACCGGCGGCACGTTGTTCAGCGCCTTCAGCCGCTCGCGCAGCGTCGGTGCGGTGGCGGACTCCACCGTCTCCTGTCTCGTTTTTTCCTTCGCGCTATCCATTATGTTGGCCGTGGCCCCTGTCCCCCGGGCCCTAGGCGGGCTGGTCTAAGTATAAATCTTCCTCGCGGCGTGCGGGAGCAATGCTTGCGCCGCCCCGAGGGGCTCCGCCAAGCCTGCCACCGCGCCATGGCACGCGCATTAGGATGATGGCTGAAGGGCCCGGATGAACACCTGAACGAGTACCTGAACGAACAGCAGGACCACGACCGCTACTTCTCTCCCCATTTTTTTCCAACCCGTTTTGGACGTCGCCCGCGGCCTCCCCCAAGAACCCGCCGTGCTGGTGCTTTCGCTTCTGCCTGAGCTCGTGCCCTCATCTGTACTCGTGCTCGCGACCACATTCGTGTCTGTGCTCGTGCCCGTACATGCGCTCATATCCATAAATGTCCCTGGGTTCATGCCTGTGCTTGAGGCCATACCGGTGCCTGCCGCTGTACCAACGGTTGTGTTTGTGAATGTTCGCCGAGCTAGTCCGCACTCCATCATCATCAAGCTCCGCTTCCCCCGCAATCCCCTCCTGCACGTGCTTTGCCGCTTCTCGCTCCGCCTAAATCCTTTCCCCTCTATTCTTTACAAATCGCCGTGTCCCGCCGCCCGGGCCTCGCCATATCGTTTTTTCTTCTCCTCGGCAACTTCTACGGCCTCGCCGCCGTGCTTCTGCCTTACGTTCTTACGGCCGCGCCCTGGAGCGGCCTTCCACCTTAGCTCACAACATGCCATCATCACACCGATGCTCATCCTAATCGTCCTCCTGGCCTCCTGGCTCGTCCTCCGCGCCATCGGCGCCCTCGGAGTCGCCCCGCTCGCCTCCTGGCATGCCACCGCCCGCTACGCCCTCGCGATCATGTTCCTCTTCACCGCCAGCGCCCATTTCACCAAAATGCGCCATGACCTCGCCCGTATGATCCCCTCCTTCTTCCCGCAGCCTCTCCTGGTCGTTTACATCACCGGCGTCCTCGAACTCCTCGGCGCCGCCGGCCTGTTCCTTCCGCGCTTCCGCTCCCTCGCCGGCATTTGCCTCATCCTTCTGCTCATCACCATGTTCATCGCCAACGTCAACGCCGCGCAAAAGCACGTCACCCTCCGCGGCAAGCCTGCCACCGCCCTCTGGCTCCGCCTCCCCATGCAGCTCTTCTTCATCGCCCTCCTCTACTGGTCCACCCGCTAGCGGTGTCACCGCAAGGCCCGTGATCATTCTCCATGTTCGTTCCGACCACCACACTGTCATTCCGAGCCTGCCTGCCGCAGGCAGGGAATCTGTAGTGGCCCGGTACTATCAGAAAAGGTAACATTGCGCTGCTCCAACAAGCGTGATAATGGCTCAGCTCATAAAAGGCCTCGTGGCGGTGTTAGGCGTTATCATCCTGGCGCTTCTTGGCTGGGTAGCCTACATATGGTTTCGTGTACCGGATATCCCGTCCAACATTCTGGATTTCCACCCCAGTGCCTTTCAGGCCAAGGTAGATGCGCGCTTTTTCTTCTCAATTGGCAAGGAGCTCAAGAACAGCGACAGCCTCAACCCATATGCGCCCACTCTGCTGCGCGGCGACATTACGAACTTTCTCGTCTCCCCGGATGGGACCGAGATCGCGGTTGTTGCAAATGGGTTGCTGACAGTCGTTGGACGAGACGGCACGCTAGTTCGCCAGGTGGTACCAGTGGATTCGATCTACCGCGAGCCGAAGCCAATAGGCCAGTACTTCTATCGCGACGATGACTTTCAATGGACAAGGGACTCGAAGAGCCTATACCTGATAAGAGACGAGTATTACGAGTCCAAAGGATCGCAACTCTTCTCAGATAAGGGGGAACTTTGGAAATACGAAGTTCAAGCAGGAAGAATGCAGCGGGCGTTGAGCCCTTTTCCAGCGTACACCTACTTCTTCGGGCGTGGCTCCGGGATCTACTTTTCTGCGCCGACTGAAACCGGCGATCTAGAGCTCAGGTATTTTGATGGCAAGAGCATCAGAGACGTCGGCGTATCCGACGCGCGCGAAATTCCCGTGGGCGGCTTGACAGGCGGCGTTGTCGAATCGCCCTTCTTCTCTTTTTCAATTGAGGATTACCGAGATGCTGTGCTCCCTGAAAAAGGGGTTGTCCTTGTCGACGATCAATCCGCTCGACTCCGAAGGCTTGTCATAAGAGATAAACCCTACCTCACCCTCACCCAAGGGGACGGCTTCAAAGGACCTTACTATTGTTCGGAGACACTCCGGAGCGTCTTTCTGCCAGGTGACCGCTATTTTCTCTTCAATGCGACTTACTGCGGCAACTACAACGGGCAATTGCTCATCGACACTGAGACTGGGCAGTATGAGCGCCTTCCCCCCGACACACGCATATACCTCACACTGACTACTGACTCAGACCCCCACTATCGAATTACGGATGAGGGTATTTTAGCTAAGTAGCTGGCCGCGCTCCTCGACAGAAAACGTATTGCAAATCTCTTCTCCTCGTAACCCTTCCGTTGCATAATCCGTCCCTGCAAATTGAAAAAGGGGGTATCCACTATGCTCGCAAATCGCAATTCTTGGCGTCTTTGTGCTTACTCATTTCTCTTCGCGCTCGCTCTCGCATTCTCCATTCCCGCGACCCGCGCGAAAACTCCGCCTCACTCCAAATCCAACACTTCCTCCGCCAAAACCAGCAAAACCAAAACTCCCGCCGTGCAGCCGCTCGACGAGGACTACACCGCCAAAATCAAGCAGTACACCACCGAGCCGTACCTCATCACTCCGCTCGTCGACCATCTCCCCGCGTCCAGCACCGTTCCTTCGCCCGACAAAATTCTCGGCTACGCCATCGGCACGCCCAATAAACTCACCAAGGTCGCCGACATCCACCGCTACTACCTCGCCCTCGCCAAAGCCTCCCCGCGCGTCCGCACTTTCATTCTCGGCAAAAGCGAAGAGGGCCGCAACTTCATGGTCATCGCCATCAGCGACGAGCAAAACATCGCCCAGCTCGAGCGCTACCAAGACATCACCGCCAAGCTCGCCGACCCGCGCAAAATCACGCCCGACGAAGCCGCCGGCCTCGAAAAAACGGGAAAACCTTTCTACTGGCTCTCTGGCTCCATTCATTCTCCCGAGACTGGCTCGCCCGAAATGCTCATGGAACTTGCCTATCGCCTCGCCGTCGAAGATTCGCCCATGATCGACCAGATCCGCAAAAACGTCATCGTGCTCATCACTCCCGTCCTCGAAGTCGATGGCCGCGACCGCGAAGTCGATCTCTACAACTGGGAAAAAGCCAATCCGGATAAGGCCGCGCCCAGCCTTATCTACTGGGGACATTACGTCGCGCACGACAACAATCGTGACGGCATCGCCATGGCCCTCGCGCTCTCCAAAATCCAGATGAAAACTTT
>JASHQB010000058.1 GCA_030037775.1 Candidatus Acidiferrales bacterium
CCGCTGAGCATCAGTTTCGGGACTGTCGCCGTCGGTTCGACCACAACGCAAAACGCCATGCTGTCCAATACAGGGTCTGCCGCCGTGACCGTTTCGCAGGCCACCATTTCAACGAGCAACTTTAGCCTTTTGGGTGTGAGCTTCCCGATGACCGTGGGCGCCGGACAGGTTGTCCCTGTTCAAATCCAATTCGCACCACAACAGACCGGCAACCTGAGCGGGACTTTGTCGGTTACCAGCAATGCGACAAATGGCACAGTTTCGGTGGCCCTGGCGGGAACCGGCACTGCACCGGGTTTGGCCGTTTCACCCGCCACCTTGGCGTTCGGAACCGTCTCCGTTGGCGGAAATACGACCCAGAGCGTCACGTTAACCAACAGCGGAAGCGCTTCGCTGACGATCACAAGCGCCAGCCTCTCTGGCTCAGCGTTTAGCATGTCCGGGCTATCCACACCCCTGACGCTGGCCGCGAGCCAGAGCAGCACCTTTTCGGTGCAATTTGCCCCGACGGCAGGAGGCAGTGCGAGCGGCAGCATCAGTTTCGTCAGCAATGCTTCGGGATCGCCGACGACACTGACTCTGTCCGGGACTGGGGAGGCGTCCGGTGCCGCGTTGAGCGCTAGTCCGTCCAGCGTTGCATTTGGGAGCGTAGTGATCGGCAACAATTCCAGCCAAACCGTCACGCTCAAGAACACCGGGACTTCCAGCATCTCGATATCGCAAGTGGCTGTCAGTGGGAGCGCATTTGCCGTCAGTGGAATCTCCGCACCACTGACACTCACCGGTGGAGAGTCAACGACCTTCCCGGTGACCTTCACGCCCACCGCGTCGGGGGCCGTGAGCGGCAGCGTGACCGTGACGAGTACGGCAGCGAACCCCTCGTTGGTGATCGCGCTCAGCGGCACCGGGGCAACGGCACAGCCGCAGCTGACGGTCAGTCCTACGAGCGTCAGTTTTGCCAATGTCGCGGTGGGTACGACGGCTTCGCAGTCCGTCACCCTCAGCAACACGGGCACGGGTGCGCTGACGATCTCCGCAGCATCAGCATCAGGGGCGGGTTTTGCCACCAGTGGTCTTAGTCTGCCGGCGACGGTGAGTCCGGGCCAGAATGCGACTCTCACGGTGACGTTCACACCGGCGGCGGCGGGCAGCGCGACGGGCACGGTTTCGGTCACCAGCAACGCGCCGGGCTCTCCTGTGGCGATTCCCCTGAGCGGAACCGGCGCTCAGGGGCAATTATCGGCAAGTCCGGGGAGCGTAGCTTTCGGGAGTGTTCTGGTAGGTGGCAGCGACCCGCAGGTGATCACCCTCAGCAACACCGGGAGTGTGGCTCTGACGATCTCGAAAGCATCGGTGTCCGGCACGGGATTCAGCCTGAGCGGTTTGAGTGCACCTCTGACGCTGAATGCGGGAGCGAGTTCGACGTTTACGGTCAGCTTCGCCCCGACCGCGACGGGCAGCGCTTCCGGCAGCGTGTCCCTGACCAGCAACGCTTCCAATTCGACCCTGGTGGTTAGTCTGACCGGCACCGGAATTCAGCCACAGCTCACCGCCACGCCATCCAGCGTCACCTTCGGCAACGTGAACACCGGAAGCAATGCTTCGGAAACGATCAGTTTGACGAATTCCGGGACGGCGAGCCTCACGATCACCCAGGCGACGATTTCGTCCGGTGCTTTCACGATGAGCGGCCTGACGGTTCCGCTCACCATCAGCGCGGGCAGCAGTTCCAGTTTTGCAGTTACCTTTGCGCCGACGGCGACCGGAGCCGCCAGCGCCAGCATCACTCTGACCAGCAACGCCCCGGGTTCTCCGATGACCATTTCCCTGACCGGTACGGGCGTTAGCCCAACGCTGCAGTTGACCGTGAGCCCGACGACCTTGAATTTCGGCAATGTTCAGGTGGGAGATACCGGCAGCGAGACGGCCACCCTGACCAACTCGGGCAATTCCAGCGTGACGATTTCGCAAATGACCACGTCGGGCACAGGCTACAGCGCGAGCGGCGTAGGGGCCGGCCAAGTACTGACCGCGGGACAGTCGGTGTCCCTCACGGTGACCTTCACGCCCACCGCGACGGGCAGCGCGACGGGGACCGTCACGATCACCAGTAACGCGACCAACTCACCAACGACGATAACCCTCACCGGAGGGTCGCACTTGGTGAATCTCTCCTGGACCGCAAGCACCTCGACGGTGGTCGGCTACAACATTTATCGAGGCACGGTTTCCGGTGGTCCCTACGTGAAACTCAATGCCACCGCTGTCTCCGGAACCTCCTACACCGACACGGGTGTGGTGGCGGGTCAGCTCTACTACTACGTCGTGACGGCGGTCGATTCCAGCGGCGTCGAGAGCGTTTACTCCAACCAAGCTTCCGCGACCGTACCCACACCCTAAAAGGCAGTCCGCATCGGGCTAGTGAGAACGCCGAGCGCAAGCGACAGGAATGCCTGAGCGCAAAACTATACTGTCACGTCTCGATCGTGAGAGCAGCAAGCGGACCAGCGCGTTCCGCTGGCCAGCGGTGGCCGCTTCATCGATGATCAAGGTTGGCTGGAGGCGTTCGCAGGCACTGTAGAAAGCCGCAAGAGGAAATGTCTGAAGCAATCATGCCGCAGCAACAGATCAACTGGAGGGCTTTAAGCGCAGTCGATTTTTCCGATTGCGGAAATCCTACTAAGGCGATTATGGTGCGACGGAAAGACACTTGCGCAGCGGATGATTTTTCTTGCCTCGCCGTTGGACGGTCGTGCCTGTTGACGTCAGCTGGATGGCGGGCGGTACGCTTGTCGCCTCCGATCTGAAATTGCTCGAGCCCAAGGGCGAGCCCGCGCTCGAAGGTCTGGTGTTGAGCGCGAAAACTCTTCCGTTGCGGGCAACTGCCTAAAAGCAAACAGTCTCGGAGTGAATTCGGGGCACGTGGCATGCCGCAATCGAAACCTAATCACTTCGAGCTTCTCATTTCGATTCTGCGCTTTTGGAATACAAGAAGTAGGCCCAAGTTCCCAGGAACGAGCCGACGAGACCACTCAAAAAGTGGAGAATTTCATGGATAGAATGCCACTGAAACAGCTCGTGAAGCATTTCGTGAACCATTCTGTGCCCCCCACATGCGCGATGATACCCCCAGGCCGAGGAGCCTCCAAGCATTTCCCCTTGCGGGCGCACAGGTTGAACTATTAATCTCTCGAAAACATCGCAGGGCGTTCGAAAGCGCGAACCCCTAGCGCTCGCATGATGATCGGCTGCCAGCCCGGCCGGGCAACAGCAACTGACGGTCTGAACGAGTAAGTGTCCATATTGCCGCGCTTTAACTATCCAGCCCACAACTTAGCGCGCTGTGACACGCAGACATTAGGTCAAGCGACCATCCGGACAGGATGGAGCCCCCTGTTCCTCGTCTGTTCTTGTGACCAGTAGTTTACGGCCCTGTAGCCCAATAAAATTCCATTACACGATGAGCATACGCTCAAGAGACTCATCAACCGTCGTTGGCCTGCTGCTCCTCGCGCTCGTTGTGGTTATGCAGCTTTCCGGCTGCGCTCTGACCAGCGCGGGTAACGCTCCTCCGG
>JASHQB010000059.1 GCA_030037775.1 Candidatus Acidiferrales bacterium
CCACCCACAAGATGACTGTCCAGAGCAGGCCGGAGGCGATCCATCCGATGTTTAACGGGAAGAGCCGTGCGAAGATCACATAGCCTATGGCAAACCCGATGCTGGTCGCCTCATGGATCAGCAAGCCGAGAAAATAAATCACGTTACCGTTGAACCGATCCTTGAAAAAGAACTGCCCATCAATTCGAGGCAGGTTGTTCTATTGCTGCCTCACGCCTGGTATCAGCGATGCTGTATGGGGTTTCACCCGAAGACATTCTTTCCATTGTTGGGGTTTCGCTCATTCTCTTTTCGACTGGATTGATTGCCTGCTATATCCCCGCGCACCGGGCCATGCGCGTCGATCCCATGGTCGCTTTGCGCTATGAATAGCCGTGGCGAGCGCCATCGAGGTGCTCTGGCTACGCTACGCGCCTCGGCCCAATTCCCGCTTGCGCGACTCGTGGCGGTTTTTGTAGGGGACGGTCATTAGACCCTCCCGCGTTGCTTCACAGGATCCGTTCAAATCGATGCGCCATCAGCGCATAAGAAAACTCTTCAACAGGGGGCCCAAACGCCGAAGGCTAGCGTCATTCTGAGGAGGGCGCTTCTCGCCCGACGAAGATTCTCGCCGTGGCCTTTGCTTTTTCGCACGAACCGTTTAGATCACAGCGCCATGAGCCTGTACGGGCGGCTTTGCGCCGCCCGTTTGACTTTCGCCGTTTGATTATCAACTACCGCGCACGTACAGTGCGCTTATGCACTACGGTCCTGCGCAGCCGGCGCCTGATCGAAGCTCACCGCTACGGCGAAAAAATCCGCGCGAGCGGACTCTCTCCCTCAAGGGTTCATGTCCACTTGCGACGCTTCAGTGAGACTTCGAGGCGTTTTGGCGCACCTTCGCTAGCAAAGCTGCAAACCGGTGATCCTGGCGCACGGCTTTAAGGTCATCGTCGTTTTGCATGGTCAACACCTGGCTAAATCCGGCATCGACCGCATGGCTGAGGTAAGTGAAAGCGTCGTCGCGGCGGCCCGCGGCGGCCGCGGTAGCTCCGAAATGATACCAAAGCGCAGCGAGTACGGTGGGCTGATTTGTTTTGGTGGCCGTCTGGATCGCTTGCTGAAAGAGTTTGGCGCCACCAGCATAATGCCCTTTGTGGCTGAGATAGTTACCGACGTTCGCCTCGCTGTACAAAGTATACGGGTGATCCGGGCCGAGAACGGGAAGATCGGCTTGCAAAGCCTGCTGTTGCAAATTGAGCACTTCGGAATAGTGCTTTTCGTCGCCCAATATGCTCGCCAGGTTGTCCATGAAAGCGAGGGTGTCTGGATTGTCGAGGCCGCGAACGCGGCGGCAGGATTACAGTACTTGGCGAGTGCAAGCTTTGCAAAGAATTTTGCCAGACGGCCCAAAGAAGTCCTAGGGACTTATGCCACTTCTGCCCCTTGGGGAGTTCCGACCCGTGCGCTAGGCACGCACGAGCCGGCGACGGATTGGCACAGCGAATCCGAGTAGACCCGTACCGAGCAGGAGCAGCGTGCCAGGCTCTGGCGTGCTGCTGGTTGGCGTCGGAACATTTGCATAGTTGACGGTTCCTGTTAATCCCGTAACGGCGTTTCCGGGATCCATGATGGTGACCGTACCCGAGTATCCGCTAACCGAGGAAGTGTAAAGCCCGGCAGGGCCGCCACTGCCCGCTTTATAACCAAAGCCCACAAGCGTCGGGTCAATATCCAATGTGAGCGTGCTTGTTCCTCCCGTACCAGGGGTAACCGTCAGCAGCGTGATAGCTCCAGATAACTCAAAATCTGGACCACCGCCCACCCCGCCCGAGTCTGTGATCATGAACGTCCCTGTGGAACCGTTCGTCGCGGTAAAGCTGAAGTCCCAGACCTCGCCGTTGATGGCCAGGTCCGCCGCTATGACCGGATTCGACAGGAATCCACAGTGTGATACGCAAGTGAGGCCGGTGAGCGAAACATCGATTGCAGTGGAAGTCATGTATAGCGATCCCGTGTTACTGATGGTACCTGTACACGTAGTGACGAGTGTCGAGCCGGACCCAGGACCACATCCGATTGATCCCACCCCGCTCGCCTTTGCGGTCGGCGCATAGACACAAAACACGGCGAATACTGCAAGGAGCCCCCAGAGGAGCCTTTTCATCACTTTTCCTCCCACAAATCGACTAGGATTGCTGGCCGTCGGATGAATCGTCTGCACGTAGAAGCCCAAATCCTTCATTTTCTAATTCCCTCCGTTGCAATTCGCTGCGCATTGATAGAAAAAAGACAGCCTTCCGACGTGCATCTCTTTGCATTCAATGTGCAAATACCTGCGCCGCTTGCTAGGGCCATGGCATTACATCGGAATGGCTGGTCCCGAGGAGGAGGAGAGTCGATAGCTCGAGAGTTGGCACTGGTCCCCGAACTGTGCGCCTTGCGAACCTTTCGACTTCAGTTTCCTATTAGCTTCAGGAAGCAAAGATAACCGCCCAAAGTGACGCAAATTCCTCCCTGTTGTCTCCGACTGGGTCCTAAATCCTT
>JASHQB010000060.1 GCA_030037775.1 Candidatus Acidiferrales bacterium
GGACGTGTGATGTTTTTCTGCAATCCAATGGGCTAACGCTAGTCCTAGACCAGAGCCCGGATGCCCCCCGTTTTGTGGTCTTCCCGCACGATAGAATCGCTCGAAAATGCGAGGTTGGTCATTCGATGAGATACCGATGCCAGTATCCCGAACGGCGAGCCTGGCCTGGTGCCCATCGCGCCACACGATCACGGAAACCATTCCGCCCTCAGGCGTGTACCTCCACGCATTGTCGATCAGTATGTCCAGAAGACGCCTCAAGCTTGCCCGATCACCGAAAATGCGCGGGTCCCCTGACGATTCATCCACAGTATAGGCGATAGATGCCTTCTGGAACTGAGGCGCCCACTTCTTCGCAGCGTCCCGCACCAATTCATTAAGATCGAGAACCTCCATGTAAAGCAGTTCTGTTCCGGCATCGGCGCGGGCCAGCGCGAGCAAGGTGTCGATAAGTTTGCCCATCCGCACAGATTCTTGCTGGATAGACTCGCACGTCTCACGGTATTCCTCCGCGGTGCGTTCAAAAGCAAGCGAGATTTCGGTTTCGGCGCAGATCAGGGAAACCGGTGTCCGAAGTTCATGTGCGGCATTCGCTGTGAATTCGCGTACGCTGCGGTAGCCGGCTTCAATCCGGTCTAGCATCTGATTCAAAGTCTCTGACATGTCAGCGAGTTCGTCTCGAGTGCCGAGTGCGGGCAACCGGTTGTCGAGGTTCTTGTCGCTTATGCGCTGTGCCTCAGCCGTGATCGCTGCCACGGGGGAGAGCGCCCTGCGACTCATGGTGTAACCGGTCGCCGCTGCCAGAAGCAGGACGATAGGCGTGAGGAGCAAAAGTTGGCGATGGAAGTCGTCGAGAATGGCCATGGTCTTGTTCAGGGTCAATCCGGTTTGCACGGTGTATCTGCGGCCGTAGACAGTAATGGGCGAGATCAATGCCCGAACCTGATGATCGCCGGCAGAATACTGAAAGATCGTCCCGCCGCTACCCACTTCCTGCGGTAAGGCCAGACGGGGGTACATCTCCGCAACATGAATGGAACGGTAGATCCAGTTGCCGTCCTGATCGATGATTTGCAGCCATTTTCCCCCGTGAGTAACGCCAAAAACGGCACAGGCGCGTTGTTGGGAGGAAAGGGCTTCTTTCGGAGGTTGAGCTTCCAGAAAACGCTGCACGCTCCTGACGCGCTCCTGGAGCTCGTTCGCCTCCAGTTCCACGATGCTGCGGTGCACCATCCATAAACAAGCCGCGAGCAGTGCCACGGTCGCAACACCAAAAACAGCGAAGAACCAGAGCGCAAGGCGGATTCGGATTGGCAGCCGCGGGATCATTATGTATTTTGTTTCTGCACCATCTCCGATCCGTCCTGCAAGCAATACCCCAGGCCGCGTACTGTCTTGATGAGAGAGTGGCGAAACGGTGAGTCTAATTTGCGACGCAGAGAATTGACTAGAGTATCGAGCACACCTCGTTTTACCGGCGTGGCAGCACCCCAGACGTGGTCTGCCAAATCCTTTCTTGAAAGAGGATTACCGGCATGCTCCGCGAGCTGCTCCAAAAGCAGAAATTCACTTCGCGTCAAGCTGATATACTTGCCCGAATGAAAAACCTTGCGTTGGATAGGGTCAATCGTTAAGCCGGCACAATGAACTTCGGCGCTCGGGGCGTTTGCCCTGCGCGCAAGGGAGTGGATCCGCACCAGTAACTCGCGAAACGAAAATGGCTTCGTCATATAGCCATCCGCACCGAGATCAAGGCCGCGAATGATGTCATCCTCCATGTCCAAGGCTGTGAGCATCAACACAGGAGTTGAGCAGCCGTTGGTGCGCAGGCCAGCCGCTATTTGATAGCCATCGAGTTCGGGAAGACGAATGTCCAGAATAATCACGTCGAAATTGTGTTGGATACCCAGCTGCAGGCCCTCCCGGCCGTTCGCTGTTGTCATTACCAAATGGCCGTGTTCCCAAAGCCCTTTGCGTAATAGCTCCAGTAGACGCGGATCATCTTCGATGACGAGGATGCGCAGAGACAAAATCATATGATTTTGGACAAGTCTTGGCCCAGCCAGGTTCCGGATGAATCTTAGAGATCGCCAACTATCCCAAGGTTAAAGCTCTGTTAACGCTGAGTGAAATTCTTCCTAGATTATCCCTTTGGGCTAATCTCAGTTTCTTTTCACTTTTCCTTCATTTGCGCGCAAACAGAAAACACCAAGATAAGCGCCCGTTACATGTGGCTCTTGGTCAACCTGGAGTGGAGCGCGCTTCATGTTTGTACGCGAAGGGGGAGATTCAATGAGACGGCATAGTCCTTTCCGTTTCCGGCCGTGGCTCTATATTGTTGCGTTACTGTGTTTTCCCGCCGCCGCGATGGCCCAGGGCAGCAATGTTGCGAACGGGCAAGCAGAGCGTGCAAGCGCGCGTGGCTCAATTGCCGGCGAGGTGACGGACAGCACTGGCGCCGTGCTTCACGGTGCAAAAATCAAGATAGATCCTGCAAAAATCACGGCCGTCAGCAACGAGGAGGGCTCGTTTCTGGTTGCAGGTCTCGCGCCGGGCGATTACACGATCACCATCTCCTACCTCGCCTTTAAGGATTTCACCAAGACGGTCACGGTGGACGCCGGACAAACCGTGCAGCTCAACGTCGTAATGGAGGTGGCTTCGAAAAGCCAGCAGGTCGTCGTGACGGCGGAAGTGCCTCACGGTGAAGCCGAAGCGCTGAATCAGCAAGAAAACGCCGATAACCTTCTGCAGGTCCAGCCGTCAGAAGTCATCACCAGCTTGCCCAATGCGAATATGGCCGATGCGGTTGGCCGGATGGCCGGCGTCACGCTCGAACGTAACGAAGGGGAAGGAATGTATATCCAGATTCGCGGGACAGAGCCTCGCCTGACCAACGTGACTATCGATGGAATCAATGTTCCGTCGCCGGAAGGCACGGCTCGGCAAATAAGGATGGACACCATTCCCGCAGACCTCGTGGACTCCGTTGAAATCAACGATACATTGCAAGCAAATATGGACGGTGATGGCATCGGCGGCTCCGTGAATCTCGTCACGAAAACCGCGGGCGAGGTTCCGACGATCAATGTTTTTTCCAGTTTGGGCTACACTCCAATTGACAACGGGCGAAAGGTCACCGACGAAAACGGCACGCTCGGATATCGCTTTGGAACTCAGAAGAAGCTGGGCGTGTTGATTGGAGGTCACTACGACTGGAACGGGCGGGGCATTGACGACATTGAGCCTGTGCCAGACGAGCTGGAGCAGCCGAACGGTTCTTTATCACCGTACTATGAGAGTATGGATCTTCGCGAGTATGTCTATTACCGGACGCGCTGGGGCCTCGGAGGGAGCATCGATTACAAGCTTCGAGAAGATTCGAGTATCTACGCTCGCGCTTTGTACTCCAACTTCGAAGACTATGGAAATAAGTGGGTTTTCACGGTCAATGACAACAGCGGCCTTCCTCAGTGCCCTCTGACTGGCCTTCCACCCGCTGAGTGTCTGGGGGAGCCCAACAGTCCGCCTGCGGATCCCGTCTTCAAAAGTACCAGTCGGCGGCCGGAATTCGGGATCGGTAGTTTCGTCCTCGGGGGGCGGCATGTTTTTTCTTCGCGATGGGTAACCTGGGAAGCCTCAGTGGCACGTTCTCGTGAGTTCGCTTCACAGGGAAATCCCGGCCCTGACTTTACGTACACAGGACCCAACAGCACCTGCCTGTACGATCCGGCGCTAACGGCCAGCATCAGTATTTACCGGCCGCAGTGGACTCAGGAATGCTACACAGAGGCTTACAATCAGGCCAACGAATCCCTGTATGATATTGTGCTGTCTGAGGGAAAAACAGCGCAATTGAACTTGCAGGGCGCATTTTCAATGGGCCAGCGCTATCACCTAGGCGGCCACTTGGCGACCCTCGAGTTTGGCGCCAAATACCGCACTGCGCACAAATTCGACGACTCCTACTCGCTTGGTTTCCAGGCCCTACCGAATCTGCCCGATACAATGTTCCTTGACTCCTATGGAAATGCAAACTACTACGACGGGACGTACAAATACGGCCCGGTCACCGACTACAACAAAATCCTTGCTTACTTTCACGGGAATCCCAGTCAATTCACGCTGGAGCCCTATAGTCCCAACGGCAACACAACCGTCGGGGGAAACCCGATCAACTTCGACTACGTGGAAAAAGTTCCCGCTGCCTACGTGATGAACACGATTGACTTGGGCAGATTCCGCTTGGTTGCCGGCCTGCGCATCGAAGGCACGGTCTTGGATACGTATACGTTTGACGCGCCACCGAACGCTACGGCTCCCGGTCCGTTCACCCCTAACGTGGGCTCTTACGTCAATTTCCTGCCGAGCGTTTCGCTCCGCTACGCGCTTACGCAGAATTCGGCGCTCCGCTTGGTTTACAGCAGCGGGGTCTCACGCCCCGATCCGCAAGACATCGCCGAGGCTACCTCGATTAACACCAGTTCAGTGCCCACGAGCGTTGCGCTTGGCAACCCGAACCTGAAGGCAGAAACCGCGAACAACTATGACATCCTCTATGAACGTTACTTCAATCAACTGGGCGAGTTTCGAGCCGGGTTCTTTTACAAGCAGCTCCATGATCCCATCGTGGAAAGCACGGTTTCCCAGTTGCTGTCCACCGGGGAATTCGCCGGTGACGCCATCACGCAACCGGTAAACGCTGGCAGCGCCTGGGTGACGGGCGTCGAAACTTCCTTTCTAAAGAACTTTACCGCTCTTCCCGGTGCGTTCGCTGGCCTGGGCTTGTCCGCGAATTACACTCACACGGCGTCGCAGGCGCACGGCCTTGAATTGCTCGGGCGCTCTGACTCCCCGGCGCTGTTGCGGCAATCGCCAAATGCCTTTAACATCGGCCCAACCTACAATTACAGGCGCTTGTTTGTGGCCGTGGGTATGAGTTACAACCAGGCAAGTATCTACGCGTATCAATTCACGGACGGCACGGGCGAGAGCAGCCCCAGTCCATTCGGAATCAGGGGCCCGTTTGCCGATAACTATCTCTATACGCATTTCCAAGTGGACGCGCAGTCCGATATTGAGCTGCCGAAGAACTTCACTCTGATCTTCGACGGGTTGAACCTCAACAACGAAGTGTTTGGCTTTTACAACGGCAGCCCGCAATTCATGGTGCAGCGTGAGTACTATCATCCAACGTACAGTCTCGGGTTGCGTTGGAGCCCACGAGGCGAGAAATAGCCCATACGGAGACGCCTGAGAATGGAACTGGTCCAACGCCTAGCCTCATGAGGAATAAGGCCCGATTCTTGGCTGGACTCGCTGTCTCGCTCCTGACTTGGCCGCTTGCCGTAGCCTC
>JASHQB010000061.1 GCA_030037775.1 Candidatus Acidiferrales bacterium
GATGTGGCAAGGGCAGATCGGCGATTTGAAGGCGGGCTACTTCGCGGACGTCGTCGCGGTGCCGGGCAATCCGCTCGACGACATCAGCGTGGTCGAGCACGTTTCTTTCGTGATGAAGGGCGGCGTGGTTTACAAGCAGTGAGCCAGCCAAATTGGCAGGAACTTAAGTCGCCCTACACAACGCGGCCTCTGGCAACCGGTTCACCCACGCGTAAAATGGATACGCGAGAAAACACACTACGCGCGAGGCGAACGTGACGACCCTACCGTCAGTTTCAAACCAAATGATTGTGCAACCGGTGACGCTCACCGGTCACTACGCGCAGCTCGAGCCGATGCTGCCGGCGCATCGCGGAATGCTCGCCGATGTGGGGCTCGACGAAGAGCTGTGGCGCTGGATTCCTGACCCCGTGCACACGCGCGAAGAGATGTTCGCATATGTTGACGCGGCGCTGGCGCAGCAGGCCAGCGGCGTCTCGCTGCCGTTTACGATCTTCGAGCGCGCGTCGGGCAAAGTGATCGGCAGCACGCGCTACGCCAATATCGAACGGGTTCACCGGCGTGTCGAAATCGGCTGGACGTGGGTCGCGCCGGCGTGGCAGCGCACACCGGTGAATAGCGAATGCAAATACATGCTGCTGCGCCACGCATTCGAAACGCTGGGCTGCATTCGCGTCGAGTTGAAAACGGATTCGCTTAACGAAAAATCGCGCAAGGCCATTGCGCGCATCGGCGCGCGCGAAGAAGGCATTTTCCGCAATCACATGATCACGTCGACGGGGAGAATTCGCCACTCCGTGTATTTCAGCGTGGTGGATTCCGAATGGCCTACGGTAAAGAGGGCCCTCGAAGAGAAACTGAAGCGAAATTAGCAGAAGAATCGGGCAGGCATGACCTCGTCATGAAAAAGCGCAAACTGGGGAAAAGCGACCTGGAAGTCTCGGCCATTGGGCTCGGCTGCATGGGCATGAGCGCCTCGTACGGTCCGCCGCATGACAAGCAAGAGATGATTTCTGCCCTTCGCGCGGCCGTGGAGCGTGGCGTAACGTTCTTCGACACGGCGGAAGTGTACGGCCCGTTCACAAATGAAGAGCTGGTGGGCGAAGCGCTGGCGCCGCTGCGCGACCGAGTGGTGATTGGGACAAAATTCGGGCTCAACCGCGATTCGTCGAGCGGCAGGGCGGGCGGTGTGGACAGCAGGCCGGAGCACATCCGGCAGGCCGCCGAAGCCTCGCTGAAGCGGCTCAGGACCGATCGCATCGATCTGTACTACCAACACCGCGTGGACCCGAATGTGCCAATCGAGGATGTCGCCGGAGCAGTGAAGGAGCTGATTCAGCAGGGAAAAGTGCGCCACTTTGGCCTGTCGGAAGCTGGCGTAAAGACCATTCGCCGCGCGCACGCCATCCAGCAGGTTACGGCGCTGCAGAACGAATACTCGCTTTGGTTCAGAGAACCGGAAAGGGAAGTGTTGGCGGTGCTGGAGGAGCTCGGGATTGGTCTCGTTCCGTTCAGCCCGCTTGGCCGGGGATTTCTTACGGGAAAGATCAACGAGAACACCACATTCGACAGTTCCGATTTCCGGAATAGTCTTCCGCGGTTCACTCCGGAAGCGAGGAAGACGAATCAAGTTATGGTCGAGCTGCTGGCGAGAATTGCCGCGCGCAAGAAAGCGACGCCGGCGCAAATTGCGCTCGCATGGCTGCTGGCGCAGAAGCCGTGGATTGTTCCGATTCCCGGCACCACCAAGGTGTCGCGCCTGGACGAGAATATGGGAGCCGTTTCCCTGGAGCTGACGCCGGAAGATCTGCGCGAGATCGAAAGCGCTTCGTCGAAAATTAAATTGCACGGGGAACGCTACCCAGAGCAGCTGCAGCGCATGACCGGTCTTTAGCGGGATCGTCGCGTCGGCGGTCTACCCAGGTCGATAATAGGAACGGCTCCTTTTCGTATTCCTCCTCTCGTTTTTGCACAAAAATACTGCCACGTTTCGTCGATGGGCGTATGATTCGCAGTTCATCGGTGTGTATTTCGAGGGTTTCTGCGGAGAAAGCTCCGCGTTTGTCTTGGGTAGTGTTTGCCGTGTATCGCGGAGTTCATTTCGTGAAAACAGGAGCGTCGCAATGAATCCAAAGCGTATTTGTTTGCCTTCCTGGCTGGTGGTGATTTTCTTTGTTCTGCTGGCGCCTGCTGCGTTCGCGCAGTCGGGTGAAATTCAACTGACCGTGGACGCCACGGCCGTGCCGCTCGGTCTGGTGAAGACGCACATGGTCGTGCCCGTGCATCCGGGCCCGATGACCTTCTACTATCCGAAATGGATTCCCGGCGAACACGGTCCCGACGGCCCGGTTTCCAACGTCACCGGTCTGTTCTTTCACGCAGACGGAAAGCTCGTGCCGTGGCAGCGCGACAAGCTCGACGTCTTCACGTTCCACGTGGATGTACCCGAGGGAGCGACACGGCTGGATGTTGACTTTGATTATATCGAGCCGCAGGGCGGAGGCTTTGCGACCGGGGCGCCCTCTTCGAGCGACAAACTCGTGGTGATCAGTTGGAACCAGAATGTGCTCTATCCTGCCGGCACGCCCGCGGATGAAATCATGTACCGGCCGCGGCTCATCCTTCCGCGCGGCTGGCAGTCCGGAACGCCCCTGCCGGAAGAGAGCCACGCGGGCGATGAAATCATCTTCAAGCCGGTGGCGCTGGACCGGCTGGTCGATTCGCCGGTCATCTCCGGCGAATACTACCGCGCCATCAATATCACCCCGCCGGGCGAGCCGGTTCATCACGAATTTGATCTTGTCGCGGACAGCGAAGCCGCGTTGGCCGTCACTCCGGACACGATCCAGAAAATGACCAACCTGGTCGCCGAATCGGGCGCGCTTTTCGGCGCGCGTCATTATCGCGATTATCATTTCCTGCTCACGCTCAGCGACCACGTTGCGCACTTCGGCCTCGAGCACAACGAATGCAACGACAGCCGCTTGCCCGAGCGCGCGCTCATCGGTCCCGACGCGAACATGATGCTGGGCGGATTGCTCTCCCATGAATTCATGCATTCGTGGAACGGCAAATTCCGCCGCCCGGCGGACCTGGCCACGCCCGAGTACGAAACTCCCATGCAGGACGATTTACTGTGGGTCTACGAAGGCTTGACGGATTACCTCGGCCCGATGCTCGCGGCGCGCAGTGGGCTCTGGACTCCCGAGCAGTATCACGAATATCTCGCCAGCATCGCCGCCGATCTTGGTCCCGGCACGCCGGGCCGCACTTGGCGCGATTTGCAGGACACCGCAACGGGAATTCCCGGCGTTCACGGAGGCGGCGGTTGGGCCAACTGGCGCCGCGGTTCGGATTACTATCCCGAAGGCGATTTGCTGTGGCTTGAAGTGGCTACCATCATTCATCAGCAGAGCAACGGCGAAAAATCTATCGATGATTTCTGCCATCTCTTCCACGGCGGCGCGAACAACGGTCCGGAAGTGAAGCCGTACACTTTCGACGACGTGGTCAGCGCGCTCAATCAAATCGCGCCGTATGACTGGGCGAGATTCTTCCACGAACGCTTAACGTCGCTCTCGCCGGAGTCGCCGCAGGGTGGAATCGAAAACGGCGGATGGAAAGTAGTGTTTTCCGCGAAGCCGCCGCTGGCGGGCCTGCGTGGCGGGAACCCGGGGCAAGCGTTCTCTCTTGGTTTAAGGCTGGGCCGGGATGGCATGGTGAGCGATTCCATCGTCGGCGGCCCTGCATACAAGGCCGGCGTCACCTCCGGTATGACCATTGCGGGCGTAAATGGCCGCGTCTACACCCCGGACATTCTGGAAGACGCCATCAAGGCGGCGCAGAACAACGCTGAGCCGATTCGCCTGCTCGTGATCGACCAGGATTATTACAAAGACGTTGAGGTTGATTATCACGGCGGTGACCGCTACCCGCATCTGGAGCGCGTCGAAAGCAAGCCCGACTATCTCGACGACCTGATTAAGCCCCATGCCGGAGGACAGTGAACAAGCCCTGCGAGGGCAAATGTCGTAAGGAAGGAACTCCTCTCAGGAATGCGTGTTGACACTCTTTGTGCGCGTTTCCATAATCGCCACAGGGATATTTCTGCGCGATGGGAGACGCACAAAAAACACGGGAGCGTGCGCTCGAAGAGGCTGTTTCGCGGGCCATTCGCGACAACTTGATTCCGCTCCAGCGCTCGCTCGACGATCTGCAGCAGGCATACGCCGATTTGGTGTCGGCCTGCTCTTCCACGCGTCCCACAAACGCGCTGCCCGCGATGCTGCGCGCACAAGCCACTTCCGCTTCGCTCACCGCGAGCTTGAACGTCCTCTCGACTTTTATCACCGGCATCATGCAGCAGCGCGACCGCGCGTTCGCTGACGAAGACAGAGCGTCGGACGTGCGCGCCGTCGGCGTGGAGGTTACGCCCCCGCCCCCCGCTCCGCAAATGCCTCCGCGCGAGATTCCGGCGCCGCGAGGGAAAGAAGCGGCGCTGGAAGAGGAGTTCGTCGCAGAGCGGGATGACGCGACGGTCGAGACCATGCGGTCGACCTCGGCCGAATCCGCTGAAGAAACGGCTGGCGTTCACGAGCCGATGGTTGAGGAACCACAGGCCACATCCGCGCCGGAAGCTGTGTCCGAGCCCGTTGTCGAAGAACCGGAACCCTTCGACGTCGCCAATCTTCCGGCCAGCGAGCAGGAGCTTCACAAGCGTGCCAATCGTGTCGCCAAAGTTTCTATGCAGGACATCAAAATGCTGAAGCCTGAGGAAGTGCGCAAAGGCCGTGAGAAGAAAGACATTTGCGTGCGCCTTCGCGGCGAGCTTGACAAAGCCCGCAAAGAGTACGATCGTCGCTTTCAGAAAATCTTGGATCACCCCGTGGATTATTTTCATCATTGGCTGGTGGAGATATTGGGAAACGGCGATCCGGAAACTCTCGGAGAATATCCCTATCCCTCGCCGGTGCTACGCCGCTAATTCGTCCGTGGTGAAAGTGAACCTCGGTCCTGCCGGTGCATTTTGCACCGCAGTATTGTTGATGCTGTGGCTGTGCCAGGGCGCGGTTTTGGTGCATGCGCAGGCCGCGCAACCCGCGGCTCACCACAGTTCAACTTCCCAGAAGGCGTCTGCCAAATCGGCTACTCCAGGGACGAAAGCGATCAGCGGTTCCCGGTTCGCGGCGGAAGTTCGGCAATTGACCTCGCTGGCTCGGGCGTTGAAACAAGAGGAGGAGAAGGAACAGGGAAGCGACGACGATCCAAGTCAGGAAAGCGATCAGGCGCCGGGCCCGGCTTATCGCAGGCTTTCACAGTTCGCAAAATCGCACTCACACGAAGAGGTCGGCGAGCGCGCCGCGCTAGCGCTGGGGTATTACGACTACAACGATGGCCGTTATCAGCAGGCGCGCCAGTGGCTCGACGCGGCCAAGCCCGAAAAGCTTCTGCCGGAATACATTTTGTTCTGGAGCGCGCAGGTTGACCGCAACTTGAACAACAATGCGGCTGCGCTCGACCAGTTGCAATCTTTGCTTCGCGATTATCCACAAAGTGTGATGGATTCCCTCGCGCTGCAAGCGCTTGCCGAAACGGCCATCGCGCTCAACGATCCGCAGCAGGCGCTCGACACGCTTGCCACAGCAAAGGACATCGAGGAGAACCCGACGCTGCTTTTTTTGCGTGGGCAAGCGCACGAACAGGCTAACGACAAAATCGCTGCCGCCGGGGATTATCTACAAGTTTATGACCGCTTTCCGCTCAGCACCCAAGCAGATGAGGCCGGCGAAAAAATCAGCTTCCTCGAAAGTGCAATGGGAACTTCCTTTCCCCAGCCCTTGGTGTCGGAGCAGTTGCGTCGCGCAAGTCTTCTGTTTGAAGTTCATCGCTGGCAGGACGCCGAAAACACGTACAACGACGCGCTGCCGAAGCTGGTCGGTGCGGACGAGGATCTTGCGCATCTCCGCATCGCCGATTGCATCGTGCAATTGGGTGGCGACGCAAGCCTCCTGGCCTCGCTGCAAGTTCAGGCGCCGGATGTCGAGGCCGAGCGGCTGTACGATCTTTCGCAGGCCTATCGTTCCGCAAGCGACGAACCGCACATGCTCGCGGCCCTGGCGCAGGTCCAGTCGGGCGCCCCGCAAAGCCCGTGGACGGAACGCACGCTTTTCGCCGTCGGAAATTATTATTGGGTGAAACTCGATCGCGACAAGGCCGCCGCGGAATATCAACAGGTCGTCGACAGATTTCCCGCGAGCGACGATGCCATCAACGCCCAATGGCGCGTCGCCTGGACTGCCTATATGGATCGCGGCGCCAGTGCTTCCGATCTCATCGAAAAGTTTCTCGAGGCGCATCCTGACTCCGTTTACACGCCCGACGCCCTCTATTGGCTGGGACGCCTCGCGCAAAAAAGCAAGAATGCGCCGTCAGCCCGCGCTTACTTTGCAAAACTGCAAGCGCGTTTTCCGAACACCTATTTTGCGCTGCACGCGGCTGCGCCCCTGCGCGCGCTGCGGAGAGGCCGCGTAGCGGCGTTGCCAGTGCTGGACGCCATTCCGCCGATTCCGGCAGCGCCCGAAGTGTTGCAGTCCACGCCGGCCACAGCGCTGCCCTTTGTGCAACGCAGTGTGGCCCTTGAAACGATCGGCTTTGATGATTCTGCCATGCTCGAATTGCACGCTGCCTACGATGCCACGCGCGCTGCCGCACTGCAGTTCTCCCTGGCCCGCGCCGCGGCAAACGGCGAACACTTCGGCACGGCCATTGCCGCCATGCACGTGGTTTATCCGTCCCTCGAGTCTCGCCCGTACTCCGCAGAACCGCGCGAAGCATGGACGCTCGCGTTTCCGTTGCCTTACGCGGCGCAGATTCGCAGCGACGCGCGGCGCACGCGCACCGATCCGATGATCATCGCAGGCCTGATCCACCAGGAGTCGGCATTTGAAAAAGACGCGCATTCCTACGCCAACGCCTTCGGCCTGATGCAGTTGGTTCCCGAAACCGCGGACCGCTATGCGCGCCAGTTGCGCCTGCGTTTCTCGGA
>JASHQB010000003.1 GCA_030037775.1 Candidatus Acidiferrales bacterium
CCCGCGCTGGTCAGAGCGCAGCCGGAAAGCTGCATAACCACAACGAGCGCGAGGAGCAGCAGGCCAACGACGGTTGATGAGTCTCTTGAGCGTATGCTCATCGTGTAATGGAATTTTATTGGGCTACAGGGCCGTAAACTACTGGTCACAAGAACAGACGAGGAGCAGGGGGCTGGATCTGTCCCGATAGTCCTTGACCTAATGTCTGCGTGTCACTGCGCGCTAAGTTGTGGGCTGGATAGTTAAAGTGTGGCAGTACGGCCACTCATTCGCCTGGACCGTGATCGTCCGACCGGGCCGGGGAACCGACCGCCATGATAATACGCCTGTCAAGCTTGAAAGCTTACCCCTGGGTAGGAATTCGAAAGCACATGACCCTAAGGTCCGTGGGCCAGTCCATTTGGTCCCGACGACCGCTTCTGGAACTCCGAGACCCCGTCGCGAATGGAACTGTGAACTCTTTTTTGGAGCTGGAACATGTAGGGAAGCCGCTGCGGAGATCCGAAAGTCTTTTTTCGCCAAGATGCCAGCATGGATCTTGCACGTTTGACTGCTCGCAGATCGCCGCGAAGTGACCTACGCCAGGGACCTGTTTCACTAATCGTGGACCAGAGCGGGCCGAAACGCTCGTTTACGCTCACCCCGAAATACTGCCGATTCCACAGGGAATACGTCACCTCGCTCCTCTCCTGGCATACCGCCCAAGCTCCTCTGTGTCAGTTTTCGGTCAGTATGAGAACGCAAGAGAAGAAGCACGATGAAAGCAGCCGCTTTAGGGAAGAGCAGTAAAACACCGACCAACACCTTGAGTCGAGCCAAGAGGGCACGTCTGGCTCGGCAGAACGCTCGCTGTGCAATATGATTGGGGAGAGCGAACATCGAATGGTCCCTGAGAGCAACGAATCTATCCTCCGAAAAGCTCAACTATTCGCGAGGCTCACTGAAGGCGAGATGCGCACCTTGTGTGCGCGCGTGAGCAAAAAGCATTTTGGTCGCGGCGAGACGTTATTTAGCGAAGGCGACGATTGCCATGGCCTGTTTGTCGTGGCCTCAGGCAGAATTCGCATTTTCAAATTGTCTCCGTCTGGTCGCGAACAGGTGCTAGCTGTCGAAGGACCCGGAAGCTCTTTCGCGGAACTTCCGGTTTTCGACGGAGGTGTTTATCCAGCTTCAGCGTCCGCACTCGAAGACGCCGAAGTGCTCTTCATCTCGCGCAAGGATTTCCAAAACTATTGTCGCGAGCACCCCGAAGTGGGACTGAAAGTACTTGCGGTGGTTGGTTCTCGGCTGCGCCGGCTCGTCGGGATCATCGAAGACTTGTCTTTCACAACGGTGAGGCAGCGGCTAATTTCCCTCCTTCTGCGATTAGCGCAGGGGAGCGGAACCGCTACAAAACAAGGAATCCGCTTGGAGTTGACGGCGACCCACCAAGACTTGGCGGCGGAATTGGGCACCGTGCGGGAGCTCGTCTCCCGGAATCTGAGCCGACTCCAAGCGGAAGGACTTTTGGAAATAGATGGCCGCACGATCATCGTAAGAGACCTTCCAGGCCTCAGGCGGGAGCAGGCGTCGCAGGAATAAGCATGCACACCCGCGTTTTACGTAACGAGGGGCCAGTGACTTTAGTCACTTCCGAAAGATCACCTGCAATTCACAATGTTGGTTGAGGTGGTGAGCATGAATTTCAGCAGCGAAACTAAGGTAAAGGATATTGCGCTTTCCAGTCCGGCGGCTCGGCAAATCCTAGAAGACCTCGGACTCGATTATTGCTGTGGCGGCGGTAAATCCCTTCATGAGGCGTGCCTGCACGCGGATATCCCGCCGGACGAAATACTGAAGCGTTTGCAAGAAAACAGCAAAAACAATCGTGCCGAGGATCGGAACTGGATGGTGATGCCCCTATCTGAACTGACCCGACATATTCGTGAGAAGCACCACCGATATGTTCGCGAGGCGATCCCCCGAACGCAAGTGCTCTTGGACAAGGTCACTTCAAAGCATGGCAAAAATCATGTCGAGCTCGCGAGTCTTGCGAGGCTCTTCACCGAGGTTGGCCGGGAGATGGTCACGCACATGCAAAAGGAGGAACAGATTCTTTTTCCGTACATGGATGCCTTGGAGCGAGCGGCCAACGCGAATAGTTCAGTTGAACCACCCTTCTTTCAAACTGTAAGGAACCCGATTCACATGATGATGAAGGAGCACGATGCCGCGGGAGAATTGGTGCGACAAATTCGCAGTTTGACCTCGGACTACAAGGCTCCCGCCGACGCCTGTACTAGCTTCAAAGCGCTGTATGAAGCTCTGCGAGAGTTCGAAGCAGACCTTCACGAACACGTACATCTCGAAAACAACGTTCTCTTCCCGCGCGCTGTTGATATGGAAGCCGCTGCCGTTTGAAGGGAGAGGGACGGGAAAGATGAATCTCTGGATGACCGTATCTGAGGACAACAGAATATGAGCAACAGTTCCAAGCACGCTCGTTCCGCAGCGGTCCGCACGCCTGGCCCTTTGAAAAGTCCCATGCTTTCGTTTGACCTTCACGCCGAGATCGAGCAGTTGCGACGGGAAGAGGGGTGGCAGGCTGGCCGCGACTCAAGAACATTGGTGAAGCATCCCGACTTTCGGGTGGTACTAACAGTTCTGAAATCCGGGGCACGCCTCCACGAGCATCGAGCGGCAGGAAGGATTTCCGTGCAGACACTCGTCGGCCAGATCCGAATGCACGCAGACAACAAGACCTTTGATCTGCCCGCAGGTCATCTGTTGGCGCTGGAACGAGAGATTGTGCACGACGTCGAAGCTCTTGAAGACAGCGCTTTTCTGCTCAGCATAGCCTGGCGGGAGAACGTGGGCAATTCCTGACTCTGGGCGAATCTGTCAAGCGCAGAGGCAGTTAGCGGAGGGAGGCATGATTCAGTTCGATGCGGCACACAAAGATGTTCACTATCCGCCGGATCGTCGATTTTGTATTTGGATTCGCCCTGCCATCCTGATCGGCATTGGCATTGCGATCCTCTCCATCGTTGTGGCCGCTTGGGTCGAAGTTGTCGTAGCGGGAATGCCTCGCGTTCCGGCCATCCCGCAGATCTATCCGAACAATTTCGCAGGGCCACACGGATTTCCGGTATGGGTTCGCTACTGCCACTTCTTCAATTTCCTTTTCGTGATGATGCTAATTCGCAGCGGGCTTTCGATCCTAATGGACCATCCGCGACTCTATTTTAACGACGGCTGCACACCGGGGAGCGAATGGATACGATTTACGCCACTGAAGGTTCCACGCGACCGCATTTGGACCGCGAAGGATGACGCGCGCTACATTTCGCCACTGGTGGGCACACCCGGGTACCGGCACACCATTGGACTTGCACGAGTGTGGCACTTCATCGATGTGCACGGCTTCCTCATTACGGGCGTTGTGTTCATTATCATGTTGTTCGATACCGAGCAATGGCGGCGCATCGTGCCAACTTCGCCGCTCGTGCTTTTGCAAGCTTGGAACACATTCGTTCATTACGCGACATTCCACTTCCTGCCCGAGCCGAACGGGTTTTATGGTTATAACGCATTGCAACAAATTGCGTATTTCACGGTAGTCTTTGTGTTTGGTCCGCTTGCGATTGCGACCGGGATAGCGATGTCCCCGGCGGTGGTGAACCGGTTTCCATGGTACGCCCGAATATTCGGTGGCCGGCAATCGGCTCGTTCTATCCACTTCCTTACGATGTTCAGTTTCCTGGGATTTCTGGTAGTTCATGTGACTCTGATCGTGATGACCGGATTCGTGCGAAACATGAACCACATTGTGATGGGCACCGACGATCTGAAGCCCATCGGGATGTACCTCGGATTCGTTGGAATCAGCGTGGTCGTACTCTCGTGGATCGTGGCGCACTACATTTCTTGGCACCATCCGCGCGGAGTGCAACATGCGCTCAAGTCCGTGACCTATCCAATGCAGCTTCTTACACTGAATCGATTGCTGCCACGACAGAAGTACACAGAGAAGGAAATCTCACCGTATTTCTGGCCCAATGGCAAAATGCCGGTCCGTGATGACTGGAAACGCCTGACCGAAAATGGATTCAAAGATTTCCGGCTCAGAGTAGGGGGGTTGGTCGAGAATCCAGTCGAGCTTTCTCTCGCCGATCTGGAGCGACTGGGTGAGGTCGAGCACATCACGATGCACCATTGTATCCAGGGGTGGAGCGGCATCGCCAAATGGGGCGGGATTCCCACGAAGAAGCTTATCGAGTTAGTGCAACCAAAACCGGAAGCGAAAGTCGTCGCCTTCTTCTCATTTGGCGAAGCTCTTTATGGCGGACCCTATTACGACACACAAAGCCTGGAGAACGTGCAAAAGCCGCAATGTCTGCTGGCTTGGCGGATGAATGGGCAACGGCTCCCGGAGGTATACGGAGCGCCATTACGGTTGCGCGTCGAGAACCAGCTTGGCTACAAGATGGTGAAGTGGATTGAACGGATCGAGTTCATCGAGTCGGAAAAGTCGCTAGGTAAAGGAGAAGGCGGCAAAAACGAAGATGACGAATATTTCGATTTGCTGCCGAACATTTGATGCCGAAGCTCGATTCACCCGCGCATGAGCATGCGGGCGCTGACCATATCTTTTTCTTCCTGAGACGCGCGCGGCTGGATTGGCTCCTGCATCGCTTTCCTGCGCGACTCGTGCGTTCGGTCTATGTATTCGTAAACAGCTTCGTTACGATTGGAGTGCTAGCTGTGCTCGCACTCCTGAGCCGCAATCCATTTGTGTTTCCATCGCTCGGACCAACCGCGTATCTGTTGTTCTTTTCCCCGCTCGGGAAAACGTCAAGCCCGCGAAACACCATCTTCGGTCACGCGATCGGGCTAGTGTGCGGTTATGGAGCGTTCGTTGTTACCGGTGCCGGAGCACTGCCGTTTGGCGCGCACCAAAGTATCTTCTGGCCTCGAATCTTGGCAGCGGCTCTTTCACTTTCCGCGACCGGGGCTTTGATGGTCCTCCTCAATGTCAGCCATCCTCCGGCGGGTGCCACCACGCTCATCGTTTCTCTGGGAATCATTTCGAAGCCGCGTGAACTGGTCATCATCGAAGTCGCGGTGTTCCTGCTCGTTGCTCAGGCAATGATTATCAATAGGCTGGCCGGATTAGAGTACCCATTGTGGAATGCCATGGGTCCGGTTGAAGGAGCGGAGGAGGATAGCACTGAGTAACCGACCTGTCTGGCTGGACGACAAGACGAAATCCATCACCGATCCTGCCATCGCGCGTGAGACATCGTTGTCGCGCCTATTGGTGACGTACATTGTTACGGGGCTGGTTTTCATGCTCCTGCCCGGCACATTTCTCGGCGTTTGGAATCTCATCAACATCAGCAGCCGCGAAGCGGCAGAATCTATCTCGCCCGCTTGGATTCAGGCACATGGCCATGCACAACTGTTCGGTTGGGTCGGTACCTTCATTTTGGGAATCGGTTTCTACTCGATTCCAAAGTTGCGGAAGCGGAAGCCGTTTGCGCTCTGGTCAGCATGGCTTACCTGGGTGCTTTGGGTTACTGGCGTGACCGTTCGCTGGTTCTCGAACATTTATCCATGGCACTGGCGGATTGCGCTGCCCCTATCGGCTACTCTCGAATTGGTAGCGTTCCTCATTTTCTTTCAAGCAGTCGCAAGCCATCGGTCGAGTCGGCCGCCAACGCCACTTGAGCCTTGGATTTTCGTCGTGATCGCGGCAACTCTCGGGCTTTTCGCATCACTGCTGCTCAACCTTGGTGCTTCGTTTCAACTGGCCCTCAATGGCGGTTCTCCCGCTTTCCCGCACCTGTTTGATCAGCGGTATTTGATGGTCTCGACCTGGGGCTTTATCGTTCCCATGGTCTGGGGTTTCAGCGCGCGCTGGTTGCCAGTGTTCATGGGATTGCGCCCGCTGCGGAACTCGCTTTTGCTACCGGCACTGGCTTTCAACTTCCTAGGTGTGATCCTCGCGTTCCTGGAACACTTTTTTGCTGGCGGGATACTTCTGCTGGTCGGAGCAGTAACGGCTGTTGCGGCGATCCGATTCTTCGAGCCCGCGGCCAAACCAGCAAAGACCGTTACTGTTCACCGAAGTTTTCCGGTTTTCATCCGAATCGCATATGGTTGGTTGCTTATTGCCGGTGCTCTCGGCATTTGGGCAGCAGTCACCGGTGCAGCACCAGGGATTTGGGGAGGTTCGCGTCATGCTCTGACGGTTGGCTTCATCGCCGCAATGATTTTCTGTGTGGGACAGAGGATCCTGCCTTCATTTTGTGGGATGCGGGTGCTGTGGAGCCCAACGCTTATGCTGGTGATGTTGGTCTTGCTAATGAGCGGATGCACGTTGCGCGTTGTATCGGAAATCCTCGCCTATCAAAATTACGCGACATGGGCATGGAACATTCTGCCGGTGTCGGCGCTCCTTGAACTCGCGGCAGTAGCGCTGTTTGCCGTCAATCTGATTGGGACCTTCGCTCGCCCGCCTGTGGTTGTTGCATCCCCTCTTACGATGACAACGGAATAACGAATTGCGGAGCCCGGGTGCACGGAAGGCACGCCGATGAAAGCACATCGCCCAGCGTTTCGTTTTTTGCTTTCGCACTGACCGTAATCCGCTTGCGCTTCCTCCGGGCACCCATGATCGCATTCTGTCGGTGGAGCCTATGTCTTCGAACCACCGAATACTCTACGACTGTGTTTGCGTGACGTAGGTCACAGACAGAATTGAACCAGATCTGCATCGTTGCAAGGGTACGCCTTCAGCGCGTTGGGATTTGCGGTTCGGACTGGGCAATGGATGACTTCGGCTGTTTCGACGCGACTATGCGGTTCCCTGTCGGCACGCTGTGGTTCGGGGTCCCATTCCGCGGACACCTCAGCATTCTGGCGCTCGGCATTACCGTCTTCGTCCTCGCCGGGCTCGGACTCGGTCTCTTCCTGTCAACGATGGCGAAGACCCAGCAGCAATCCATGATCACCGCCTTTTTTTTCACTAGCCCATGACCACGCTTTCTGGGTTCGGCACGCCGATCAGCAGCATGCCCTTTTTTTTCAGCGTCTGAGCTATCTCACTTCGACATGTTGTCTTCATCCTTCGCAGCCTATACCTCAAAGGCGTCGGTCTCGACGTGCTCTGGCCTAACGTGGCCGTGATGGGTGTCTTTGCTCTGCTGACGCTAAGCGTCAGTGTGGCCCGATTCCGCACGTCTCTCGAATAAACCAAGTCGCTTTCGGAAAGGTTCTTGACAGGCTGCCTGAGAGTGACTAAGGTGGAAACGCTGCAAGCTCTCAGAATAAACCTTTTCAACGCCATTGCGGCCCTTGAGATGTGAGCCTCCTATGGGTGCAGCGTTTTCAGTCCTCGAGAATTTCGACCAAGCCAAAGACGTTCTGGGGAAAACTTTCGAATGCTGTCCCGATGCTCTGCTTGTTTCCGATCCAAGCGGGCGCGTCGTTCTGTGCAACCGACAGATGGAAACTATGTTCGGGTACGGCCGCTCTGAACTGGTCGGCCAAAGCGTGGAGGTCCTGCTGCCCGAGAGATTCCGAAAAATCCATCCCGCTCACCGGAGGGAATACAACGCTCACGCCACTATGCGGCCAATGGGCATCGGCTTAGAGCTGTATGGGAAGCGGAAAGACGGAAGCGAATTCCCTGTGGATATCATGCTCAATTCCATTCAGACGGCAAGTGGGCCTTTCGTGCTAAGCGTTATCCGAGATGTCACACGACAGAAGGAAGCTGAGGAGATTCTCAGACAAGCCGAAGAGCGCTTCCATTTACTCGTGGAGAGTGCCACGGACTACGCGATATTCATGATGGACACTTCCGGGTGCGTGGCTAGCTGGAACCTTGGAGCGGAACGCCTTAAAGGATATCGCGCCGAGGAAATCACTGGCCATCCGCTCTCGATCTTCTACACTCCGGAGGACGTTGCGGCCGGCAGGCCAGGGGAGGCGCTGCGTACGGCCGAGGCGGCGGGCCGCTTTGAAAGCGAAGGATGGCTTGTTCGCAAAGACGGCACACGATTCTGGGCCAATGCCGTAATTACGCGCATCAATGACAACAAGGGAAATCTCATCGGCTTTGCCAAGGTGACTCGTGATTTCACGGAACGCAAGAAAGGGGAAGAAAGGCTTAAGCATAGTGAACAGCAGATGCGCTCCCTTTTCGAATTCTCGCCTGACGCGATCGTGACCAGCAATCAGGAGGGGAAGATCAGAGAGGTCAATGCGCAGATGGAACGCTTCTTTGGCTACAAGCGCGAGGAATTGATTGGCCAATCGATCGACGTCCTGCTTCCCGAGCGATTCCGCCACAGCCATTCGGCTCACCGCACGGATTACATTGCCCGTCCGCGTACCCGCCCAATGGGTGCTGGGTTGGAGCTCCGGGGTAGGCGCAAGGACGGGAGCGAATTCCCGATTGATATCATGCTGGCCCCGGTCGACACCTTGGAAGGCCGACTCGTGTTGAGTACGATTCGGGATATTTCCGAAAGGAAACAGGCGGAAGAGGCCATACGTCGCGCGGAACAGGAAAAGGAATATCTGGAGGGGGAACTGCACAGTGACTTCGCGGAAATTGTTGGCGAGAATTCCGGACTGAAGGGGATTCTGAAGCAGGTCGAGACTGTCGCGCCCCTGGATGCGACGGTTTTGATACTCGGAGAAACGGGAACCGGCAAAGAATTGATTGCTCGCGCGATTCACCGACTAAGTCGTCGGCGCGATCGCACATTCGTTAAGCTGAACTGTGCAGCCATTCCTTCGGGACTGCTGGAGAGTGAGTTATTTGGACATGAGAAGGGTGCTTTCACGGGAGCGGTTGGCCAGAAAATAGGCCGTTTGGAGCTAGCGAACAACGGCACGCTATTTCTCGATGAGGTAGGCGACATCCCTCTGGAAGTGCAGCCGAAGCTCCTGCGGGCTTTGCAGGAAAAGGAATTCGAGCGCCTGGGCAGCACACGAACGATCTCCGTGGACGTTCGGCTCGTGGCGGCGACCAATAGGGAACTCGAACGAATGGTGGCCGAGAAGCAGTTCCGCAGCGACCTCTACTACCGCCTGAAAGTGTTTCCTATCCAAATTCCGCCACTGCGTGACAGGCAAGACGACATTCCCTTGCTCGTTCGCTATTTTGTGGACCTGCACGCCCGCCGTATGGACAAGCGCATCGAAACGATTCCTGCGGAAACCATGGAAGAGCTCGCGCGATGGCACTGGCCAGGGAATGTTCGCGAACTAGAGAATTTTATTGAAAGAGCGGTGATCCTGACCTCTGGCCCAATTCTGCGCGCCCCCTTGATCGAACTCGAAGCGTCTCCCCAAGCCATATCCGCCGCTCCGAGTACGCTTGAGGCAACGGAACGTGAGCACATACTGCAAGCGCTTCGAGCGGCAAAAGGCATGATCGGTGGTCCCAAGGGAGCAGCGAAACGGCTCGGCCTCAAAAGAACGACTCTGAATTCCAAGATGAAGAAGCTGCGGATCAAACGGGAGGAATACGCGTGATCACGGCTCGCCAAGCAGCCGAGTCGGTCTGCGTAGGCTCGGCCTCCCATGGGAAGCGATTCCCCGCTCCTCGCAGGCGATTGCCCACGCGCGCAATGCGAAGCGGTGCGGAAGCCAGTGGGAATCAGGCCGCTCTTGGTCTCGATCGTTTTGCGCGATGACGTCTTGCAGCGCTCGAAGAACTCGACCTGGCGGAGGCGTTCCTTTGCCTCCTCAAGTGTCTTGTAAGGACCGCCCAAGTGTTCTCGATAGCGCTCGGTATACCGCCTAGGCCTTTGCCGCCCAATCTCGGCCTCTAAATCACGACCAAGACGACGGACTCGTAGGCTTCTGGAACCCCACTTGGAGAGTAGCGCAACTAACACGCGCGGGCATTGTGGTGTTGGTGGTCCGCTTTACAAGACTCGGATGGGCGAGCTAGGCAGCTGCGACTAATACGACTCGGATGTCGTTTCGCACCTCGGAAACACCGGGCGCCGCCCAGGCTGCCCGTTCTGCCTCTTCTCGTTCCGCCCAGCTTCTTACACTTCCGCGGAGGATCACTTTGCCAGCATTCCCTTCCACCGATATCTTCTCCGCGTCTACCTGCGCGGCTCGGTGAAGCGCCCTTTTGATCGCGCGTGTGATGTTGCTGGGTGTCAGGTGCGGCGTCACGGTAACCAAGTTGGTTACGCCTCTTATACCTCGAAGATCGCGAATTGCCGACTCCGCCGCCATCTTCTGGTAGTGATACTCGACAGTTCCTTCGAGCGTCGCCCAGCCATTGTCGACCAAAAGCTTGATTCGGTTAGCGGGCACGGCAGTATTCCAGTCGAGGGCATTCGCTCCAGCCTCAGCAATGTCCGCGTCTGTATAGTGGCTGTCTCCGGGAAGCTTGACGACGAGTTCATCCGTAACCGCGCGGACATCCTCGACCCGTTGAGAGACTCGTTCGGCAGACCACTTCTCGTTCAGGCTTTTGACTGTGCCCGTGAGGATTACCACGCCGTCTTTAACCGCTACTCCAATCTTCGCCGCATCGATGCTGGGCTCCCAGGTTAGCTCATCGAGAACATCTCTTTGCAATTCAAAATCGGTTTTCATGGCCTTCTCCTATCTGCTCTCCATTTAGCGTGCCACAGACCCGGTAAAGCTAATGTAATAAGCGCCCATGTGAGCGTATGTGAGCGAAATCACACATTCATGTCATGCAGGTCACAACACGGAGAATCGGTGGAGCGCAGAATGCAGTTTCCGTTGGGCTGCTGCGCTCACGGAGGCGGCGCTCTGTGGCCCGACCATAGCGCCTGGACCGCCGGCAATGTACGGAAGCGCGCACGATTTGGGCGCGATGAATGAATGAAAAATGAAATTCTGTACGCTCGCTCTCGACTATGATGGGACCATCGCTCGCGATGGGCAGCTCGATCCGGAGGTCAGAGCCGCTATCCAGCAAGCTCGCGCTCGTGGAATTACTGTTGTCCTCGTTACCGGGCGAATCCTGTCGGAGTTGAAAGCCGCAGCCGGTGACCTGAGCTTTGTCGATGCCGTAGTCGCCGAAAATGGCGCTGTTCTGACCCTGCCGAACGGAAACGCACGGTTGGTGGCAGAGCCGCCACCGGCGGTGTTTGCGGAGGAGTTGCACCGTCGGGGGATCGAGTTCGCCGAGGGCCAGTGCCTGATCGAAGCGGCCGACATGGCAGCACCCGACGTCCTGTCGGCGATTCGTGACTTGGAACTACCGTTGGTCCTTTTATTCAATCGAGGGCGTTTGATGGTGCTTCCCCTGGGCGTCAGCAAGAGCATAGGCCTTGGCGAAGTGCTGACCATGCTTCGGCTTTCACCGCACAACGCTATTGCTATTGGCGACGCAGAAAACGACCACGATCTCTTAGCTGCTTGCGAATTCGGAGTTGCCGTGAACTGGGGTAGCAAGGCTCTTCAAGCCGACGCGGACGACATTCTTGTCGGCGATGGCCCAGGCGCCGTCGCCCCCTACATTCGAAAGGTCACGAGCGAAATGCGTCTGCCGCTAGGCCGCGGTGACCGACGACGCTTGCACCTCGGCACGAGTTGTGACGGCTTACCTCTCACATTGTCTGTCCGAGGCCGCAATCTCTTGGTCGCTGGGGACCCCAGATCGGGGAAGTCTTGGGTGACAGGTCTTTTGTGTGAACAGCTCATTCTTCAGGGCTACAGCCTATGCGTGATCGACGCCGAAGGCGATTATCGTACACTGGAGTCATTGCCTGGCGTTGTGGTGTTTGGGGGTGATGCTCCGCCGCCAGAATTGCCGGACGTGTCTCGCGTGCTGCGCCATCCACACATGAGCGTCGTCGTGGACCTCTCGCATGTGGCATACCGGAACAAAGTGGAGTACATGAACACTCTCTTGCCACTGCTGGCGTCACTTCGCCGAAACACAGGTTTGCCGCATCGCATCGTTGTCGACGAAGCGCATTACTTCCTCCACGAGCCAAATGTAAAGGATCTGGTGGACTTCGACCTCGGTGCCTATATGCTGGTCACCTATCGGCTGTCCGATTTGCACAGTGATATTCGCAAGATCATTGAAGGGATCGTGGTGAAGCGCACGACCGATGAGCGCGAAATACGCACGCTGCTGGCGATGGCTGGCAACGATCACGTAGGGTCGGAATGGAAATCTATTTTGGCAGGATTGGGTTTGAACGAGGCTGTACTTTTGCCGGGTATTGAGGAGTCGGGCGGAATCCTCCGGCGATTTGAGCTGGCGAGGCGGTCAACGCTGCACGTCCGGCATAAGGCGAAGTACGTCGATCTGCAACTCATTGAGAGCCAAGGATTCGTTTTCACGGACAATGGCACGCCCGTCGGCGCGCCGGCGCGGACCTTGAACGAGTTTGTTTCCTCTCTGAGAACTCTACCTCTTTCGGTACTGGACGGACATGCGCGACGAGGGGATTTCTCACAGTGGGTTGGCGAAGTATTCCATGACCATGTGCTGGCATCCGATGTACGGAAAGTGGAGCAGCGCTACCGGCTGGGCCACAGACGGGACCTTTATAATGCCCTGGCAGAGTCGATCCAGGTCCGATACGAATTGTCTCGCGATCATGAAGGAAAAAGGGATGAGTCTCCAGTCACAGTCGAGTCGTGAGGATCGAGTTCGGAGCCCAGGGGTCAATGGGGGCGACGGCAGGGGACCGCTCACGAGCATTCCTCGCGCCACCGCCTAGTTTGAGACGCCTGGAAAGCACGGCAGGCCTATTTTTCTTTTTGTCCCTTTTTCTTCGCCATTGTGGCTCCTTTCCGTTAAGGAATTTCCAGGCTTGCTTTGGCCGTTCTTGGATTCCCAGTTTAGAGTCGTTTGCCAGTTCAGAAATCCGCTCAGTTGTGATCCGCGTCACCGTCCGGTGCGACGATTGTCACATAACCATCGCTTAAGTCGATTTACGGTTTTTTTGTGGACTGGTTTCGGTGATAGCGATGATCTCTCGCCGTCTTCAAAAACTGATTTACCTTGGGCTGTTATTCCTGCTATCTGCGGGTTGCGCACGAAACCGGGACAGTCAGGCCGACGGAAGAACGAGATTCAGTACTTCTTCACGATCGCAGCCTCTGACAGCCGATGGTAAGAAGTTACTAGATATTCTAATTGATGGCGCAGCGCTGCCTGATCTTCGTTGGCCGAACTTTTCTGACTACCAAAGTCAGATCAAGGAATTTTATGATTCTCTTGACGGCACCCTGCCGTGGATTCGGCAGGGCAAACCTACTCCACAAGCCCGGGCGATCATCCGCTCATTGAAGAATGCGAAGTACAAGGGGTTACGGCCGGAAGATTACGATGGCCCACGATGGGACGAACGTCTTACGCAGCTCGCCCAATCGCCGACCGTAGCAGAATCGGACTTGGTCAGATTCGATCTCGCACTGACGGTGTGTACTGTGAGATACATCTCCGATGTTCACATCGGACGAGTTAATCCCCGACAGTTTCACTTCGACCTGGATATCGATCACGCTCAATTCGATCTGGTCGAATTCCTGCGGCAGAAACTAGTCAGCTCAAACGATGTTGACGCCACGATTGAAACAGCCGAGCCGCCTTTTCCGGTGTACCATCGAACAGAAGCTGCTCTGAAGGCTTATATTGAGCTGACCCGCGAAGATGACCTTGGGCCTCTTCCCATTCCGTCGCACACTGTGAAACCAGGCGACTCTTACAGCGGTGCACCGCTGCTCGCGAGGTTTTTGGTGGTTCTCGGGGATCTTCCAGCCAAACCCGCGTACATCGGCAAAAGGTATCAGGGAGTGCTCATCGATGGAGTAAGGCATTTTCAACAGCGCCATGGGCTCGAAGCGAATGGTTGGATCGACACGCCAACCATCCGAGAACTGAACATCCCGCTAGACCGCCGCGTGGCCCAGCTTGAACTCACGATGGAGCGCCTGCGGTGGCTGCCACAGGAATTCGATCGGCCGCCGATTGTCGTTAACATTCCAGAATTCCGTCTCCATGCGGACAACGAAGAGTACCGTTGGGTCCTCTCGATGAAGGTCGTCGTTGGAGAGGCTTATCACCATCAGACGCCGGTCTTCGCCAGCGAGATCAGGTCAGTGATCTTTCGCCCGTATTGGGATGTTCCCTCGAGCATCCTGCTGGCCGAATTAATTCCTCATCTCCAGACGGACCCTTCCTATCTCGCTGAGAATTCCTATGAGATCGTGGACAACAATGGATTGGTGGTCAGCGGTGGGACCGTTAGTACGGCGGTTGAAGCGCAGCTCCGATGGCATGCGCTTCGCGTTCGGCAGAAGCCGGGGCCAGGGAATGCGCTCGGTCTGGTGAAATTCAATATTCCCAGCTCATACGACGTTTATCTGCACGGCACCCCTGCGACTGAGTTGTTTTCGAAATCTCGGAGGGACTTTAGCCATGGCTGCATCCGCGTGGAAGACCCGCTGGCTTTGGCAGAATGGGTGCTTCGAGATATGCCGGTGTGGACAGAAGAAAAAATAAGAGCGGCTATGAATGGCGATAAGACGGTCCAGGTTAGCCTGGACAGGCCCATCCCCGTGCTGATCTTGTACAGCACTGCTGTCGTAATGGAGGATGGAGAGGTCCACTTCTTCGACGACATTTACGGGCTTGATGCGTCGCTGGAGCGAGCTCTGGATCAATGCTATCCGTGGTCTGCCGGCACAGGCAAACCGTCACGACGGCAATAACGCACCTGCGTGCGGGCCCGATTCGACGTCGACAGGGATGAATGCCTGCCTTGATGTAGTGCTATGCGCTCACACAACTTTCGAGAGCTGCGCGATTGGGAATCGTTAACGTCGAGCCTTGCAAGATCACTAGCTGCCGATGTTTGAGTTCGCTCAATGTCCGGCTGACACTTTCGCGGGTGGTCCCGATGAATTCCGCAATCTCTTCATGAGTCAACGGCAATTTGGTCCGCGTCCCCGCTTTTGTTTCCGCGGCTCCGGCGGACCAGTCCAAGAAGAGCTTGGCCAGTTTCTCCGTCACGGAGGCCGAAAGCCCCAGAGTCCGGATCTGTTCGCACGCAGTTTGGTATTGCGAGCCCAGCTGTCCAACGACGGCTTGGTAGGCCTCAGGATGCTGCGCAAGAAAACGCAAGAAATGATCGCGCCTCACGAACGCCACCTGGCATGGCCGCAGGGCTTCCGCAGTCACTTCGTAGGGAGTGTTCGACAGCACGGACATTAGGCCAAGGACCTCGCCGGGCTTTGCAATTCTTAAGATGAGCGTCTTGCCCTCGCTCGAACTCACGGAAAGCTTCACCTCTCCTTCGCATAGCACGTAGATGCCGCGCGGCGCTTCCTTCTCCAGGAAAAGCACCGCGTCTTGCGGGTAAACGGAGGTGAATTTGACTTCATCGAGATCCTTCAGCGCCGCAGGGGCTAATTGGCAGAAGAACCCATTCCCTTTCAGTTTGCAGGTGCTGCAGCTGTCACTCAATTCCAGACCATAGGCTCCACGCATTTTAAATAGCTCCTCTCGTTGTCTTCTTGTTGATGTGGCTTTGCACGGCCTCTCCGGCGAAATACTTCGTCAGCGGTGTATCTGCTCGAAACTGTGCGTTGCTTTGACCATAGATCTCTCCTAGAACGGCTATTCCCGCCCTATCGATAGAAATCAGGTCATGAAGATCGATTACGAGCGCCTTGTGAGCGAGCGAGGAAGCCAAAGACCGCCATGTGCGGCTCAGTTCACCAACTAGCGGTTCGGCAAGCCTTCCCTCAAGCTTAATGGTCAGCGCGTTTTCTTCTTCCTGAAGCGTGATTCTCAATGACGTGTGATCCATGGGCACGAAGCGGTTATGGCAAGTCCGAGACCAAACACATCACTCACAACTGCGGAATGTAAGTGCACCAAAATGAAGGCGTAAGTGAGGCATGCTGCCCGGGAGTGCTCTAATGGAGCACGAATGTGACGACGCGGGTGACGAAATAAAGTCGCCGAGACTTTATGCAGTCTGCGCAAAAAAGCCTCGCTTCGCGTATGGAGCGCGGATGTTTCCGATCTGGTCGGAGGGCGCTGGCTAGGTTCTTGCTTTCCGCAGCTATCCCCCGTTCCTCCTGCTTGGCGAAGCAAGTCGAAGAAACTGCTCTGAGTTTGTGAAGGATCTGACCAACCGCGAAGGTTCGATCCGTCCGATGCGAGGACCAACATTCGGGGGAACGAAGGAGAATGCGACTACGATTCTTGAACGTGCCGGTGCGCCATCGAGCTGCGCCGGTTTGAATTTCCACTGTCGAACAGAACGCTCGGCGGGCTCAGTCAACGATGGAATTCCACGCACGACACGGACATCGGTAATTGCGCCCTGGTCATCGAGGGCGACCTCCAGCACAACAGTACCCGAAGCGACGCTCTGCAGAGGATAGATGGCTTCAACGGTACTCACCACGGCGGGGGGATCAAGTCGAGGGCGCTCCAGGTTCTTTTGCTCTTGCGCTGCGGAAAGGGCAGCCAAGGATCCCAACAAGTAAACCGATATCAGTACGTGGCGCATATCGTGTTCCTTTCCTTTTGCGAATGGCGGAGGCAGAATGCTTCTCGGAACCTGCCATATCTTCAACAATCAGTCTCTTCAGACAGAGATTCGCGTGCTCGTCTAGTCTTCAGGGCTCTGTGTCGAGGGCTCCCCATCGATGCCGGTAGCCAGTTGTTTCAAGGTTCGCGCGACTTGGTTCTTTCCGATGACGGGAAAGGAGAGTGATCCGTAGGCGCACACGTCCTGGGCAGGCCTGGCATGCATCACCCATATCTTTGGGATGGTTGGCAAGCCTGAGACTCTCTGCAGAAAATCGCCAATATACATATCAGGAAGGTAACTGTCGACTAGCAAGGCGCCGAATCTTCTTGATTTCAATAGACGCAGAGCTTCAACCCCGCTCCATGTCGTAACGGGCTCGTGACCTAATTCCTTCAACTCTTTGCCGAGTACTGCCAGCGCATCGTCATTGTTATCGACCACGAGGACAGGCTGCCCTGATCCGAGCTTCATACGGGTTAGTCCTCCCTTTTGCCTAAGATATAATTTTTTGGCGCGAGGGTCTGTGATAAAGGTCACCCGCCGATGTGATCCTCAGCAAGGGTCGCAATTCGCCGCTCTCTCGAGCTTACGAAAAGTACGCTGCGGGATACTCTTCGATCCGCAATCACCTCAATCGCCAGATGACATGCCTCTGACGTGACGTCCTCATGTCTTTCCCGTGACGGAGGTCACAGTCAGATGCGTGGCCCGCCCTTAAGATCGTGTCGAATGGCACAGCCTCCCACGACTGGGCGGCAAACGAATGATGAGGAGTTGATCAAATGCTTGTGAGCGAGATGAGTCGAGGGGAATGTGAAGACTTGCTGGCGCGGATCGGTTACGGCTGCTTGGGTTGTGCCCGCAAAGATCAGCCGTACGTTGTGCCGATCTATTTCGCGGCCGCGCCTGGCCTCTTGTACGGATTCGCAACCGTGGGTCAGAAGATTGAATGGATGCGGTTGAATCCCTTGGTCTGCTTGGAGGCCCACGAGGTGCTAAACGATACGGAGTGGGCGAGCGTTGTCGTGCAAGGACGTTATGAGGAATTCCCCGACACCCCGCAATACGCCCAAGAAAGACGGGAGGCACAATCTCAGCTCGAGAAGGCCAGACTCCTGTGGTGGAAAACGGGGCTTTCCGCGGCGCAAGCTCGCTGGCGTTTCGACCGGGATCGTACGGTGTTTTATTGCATCCATGTCGAGGAGATTAGTGGTCGTCGTGCTTCGCACGATCCGGTTGAGCGGAAATAGCTGTGAAGTGTCCGCTGATCTCGCGGCGCTACGAAGGACTCCTAAAGGTTGAAACGCGCTGTGCACTACTTCAATTTGTTGTAAATCTGAGGAGCATCCGGACCATCGACGTTGATCATGCCCATGGCACCACGCTCCGTGCGGAAGATGCTGTGGTCCAGAAGCGTGTAATGTCCCGGAACAAGCACTTGGAACTCCGCAATGGCAGCCGAACCTGGCGCGACGAGGATTGTCTGAATGTTCTCGTCGGGATGTTTCAATCCGCCGTCGCGATATAAACGATCGAAGGACGTGCCCACGACGTGAAAGGCAGAGATCTTGTTCGGTCCGGCATTTCCGAAAAAGATCCGCACGGTTTCGCCGGCTTTCGCTTGCAACATGTTTGCGCCCATCAGAGAGCCGGTGTTGCCATTGAAGACGACATATTCGGGAGTTTCTGCGGAAGCCTTGCTGGAGGAATACGCTTGAAGCCCCTGCTGGCCGACAGAGCCTTCCGTGTAAAACTCGCTCTGCATTACATAGTATTCGTGATCAACCTCAGGCAACCCTCTCTCGGGCTCGACAAACAACATGCCGTAGAGGCCGTTTGACATGTGGGCAGGCATGGGGTTTGCAGCGCAGTGATAAACGAAAAGACCCGGATGCAGCATCTTGAATACGCCCACAGACTCTTGGCCTGGGTTCGCCATCAGGACCGGCGCACCGCCGCCAGGGCCAGTGACGGCATGAAAATCAACGGTATGCGTTTTGTCCGGCGACAGATTCTTCAGATGAATCTCAACTACATCTCCGACACGGACGCGAATGAATGGACCGGGTACATGACCGTTGTACATCCAGAAGTTGTACGTAACGCCGGGCGCGAGCTCGGCTGTCTTCTCCTGTGACTCCAGATTTACGATGACGCGCGCCGGTGCGGTTCGTGCGACAGGTGGTGGCACGTTCGGGGCATAAGTTAGGTCCGCCGTGACAGTTTGCTGCGACCCGAACGAAGCAGACTCCGAGTCGAGCCTTTTCTCGCAGCCTGGGATAGCCGCGAGCAGGAGCAAAACAGAAAGAACACCCAGCTCCCTGAAGCGGAAGCCGCGCCCCAAGAGGCTTTCGTCGGCGCGCATGTTATCGCACCGCTCTTTCAGAATTGGTTGAATCGAGTCGGAAGTTGATCCTGGCTGTCTTTCCTGCTTCGACCGTAACGTCCAGGGTCATTTTGCCAAGGGTTTCCTGCCAAACCTTCAACTGGTAGGTCCCAGGAGGAATGTTGCGCAGCTGAAAAGTCCCGCCGGGCTGCGTAACGGCATAGTAGGGATTCTTCGCAACGACGACGAATGCCTCCATCCAGCCGTGAAGGTCGCACTTAAAGGTGACACACTCAGGTCGTGCCAAGCGGAACGTCATTTCGCGATTCAGTGGGTTCATCGATTCGTTGTAGGTGCGATTGGCTTCCGAATAGCTGTGAACGTTGTGAGGAACCGGATCGCTTGTCGTAATTTTCAAATCGCCTGGTTGCATCACAACCACGTGAGGATCATAGGTGCATTTCTTTTGATCCAGCACCGGAGGTGGAAAATCGTAAGCTTTTCCTTCTTGGATGTTGTCAATCCACACGACAGCATCAACGATGCCGCCTTTCTCGACCTTCACCGGGTAAACAAGGCGATGCGAACCACACACGCTGGCGTCTTGGTTCACCAATACGGGACGCGGCGGGATGGGTTTGCCACTGAGGATGACTTGACCCTCGATCGCACCTCCATGGGTTACATCTTGAACTGTGTAGCCAGAGGAGTTTGCTTGCGCTTCGGCTGGGGCTGCGCTGACTTCCGAAGGTGTTGCCTGTGTGGATTCCTTGTCACCGCCACAGCCGCTCACACCGACGGCCGTGAGGAAGGGAAGAAGCAGACTAAGAACCAAATTCAACGATCGTGGCCTACTGACAAAGCAAAACCCTGGGCGGTTCGTTTTCGGCATGGCTTCTCCAAAGACTGCGGATGATGACTACACTTGATAGTTTGGCGAGACTCGAACCGTAAGGCAGTGACCGAAGTCACCAGGGTATGTGTTTTGTGTCACATCTGCGGTGTTGGCCAGATCAAAAATCGCGGACCGAAGTCTATCTAGTGGAAGTTAGTTTCTCGGACAGGAACAGCGCACGTGCTCGCTTGTTATCGACCCACGTTCTTGCTCGTCTCCGAGACGTAGGCGTTCGTGACGTATTGCGCGAGCATCCGCTGCGTGTTGAAGAAGGATCCATTAAGCGCGATCGACAGGCGCATCACCTCGGCATAGGAGTTTTTTTGACCATAGAACATCGGCAGAATCACTTTTTCGAGCTTGAAATAAAGCGATGCGATTTCCCTGCCGGGGGTATCGGGAATCTCGTCGGCACCGATGTCCCAGCCAGTTGCTCCTTCGACATGACCTTCGCGCCACCACCCATCCGGAACGCTCAAGCTCGGGACCCCGTTGAGAGCTGCCTTCATTCCGCTCGTGCCGGAAGCTTCATAGGGTCTCTGCGGCGTATTCAGCCAGAGATCGACACCGCTTGTGATCAATTGGGCCCAGCGCATATCGTAATTCTGGAGATACACGATTCGGAGCGCTCCTTTCAGGGCCGCGATTCTTTCATGTACTCGACGAATCAGTATCTTGCCCGCCTCGTCGCGCGGATGCGCCTTGCCGGCATAGATTACTTGAAGCGGGCCGACATGCTGAGCGATCCATTTCAAGCGGTCCAGATCGGCGAATAAGAAGTCCGCACGCTTGTAGGTAGCGGCACGCCGCGCGAAACCGAGAGTTAAGGCATTTTCATCGAAGCGGATGCCGGTGGCGCGACTGACTTCGTCAAAGAGCCTGCGTCGCGCACGCTCATGCGCATCGCGAATTTCCGAAAGGGAAATGCCGATGGCATAACGAAGGTAAAGATTGTCGTGCCGCCATTCCGGAATGTGCCGGTCATAGAGTTGCTGAAAGGGCGGAGAGGTCCACGTTGTCGCATGGACACCGTTGGTAATTGCATGGATCGGATAGTTAGGGAACATGGTTCGAGAGACTTCCGCATGCTGCATGGCCACGCCGTTGATGTAGTGGGAGGCACGCAAGCCCAGAAAAGTCATGTTCAAAGTATTTTCGACGAAACCACCGAGCGCTTCCAACAAAGTCACGCGATCCGGGCCGAGTACGCGCTGTGCCAAATCTCGGGAGAATTGATCCTGCCCAGCGGGTACCGGCGTATGCGTGGTGAAGACACATTTTCTTCGGAGAAAATCGATGTCTGCCACTGTTGGTTCGCTCGATCTTCCGGCCAGATGCTTCTCGAGCAGAGCGAGAATGAGAAGAGAAGCGTGCCCTTCATTCAGGTGAAACGTCGGCACATGCTCGCTGCCAAGCGCATTCAAGATTCCCATGCCACCAATTCCGAGGACCGCTTCTTGGCAAAGACGGTAATGGTCATCGCCACCATAGAGCTCGTCGGTCAATGTTTGGTCGAATGGGCTGTTTTCGGGGAGCTTCGTGTCCAGGAGATAGACAGGTACGGTATAGCCTCCGAGGCCTCGTATGGAATACTGCCAGGCTCGCAGTGCAACCTGGCGGCCCTCAATCACAATCGAAGCGCGGGCGTCGAGCGACTCCAAGACTGTCTCGGGTTTCCACGGCCACGGGCTTTCGGATTGGTTTCCGCGTTCATCGAGATGTTGCTCGAAATACCCACACCGATGCAGCAGCGTAACTCCCGCAGTCGGCAGACCTGCATCTGCTGCAGATCTCAATGTGTCTCCGGCGAGAATGCCCAGGCCACCGGCATAGGTTGGAATGTCGGACTGCAGCGCAATTTCCATCGAGAAATAGGCGGCGCGGAGAGCGCCAGAGATAAGAGGCATTGCACCCCCTTAGGTTATTTCACAGTCGATGGTGCCACGGAACAAGGTTGCAAACGAATGGTCGGTCACTGAATGTCCGCAGGCTCGGTCACGTTCCATGGTCCGCAAATTTCCCGTTTGCAGCCATTGCTTCGAGCGATTGACGCCAGTGACGATGCTCCGATCGAGCGCTTCGTTCACCAATGAATCCGGTGCGATGTAACTGGAACTCCCTGCTTGCGCTACATACGGGTCATTCAACTGCTTCGTTTTCTTGTAGTCATTCGCAATCAGCTGCGCCGCGCCGTGATTGGCGTCCGTTGTTGCCACAGCCTGCGCAAGCTGCAGATTGGTTGTCACGCGTGACGGATGCGGTTCTAACCAGGCCTGCCAAAGTGCGATGCCATTGCGGATCCCGCTTTCGAGCGCGCTGTGCCACTCGCGAATGGTGCTCGTCTCCTCAATCCATGCGCGCAAGAAATCGCCTGAGAATCCTTCATGCCCCGGTTGACTTGCCGCCGCAGCCGTTGTCGTGCTTTCATCGCTGGCGGGCAGCCTCAGGGTAAATCTTCGTGAAAGCTCAAGGAGCCGTTGGTCAGCCGTGCCAGCGCTTCAACTTCCACATGGTTCTTTCGATGAATCTGCCTCGCTGGCACCTGACCAGTGTACCCAGCGGCTATATGCTCTTGTGACAAGGCCATGGCGGGCACGATCATTATTGCGGTCATGATTGCGCATATGCGAAAGTCCACCTCACTCGTAACCCTCCTGTTGAGGCCCGGGATTCCTCTCCAACGTGAGATCCTAGCTTGCCCGGAAAAAATGGCCTGTGATTACCATCACGCCAAGCAGTGACACAACGCATCGCTTGAAGGTCGGCACAGGATTAGAAGGAGAGCAGCGGAGCCTCGAGCTTTTAGCGAACTTCGTCCCCAGCGGCGCGCCAAGACAGGAGGAGGTTATGCAGACGAGTAAAAGACGCGAGATTCACTGCTACGATTACGTCAACCATCCTTACAAAGGTGTTCGCGATGCCTTGAGTCACGATGCACTCGCCGTGTTTCAGTCAGCCACGAAGGCTGCAGCTTACCGAGCGCAGTCGGTTGCCTCTGAACTGCACGTCGATATTGGGGGTCTGGGGATCAAGACAGATATCAAGATTTCCGTGAAGAATGTCCAAGAGGAGATCCTTCACGGCCTTTCGGGTCCGGCGACGCGATTGCTGCTCGCATGGGAGGCCGCGACCATGCCGCGGTTGTTTCCGCTTATGGAGGCTGAGATTTCCATCTACCCGCTGACACCTACCGAAACACAATTAGATTTTTCAGGAGTCTACAAGCCGCCCTTCGGCGCCATGGGCAAGACGGTGAACGCAATCGTCGGCCACCGCATCGCGGAGGTGTCAGTTCATCGCTTTATCAACGACGTTGCCGCATACCTTCGACGCGTCCTTGCTTAGTTCATCGTGCCGTCGCATACCGCCTCGGTGTTAGAATCTCGTGGAGCTTTTGCATCCTGAAGCAGTGTGCAGTCCGAACAGACCGAGTGCGCAAGCCGCAGTCAACTCCCTCTGTTGCCGGCACTTCGGCGCGTTCGAGACTCAGAGCCTTTCTTTGACGTGATATTGAATCGACATTGCCCATTCTTGATGCGGCGGAGGTGGTTGAGCATACAGAACTACGCATTTACTCCACTCCATTTTCATGGCGTTTTTGGTCGCTGACAGGTTGTCTGGCAGTAGGCTCTTGCGCTGGACCGCATTGGTTATGCCTCGGGTGTCGTATGTCCCTACAGCCTCCGGGCACTGCTCCGTTTTGCCGGATCGCGGGAAACAGTGGTCCCAGTTTTGCGAGGGGAGTTCCCGGCATCAAACAGCCCCAGGGTGTTTCATCGATGCCCTGATCCCGTAGATCCGTCGTCTGACCGAGGGTTCGCCAAATGGCATCGGTCGTGCGCGGCAGAATAGCGTGCAACAAAATAAGGATCCAGGCCAAGCTTTGGCAAGCATCATGGAGTACATCTGTCAGCCGGTGGTTATCCTTCGATTCACGTACAGATTCGCGCGGCTGGCTGTCCGTCAGGGCTTTGTCAATGATTGTGAGCAAGGACCAAAGCGTCTTCAGGCCTTCGCTGAAGTTATTGTTGTCGAACAGGAATCGCGCTTCCGCTCGGATCTCCGTCGAGGCAATTTCCATCCTCTGGTCGGAACGCCGCAGCGATCGATTGGGAATTCTCCCATCGCAGTGTTCGGCGAGGGAGGTGAGAATCCGATCGACGATCTTTCCGAAGCCGCCGGCGAGGTCTGTGTTGTAGCGCTCGACGAGCTTCTCGAAACTTAGGCGCGCATCTTCCTCGAAGGGAACTTCACGCAGTAAGCAGTAGCGTAGCGCGTCGCTCCCGAAAGTGTGCAGCAGACGTTCCGGGACATGAGCACCGTTCCTTGCCTCTTGGTCGAAACAGAGGGTGCCATGCGCGAAAATATGCCTCGGGACATGGAGATCCGCTGCGATGAGCAATGCGGGCCAATACAGAGCGTGGCATATGAGCTGCTCCTTGCCGATGACGTGGAGGTTCGCGGGCCAATATCTCGTGAACTGGTCCCTGCCGTATCCATCCTTCCCGAAGCCAATCCCACTGAGGTACCTTACGAGTTCAGAATAGCATGGAGATACAGTGTGCTTGGGGTCGTCTGGCCAGGGCACGCCGCATCCGGTTGACCTGCGGCTGATGGGAATATCCTTGACTCCTTTCTGAAGCAAGGATTCGATTTCTCGGCTGCGAAACTGCGGCTGAAGAAATTCCGGGCGGTATTTGTACAGCCCGACGAGCCTGTCGTGAAAGGCAGATAGGCGAAAGAAGTAGCGCTCTTCAGAAATCATCTTCCCAGCACATCCGCACACGGAGCAATTTGCCGGCTCTAGTGAGTCGCCGATGTCGATCTGGTCGTGGATACAGTACCAGCCTTGGTAGTTCGTCTTGTAGATCGCGAGGCGTGACCGGTGCATAGTCCGCCGTAATAAGGTCTGCACTGCCCGGGTGTGTTCATCTGAGGAAATCGTGTCGCAGAGAATATCGGCGTGTGCCGCGAGCTTATCGAACCTCTTTTGGTTCGGCGGAGTAGAAGCTATGCGCTTGCCCAGCGCCTCCTCCGGTGAATATGGAAGGCTGACCCGGCTCGTGTGGGTGCCAACAAAACGAACAACGTCGAAGCCGCACATGTGCCGGTGCCGCGCAATCGCATCGCCGAGGATTGCCGTATACAACCATGCGGTCGGTGTAGATGCAGGGTCGTGGGCAGGCGTGGTGACATAGTATTTGGGGTTCGCCATGCTTGCTTTTTAGCTGAGCTAGTTCTGAGAATCCGTATTTGCCATCACCTGCTGTTGTGACAGAGATCACGATCAGCGTGGGCTGAGCAACCCGAGCTCCTGCCAATGAAACTTTAGCCGGTTCGAACCCTTCGTGGCCTTGATGGAATGAACAAGGTAATCCGGGGAACACTCAGACCGAACCGTCTGGCTACCATCGAGTGTCCTAACTCGTGAATGAGCACGCACACAAACAACATGAAGGCCGTGACGATACGCATGACCCAGCATTCAGCGAGGCCCCAATCCTGAAACTGAGCGGGATAATAATTGGTGGCCAGCAGCCATGCGAGTGAGCCGAGGATGGGGAACCAGGAATAGTCAAGATCGATGGAGATGGCGAGGATTCGTCCGATCCGGAAGCCATGTCGCAGCATTGTTCGATGCCAGCGGTGATTTCAGCGCTTAGGGAGGGAATGCAAACGAGTGATGATCGGAGCGCCGGCCCTTGAACTCTACGAGTCCCGACTAGGGAGATCCAATTCGCTTTTTGTAGGACCGCGGTATACATTTGGTCATAAATCTTCCAGCGTCTACATCTTGCCGCAATGGTCTGGTGACTTCACGTATGTCAGGCGGCCGACAACTCCTTGTCAGTCTCCTCCGCAGTTAACCTTGGCCTCAGGACCACTCCGTTGCCGTCAGCGACCAGCGTGAAAAGGTGAGAGCAAAGCTCACACAACCAGAAATGCTTTACGCCGTGAATGCCGGTGGTGGCTTGGTTGCTGTGATTCTGAGGCATTCGCCTCGAAGGTTGCTGGAAGCGGAAGAATTTACCACCGAGCTTTCCGCCCTTGTGCCAGTCAAAGAAGACAGGGCACGCCGGGTTGGCACACTTCGCGTTTTCTAACAGAGCGGTTCCTACTTGCCGTCGGTCGTTCATGGCAGGATGGTCGCCATCGCTGAGGGTTGGAATTCTCCGTTGTTCCTCCAGTTCAGCGATTGTTGCTTGCAACCAGAACCTAACTGTTTCCTCGATTTCATGCTCGTCACTGTAGCGATAAAGCGAATCGAGAGTCTCCCCACCAGCGTTAAGCGGAATATGCCGACAAGGGAACTTTGCCGAGCGGAAGTCTGGCGGGACCAACTGCGCCAAGACGCAATCGCCGCAGGGAGTGGAACCGACGTTGTAATCATGATTCACACAAGCGCAAGAGTCCTCGAAAACATAAACCGGCCTCCAGGATGCTTCTGCAAGGCGTGCATACCGACCACCGTTGAGAAACTCAAGTTCGGCCTTCAGGACTTTCAGGAGATCTCTTTCTTCGTTGCACATCGGAGCTCCGTCCTGCGCCTTCCTTTATCGGCATTCTCAGGTATCGCTGCTGTGACCTACGTCACCGCACAACGTGCCCTTGGTCACTTGCAGCCAGGGCGATGCAATGCAGACTCACCCAGGGAAGGGAGAGGAGGTGGTCGAAGTGGCGAACAACAGAGCGATGGGGTTCAGGGTCGTTTCGCGAGGGAACGGATCCATGCAAGGCGCTCCTTACGGTCTCGAAATTATTGAAAATTGCATTAGCTGTCCGCACTTGCAGGAGCGGGTTTTTTGCAATTTGCCGCCCCCCGCCTTGGAGCAGCTGTCAGCGATCACTTCTGGGTCGTCTTACCCGAGGGGGGCGACCCTTTTTGTCGAGGGGCAGGCAGCCAGGGGAGTGTTCATTCTCTGCGATGGGCGCATAAAGCTCTCCACGTCCTCGAGGGATGGCAAGACGCTGATCGTCAGAATTGCGGATCCAGGCGAAATCCTCGGGTTGCCCGCCACGCTAACAGGCAAGTTCTACCAGCTGACGGCAGAGGTTATTGAGCCCACGCGAACGAATTTTATCTCGCGGAAGGATTTCTTGAACTTCCTTTGCGAATACGGAAACGCGGCGCTTCGGGTAGCCCAGCAAATGGGTGAAACCTACCATGCCACTATCGCGGAACTGCGGTCCGTCGGGCTCGCACGGTCCGCTCAGGAAAAACTGGCCCGATTCCTGCTCGACTGGTGCACCAGAAACGGCAAGGGCGAGGGAAAAATTCGAACGAAATTGACGCTGACTCACGAGGAAATCGCCCAAACAATCGGAGCATCTCGTGAGACAGTCACCAGGCTCTTTAGTAGCTTCAAGAGGAAGGAACTGTTACAGGTCAAAGGCACGATGTTGATCATACGAAACAAGGCTGGCCTCGAAGAACTGGCAGGTTGACGATTGCCAAATCCTTGCTGTGTTGAATCCGGTCTGCACATGACCAGACCGCTTGCCGCAGGCCGCTGCCCCTTCAGCTGACGAAACACTAGTTGAAGTTCGGAGCAAACGACACGTCACTGCCCAGTGTGACGTAGCTCACAGAACCGATTAGGCCTAGGGATGAGAATGGCGTGCATCGACACCGGCATCTAGAACGCGACAGTCGGGAACGGTCGGTGTAACACAAGGGACAAAGGAGGAGAACTAGAAATGAGTGAAAAGTCCACTGCAGTACAGGCGGCGCAGGAATCCACGACTTTGAAGGTGGTTGAGCCGCGGTCATTGTTCGAGCGCATCAATCGTCTTCATGAGGCCGTCGCTCGCCGCGCCTTCGCGATGTTTGAAAACGACGGCGGGCTGTTCGGCCGCGACCTCGATCACTGGTTCAAGGCTGAAGCGGAGTTACTCCACCCTGTTCACGTGCAAGTCTCCGAGACAGGCGACGCTGTGGAGTTACAGGCCGAAGTCCCGGGCTTCAGTTCAAAAGATCTAGAAGTCAGCGTGGAGTCCGGCCGAGTCACGATCAGCGGGAAGAAAGAATCAACCGGGAAACGTGAGAAGGGGAAGATTGTTTACCACGAGCAGTGTTCCAATGAAATTCTTCGCCGGATCGAGTTGCCCGTCCAAGTCGATGCGTCAAAGGCGACAGCGGAGCTAAGAAATGGCGTCCTTGTGTTGAACCTGCCGAAGGCTGCTCAGGCGAAGAGCACTAAGGTCGAGGCGAAAGCAGCTTGAGCCCGGACAGCACCAGTCCGGATCGTCGGTAACCAGGGAGGAGAAAGGCTTCATGCGGGTTGCCGTGCTCACGACGGGAGGGGACGTCCCAGGAATTAATGCCGCGATCCGGGCTGTTGTTCGTACCGGAATTGATAAGAGATGGTTGGTGTGGCGTCGACCATTGACGACGACCTGTGCGGCTCGGAAGCACGACACCTTGGCCAGGGAGTCTTGGTTGGACAACGAATCGTCTTCTGCTACAGGCCATCGTCGTCCAATGTGCGCTGCTCGGTGGATTCCTGCTGATTCCTTCGCTCGCGAATTTGCTGCATCACCAGCCTCTGCCGGATTAGTCATCGCCTTATTATCTTTTCCTGCGATGCTGGGGGCGGATGCAGCCCAAAAATGCTTGGCTCGGTGTCGCACAAGGCCCAGTCTCAAGAACGGTGCTTGGATGGATCAGACATGCTAGACGACAAAACCAACAAGAGGCCGTCCAAAACCAAAGCGCGCTTGCAGGAGATGCGTAACGCCAAACAAATCGGTTAACTGGAGGAGGATAGGTGTATAGGTCTGCGCATCTGAGATACCCAAAAACAAAAATAAATGAAGGCCTCGGGCGGTGAGTTTCACGATACGAGCCACCGCCGGACGGTCCTGTCATCGAGAGGAGGAGTCCGTGAGTGCTCCATTAATTGGTATGTCGTTTGCTTCGTTTGTGGTGCTGCTTGTCCTCAGCGCAGTCGCAGCGGCGATCGTGCACTGGGGCTTGCGCTATCGTTTATTCAATGGGATGGATGGCTACTCGGGACAGTGGATGGTCGCGTGGGTAGGAGCGTGGCTTGGTCCCTCGGTTCTGGGCCATTGGTTTGGCTCCGCAATGGTGTGCGGGATCTTTGTCGTCCCGGCGCTCCTCGGAGGAATTGCTGGCGCCTTGGGTGGGACCATAAATGCCAAGATTCTGGCAGGAGTGGCGTCCCCTAAAGGGAATGTCCTGAGCAGGTCCCTGTAATAAAACGCCGTCCTTCAGAGTATCGGCAGCTAGAAGGATTGTGCTGTTGAATCCTGTCCTTTAGCCATGGTTCGTCAGCGGAGATCAAAAAAGGGTCAGGCTTCGAATCGAAAGATCCATCGAGCCACTTGAGAAGACGTTCGGCGAGGGAGAATCTTATGATAGCCGTTCGAAGTGCCGAGATACAAGTCGACATGCCGTCGCGCGGCATCGCGGCTGCGAGAAAGAGGTCGGTCGGAAGGTATCGTCCGGTGAGTTGGATCTTTGCGCGCCAGGCGGTGCAGGAGAGTGTGACGACGAAACTACGGATCGACGCGAGCGCATCGGTGATTTGGAAGGAGCTTCTGTTTTATGAGGAAGTTCCTGAGAAAGCACCCTTTCTTCTCCGCTCGTTGTTGCCGCAACCAATCCGGACGGAAGGCGAAAAGAGGCAAATCGGAGCAACCGTCCGGTGCGTGTACAGCAGTGGGGACCTGGTGAAGCGCGTAACAAGAGTGGAGGCGCCGAATTTGCTGCGATTCGAAGTTGTGGAACAAAACTTGGGCATTGAGCATTGCGTTCGGACGCTCAGCGGCTCATATCAGATCCAGAACTGCGGCGACGCGTCTACCATTTTTCTGACGACCCACTATGAAGGGTACTTGCATCCTCGCTTGCTGTGGCGTGGCCTTGAGGTCGTGCTCGTCAGGCAGTTGCACGGACAAATCCTGCGAGGTATTTGCGCTGCAGTCCTCCCAGAGAGTGCGATGATGCGGTCGACGGTTACCGGACTACGCAACTCTGAGCGCACTGATGCGGAAGGTGTTGGATGCACGATTTCAGGGTCATCTTCCCGCCGTTAGCAGTGATTCGCGCCGGTGTAGCTGCCGTTTGGCTATATGAGGGTCTGTGGTGCAAATTGTTGGGGCGCATGCGTTCTCAGGTTGAAGTAGTTTCGGCCGTGCCAGGACTCGGACCGCGATTCGGATTGCCCCTTCTCAAGATCGTTGGAGTCGTAGAGCTCTCCTTCGCCCTTTGGGTAGTGACCGGAGTCGCTCCTGGTACGTGTGCGATCTCACAAACAACGCTCCTCATTGTTCTGAATGCAAACGGGCTGCTGTGGGCGCAGAAGATCATTCACGACCCGGCTGGCATGGTGGTAAAAAACATCGCGTTTCTTGTGCTTATCTGGATCTGCGGCGCAGTTCCCAAGGGTAGCCCGTGAAACCCAAAGTGGCGTGGCAGGTGGGACGATTCGATTCGTGGGCTGGCGCGCAGCGGTTGCTCTTTGGGCGCATGTATGAGGACGTGGAAATTGAGCATGAGGCGTTCCAAGGCAAAGGCCGTGTGTTCTGCATAGCATCGGCAGGTGACACGGCGATTCGGCTCGCAGGTGAGCATGAAGTTGTCGCTTGCGACATCAATCCAGTCCAGCTTGCTTATGCGGAACGGCGCGCCAGTGGCAGTCCGGCCGAAATGGGCGCGGCCGAGCGCGTGATGAGTCTTGCCCGGACGCTCCTGCCACTCGCGGGCTGGCGAGTCAGTGTCTTGCGTGAGTTTCTCGCGCTATCAAATGTTACCGAGCAGATATTCTTTTGGAGAAATCATCTTGACACATGGCGCTTCCGAGCGGGCTTCGATGCGCTCATGTCCCGGCCGATCTTGCGCGTCATGTATGCGGCGCAGTTCCTATCCTTCTTGCCTCCGAGTTTTGGTGCCGTTCTCAGGAAACGGCTGGAAAAAGGATTCGCCAGACACTCCAACGCGTCGAATCCGTATGCGCGAGCGCTCCTTCTCGGTGAGGGCTGCGAAAGTCCTCCTCCGAGAGCGGGTAACATTCGGTTTGTGATGGCAGATGCGGCGTCCTGGCTGGAATCTTGCCCATGTCGCTGTTTTGACGCGTTTTCACTCTCCAACATCTTGGATGGAGCGGAATCTGCCTACCGTTCGCGTCTGTTGCGGGCAGTCCGCCGCGCAGGCACCAAAGAAGCAATAGTCATCTTGCGGAGTTTTGCAGAGCCGCCGGAAGCGCTCAACGGCAATCACGCCGACCATGATCGTTCGAGTCTCTGGGGAATTGTGGAGGTGCGCAGGACGCATATCCTTTAGCCTTGCAAAGGCCCGCCGCGCCCCGGCTTGGGTTGGCTATTTCTTGGTGATTGCTCCGCGGTGCGTTCGAGCAAAACTGTTCCTGATGGCTTTGAGTGACGAACAGCACAGGGCCCTTCAAGGGGCGCTGATTGTAAATCAACTCGCGCAGTTCAGGAGCTATCTCCTCGAGGAGCGACCTGAGGCTCTTGGACACGGAAAACAGTTTGGTTCAGTTCAGACAATGAAGACACATTGAGATTCATGTTTGACCTCTCGAAGGATCTTCGTCGGACGCGCCGGTTTGGTTGAAATGGATTCCTCGGATGTCTGTTCGCCGCCAAGTTCGATGGCATGTTGCGCTACCCACTTTGTAGCAGCGAAGGCATCATTTGGAGCTGCTGGATACAGATTCTCTGGCGCGAGGCGGTACGCCACGGAGACGACGATGCAGCCACAGCGATTGGCCACCGCGCGAAGAGGCGTATCTTCGGTGTCGAGATTTCCCGCTACGAAACCTCCGCCATGAAAAAAAAAGATGGGAAGATGGTTCGATGAGCTGGGCACATATATACGGATGGGGATTTCGCCGGCAGGCCCTGGAATTTTCCGATCTTCGACTCCGAAGACCTACTCTGGTTCGCCCGAGAGCGTTTGGTAAAAAGCGTAAGCCCGTCGCACGTCTTCGACAGTCATCGGGTGAAGAACGCCTACTACAGTCATTCGATCAATAACCGCTTTGACTTGCGGGTCCGTCTGGTTTTGATTGTGGTTAGCTGGCGTAGATGCTTGCGGGGTGGCGTTCCGACGCGATCGCGAAAACTGCTGGGAAGCAAATCGTCAATCCCAGCGCCAAACCCAAAATGCGAAGGCGTGCTGTCATTAGCGCGGCTGAATTCCTGAAGCATTTTGATCCCCTTCCTGAGTTCGAGCGCCACCGCGCTCTATTGAACCCAAACGATTGCGCACACGACTCATTGCGTGCCTCGTCGTGGCGCACCATTCGCAACGTTAGTTTGTACTTCCCGTGGAGAGGGAATCTCCGATGCATTCCAGCCACCGCCAAGAGCCTTGATCAGTTGAACGGAGGCTACCCTTTGTTGCATTCGGAAGGTGACGGCGGTTTGCTGGTCATTCAATAAGACGGTTTGAGCGCTCAGCACATTCAGATAGGGATCAAGGCCCGCCTGATAGCGGGCCATCGCTTCCTGGAAACTTCTCTCCGCCGCTTCAACCGCCGCATCTTGTTGTTGAATGTCTAGTGACAAAATCCGTAAGGACGCGAGATTGTCTTCGACTTGCTGGAACGCCGTTAATACGGTCTCTCGGTAGTTCGCCACGGTTTCCTCGTACGTCGCACGGTATTGTTCCATGGTGGCGCGCCGCAAACCGGCATCGAAAAGAGTCTCCGCAAGGCTCGGACCCACAGACCAGAAACGGCTTGGCCACGTCAACCAACTCGTGACAGAAGAATTTCCGAATCCGCCGCTGGCACTCAACAGCACATTGGGGAAATAGGCTGCTTTGGCGGCGCCGATTTGCGCATTTGCTTGGGCCACGCCACGTTCTGCGGCGGCAATGTCCGGACGCCGCTCTAAAAGCTCTGACGGAATTCCGACAGGAATCGTCGGCGGATTTGCCTGGAGAACTCTCGTTGGAAGTGAAAAGGTCGAGGCCGGTTGACCAGTCAGAACGGCAATGGCATGTTCATACTGTGCTCGGAGAATGCCGAGGTTTGTGTCCTGCGCTTGTGCCGCGTTCAACTGAGCTTCGGCTTGAGCCACGGACTCTTCGTTGTCTAGGCCGCTGCGATAAAGGCTGCGGCTCAGATCGAGCGTTTGCTGATAGACGGTTACAGCGGAATCGAACACCTGTTTCAGAGAATCTTGCGCGCACAGTTCGTAATAGTCGGCGGCGAGTTCGGCCTGTTCACTCAGGCGCACATTCTCCAGGTCTGCTGCGGTCGCCTGAGCCGCGAAGAGATTCGATCTGACGCTGTTCCGCAGGCGCCCCCAAAGGTCGGGTTCCCATGAGGCGTCGAAGGGTAGCTCATAGTCCGTGTATGACTTCACGGTGAGTCCAGAACTTGATGGAGTCCCCGTCTCCAAGCCACTGAATGTCGTTGGTGCTGGGCGTTGGTTCGCTATGCTCGGATTGATCGCCAGCGTTGGAAAATACTGCGAGCGCACTTGACTGACGAGGGCCCGCGCGGCGAGGAAATTATCGGCGGCGGCCACAATGTTTTGGTCTGAGACCGCAGATTTCTCTTCCAGTGCATTCAGCTCTAGATCGTTGAAGCTTTCCCACCACTTTCCGCGGATGGCGTCATCCTGCGGCTGGGCTGTCTTCCAATTCTCTGCGCCTGTCGATCCCGCTTCTTTGTAGGCGGCGGGAGTTTGAACGGATGGGCGAGCGTACTTTGGACCGACGACGCACCCGGCTGACAGCAACGCACATCCAGAGGCTACAGGCAGGATCAAATGCGCGACGCTCCGGCGAAACCAATCCTTTGCACGACTGGCCTGCATCCACAGAATCATGAACATCGCCATCGCCCTGCTCCGCTCACACAAGAGAGGGGAGGTCGAGACTTTGTCTTCATCACTGACTAATGTAGACATCGACCAATTCACCTGGATAGAGATTCACGTCCTTCGGTTTTTCAATTTTGAAGATAATTGGCAGCACTCGAACATCCACAAGTTCCTGCCGTTGGTCGGAAAGCTCAATTTTCGGTGAGACATAGGGTTGCACTCTTACGTAATGAAGGGGGGCTCTAACGTTGGAGCCGCGGATAGACATCTGCGCCTTCATCTTCGCCAGAGGAGGCAACTTAGGCACGAGGATCTCATCCACGTAGCAGCGGACCTCAAGATCGTTCTGCGGCGTCCCCAACACCAATACGGGATCCATCCCCTGCGTATAGCTGTCGTAAGCCCCCTGCGGGGATATATATGCTCCTACGACGGTGGTGATGGACAATACGACGCCATCCGTTGGTGCTCGGAGCGTATATTTGGACAGCAGTGCGTTGGAAGATAGATAGGCTTTTTCGAGTGCGTTGTATTGCCTCTCTTGATTCCGTATGTCGAAGATCCACGCACCGGCTTTGGTCAAATCACGTTGCTTCTGTGCGACTTCAAGGTTGGCTTGTGCCATCCTCTCTGCGTTGATCGCATCGTCCAGGGCGTCCTTGCTCACCGAGCGGGGATCGATTTCATAAGCTGCTTTTTGCTTGTTAAGCTCATCTTGTGCGTTTTTCAGAGTGGCCTGCGCGGCGATAACCTGAGCCTCATTGACGGCGAGAGTTTCCTGTCTCGGTTCCGCCCTTAGTTCTTCCAGCATGGCATGAGCTGCCTGTGCTGCCGATTTCTGCTGTTCTGTCGTGGCCTGCTGAATCGAAGGATCAATCAACACGAGCGGCGTTCCCTTCGTTACATGCTGTCCCTCGGCGACAAGAATTTGTTTGACTGTCCCCGGGACCTCGGGATACACGTTGATATTTTCTCCGCTGGATTGAACGCTTTCCACCATGCCCTCGGTGTAAATACCGCTGACATAGGGGTCAGAGGCCGGCTTGAAAACGGGGGCGAGGGGCGGCTTTGTGGTGCTAAAAAAATAGGCAGCCGCGCTCCCCGCGAGAATACCGATCAAAGAAAATGAAAAGAGCAGTTTGTTTTTCATGCCGCTCTACTCTCTGTTCCCGTGAGCCGGCCGTCCTCCATCTTCAAGATCCGGCTGGCGAACTCATAAATTCTGCTGTCGTGCGTCACGACCACAATGCAGCGATTGCTGTTGAGAATGTTCTCGTGCACAAACTTCAAAATCGACTGTCCCGTATCGCCGTCTAGGGAGGCAGTTGGTTCGTCCATGATCAAAATATCCGGCTGCCCGACCATCGCGCGTGCGATAGCCACGCGCTGCTGTTCCCCTCCGCTGAGTTTCACCGGCGGGAGGTCCGCTCGTCCTTTCAGGCCAACAATGTCCAGGTATTGGGCAGCTTGCTTCATTGATTCGTTCCAGTTTTTCTTTCTGAGGATCAGCGGGATGGCGACATTCTCGGCCGTATTGAGACGTGGAAAAAGATGATAGTCCTGGAACACGAAACCAACTCTGTTCAGGCGGAAGTCGGCCAATTGGTCGGCATTTAAATTCCAGATATCGATTCCTTCCACGCATACCCTTCCTGAATCTGGTTTGAGGATTCCGGAGAGAACACTTAAGAGCGTCGTCTTGCCACTCCCTGAGGGTCCCACGATGTACACCATCTCCCCGAAATTGGTCTCCAGATTGACGTCACGAAGGGCCATCGTCTTGGCTTCTCCTTCACCAAACCATTTGCCCAATCCGTCGGCCTTGATCGCTACCTTTGGCATGTCATCCTCGAAAGATGTCGAACGGCTCGATCTGCAAAACACGACGAATTCCCACGTAGCTGGAAATCCCAGCGATGATTACCACCATCACGAATGACAGCAGCAGGCTTGGATAGGTGATCATGGCGGCGTAGCTAGCCAGCCGCAGCTTGGCCAAATAGACCAGTAGTGTGCACAAACCTACTCCCAGTCCGTAGCCAGTCAACGCCGTGAAGGAGGCTTGGAATAAGATCATTCCGACCAATTCACTGCTTTTCGTTCCAATGGCTTTCAGGGCGCCGAACCTCTCCAGATTTTCCAGAATGAACGTGTAGAAAGTCTGTCCGGAAATGGAGAGGCCCACGATGAAGCTGATCAGCGTCATGATGAGAATGTTCGTTCCCCCACCCGTCTGGAAGACATAGTAGGAAGCGTTCTTTTTTATGAATTCGTCTTTGGTCACTGCCAGATAGCCCAGCGCGGCAACCTGTTGCTTGATTTTTTGTACGTCGGCTGGGCTCTTCGGCTGCACAAGAACATAGGAGATGGTGTAGCGAGGATTGGGGATATACTGAACAGCGCGATAATAGGTGGTGTACAACGTAGGCGTGCCAAAGAGGCCAGAAACGGTTACTTTAGCCACTCCGACGATCACGCCGCGGTGATCATTCAGTTCGAATACCGAACCCACGTGGGGGCTTTCCAGCTTCTGGTATTCAGCGTCGGCAACCACGATAAAGCCGTTCTCGGCGTAGATGTCTTCGATCTTTCCTTCAATCAACATAGGCCGGCCGAAGAGGCTGGTGTCGTCGAGGCCGACCACGGTAGCGGCTTGATAGGTTCCGTCGGGAAGCTTTACGAGTGCTCCTCCGGAATATAGAGGCACCGCGTATTCCACGCCGTCCAGGCTGCGGACCGCGTCCAGGACGTAATCCGGCATCCCAATCGAGCTAGTGATGGCCTGCACGGAAGGATCCATCACCCACATCGGAGCTCCGATATTGATAACTGTTGCCGAGGCGTGGCTTAAAACGCCGATGAACATGGAGGTGATAAACATCATTAGGAAGACGGCAAAGGTAATACCGACAAGAAGTGCTGTGAACTTCGCTTTGTCGTTGACGAGCAACTTGTAAGCTAGCTTGAGAATTCCTCTCACAGCCTGGTCCTTTTCCGATGTACACAGCCACATTCACCGATTGCGTCAACCGGGTATGTACATCCCATCACCCGCAGGAGTGATGACGGTCACATGCCGAACAAAGACCCGCTGAGATCGGCCTTGGTTGACCTACGCGTGGCTACCTGTCTGACGGTGATGTTTGAGCGCTTTCGTCAGCTTCGGATCGTCAGGACCGGGCACCGAGCGTGCGCAACAATCTTGTGCGCTGTTGCCACTGGCAGATGTGTTGCGGCAGCCGGAAGGCCACTTGGTCGGCGAACGCCGAGAACAATCAAGTCCGCTTGCCGATTCCTCGCAATCTCCAAGATTTTTTCGGCAGCGGCTCCTTGTTCGACGACATACTCCGGGACACACCAGCGTTCAACTTCCGGTGTGACGAGTTTACGCAGCAGATGCATCGAGGAGGAGATGAGATCGTAGGGGCGAACCAAATCGCCGGTCTTTGGTTCTTCAATTACATGCAACAGGGTCAAATATGCTTGACACCCTTGCGCGAGCGAGATCGCGTAGCGTGCGGCGGCGGCCGATTCTGCGCTAAAGTCCGTCGCGAGCAGGATCCTGGTAAAATCGCTGCTTTGTTGAGGTTCGCTCACCGCATGCGGGCCGATGGTCAGCACCGCGCACGACGCCTTCCGAAAGATTTTCTCAGCGATCGAGCCGAGCACGAACTTGCGGACTCCCGAGCGTCCTCGTGTGCCGATCACGATCAAGTCGATCTTGTTTTGCTGAATGGCCTCTGCAAGATTGGACCAAAGGTCCCCTTCCTTGATCAGGATCTCTGGCTGAATTCCTTGGAACGCTTTGACAAGTTCGCGTTTCTGCTGCTCTTTCTTTATCTCGGCAGCTCTTTCCAAGCTCCTCCACGTTTCTGGGGGTGTCATGGGGTTAATGACTGGCGGTCGCACATGCAAAGCATAGAGTTTGGCTCTGTAGCGCTTCGAGAGCCCGACCGCATAAGGAATGGCTGCATCCGCAGCCGGTGAAAAGTCGGTCGCAAAGAGAATATTATTGAACTGAATTTGGCCGCCAGCCTCCGTCATTTTCATACGCCACCTTGCCCTATCTAGGCTGGAACAAGGCCACGGTCTGCCGCTGTGATGCAGGTCACCGGGATGGGTGATCCACATCCCATACAACAAGTCGTGCGGTGGCTAGTGTTAAAAGAGAAATACTGAACGTCACGTGGAATGCGGCGGAAACAGGGGGACCGGTGACCAACCAAACAGAAAGCGCGCAGCCAAGGAACCGCTGTGCGGCAAACGTGAAGATCGGTAATGCGTCGGAATGTCTTAAGAATATTTCCGAGGCAATCGCAAAACGAGCCTATGAAATTTACCTGCTCCGGGGAGGTGCTCCCGGAAGCGATCGGGAGGACTGGCAACGTGCGGAAAAGGAAATTGTTCGGCCACTCAGCTGCTGTGGCATTCTGGACTCAGAAGACGAAGCGGTGATTTCCTTCATGGATTCTGCATTGGGCGGGAAGAATCTTGAGGAAATTGAAATATGTGTCCAGCCCCATCGCGTGATTTTGGCCGGGAAGGAGAAAGCGAGCCCCCGGCAAGCGTCGCGAGCGGCGATCTTTCGTGTGTTACCCTTGGAAGACGAATTTGATCCTTCCAGCGCAAAGCTATCGTTGAAGCAGCACGGCTCCATTGTTGAGATCGAGATTCACAAACTCCGCAAAGAACGGGCTGCGGGGCGTCGAGCATCGTGACAGCCGTCACCGTGAGGCGTATCAGCGGTCACTGCGTCAACTCGCATTTCGGCGTAGTGATATTTCTGGAAGGGCAAATGGCTGCAAATGGGACAGAGTCACAAAGGCACCGCAGCAAACGAATGCCGCAGGGAAGGGCCGTTTGGGTTTCACCAGTGCAGCACTTGGCCACTTCTGTCCGGGCCGACGGTGTGCGAAGCCTAATTGAAACGCCTGAATGTTCGACGCGCCGGCCCTTGGGGCCGGGGGCACTTCGCGGGCCTGTCGGCTCGGAGTATGACGTACAGGAGAATAAGATTCACGCTCATAGAGTCCGCATGAAAGGAGATTTACGATGACGAATCTGATCCCGCGGGACAGTTTTTTCCAGGATCTCTTCGATTTCCGTCGAGATTTCGATCAGATCTTCAATCGGATACTTCTCGGAAGGCCGTTACTCGCAGACCAAGCTGCTTCCAAGGCATTCGATTTCTTCCCGGCCGTTGAATCCTATCTTGATCGAGATGGGGAGAAGTTCTTCTGCCGCGTTTCGCTCCCTGGTGTCGATGCCAAGGACGTGGAAATCCAAACTAAGGACAACCTGCTGACCATCAAGGGCGAGCGAAAGCGCAGTCGCACATTTAAGGAAGTTGAGGTCATGGATGAGGAGATCGTTTACGGTAAGTTCGAGCGCACGTTCACGCTTCCAGAGGGAGTGGTCACGGAGAAACTCACTGCCGAATATCGGAATGGAGTGCTCGAAATTGCAGCGCCTCTCGTTGCGGCGGCTCTGCCACGTAAGGTAGAGATCAAGGTGGTGCCCGCTTCGAAACAAATCGCCGCCTGAGATTTCGAAGAGTGAAGACTGGCTCGGGAAAACGTACCCCTCCGGAGCCAGTCTCTATTACCCTGCAGGTCCTCGGCAGCATGAAGAGTCGTTGTGCATGCGCGCTTGAGCATAGTGCGCCGCTATCCGTTGTGACCGACATCACGCATCCGCCGTGAGGAACATCACCGCCACCTAGCAGTCTGCAATTGTTAACTGATCCCAGATCGAAACGATGGGGAGGTGAAATGCGATTGCCGGTCTGGGTCTCGTGGATCAGCGGGAGACCTGACTCCGGCCCGCTTACCTGCGAGGTTCCGCCCGCTCAGTTGGTGTGTACGTCCGGTGCCAAGGATCCGAGGCAGTCTATGCCCATGAATGACGCATATAGATTCCTCTGGCCGAAGCGAGGGTGTAGGTACCTCACCGGAGGGTATGGTGCTAGTTCATTTCGAGCAGTTGTCAGATTTTGAGGGGTGAGGCAAACATGAAAGTTGTGCTGGCCATCGACGCATCGACGGGGTCTCAGAGCTTGGTTGAGGCTGCCACGTCCCGCCCATGGCCCTCAGGGACGAGGTTCATCGTTCTTCATGTGGTGAACATGGCGGCACTGGGTCGCTTCGCGGTAATGCTAGATCAAGAAAAAAAAGCCGGCCAGACGTTGGTTGCGGTAACTGCCGAAAAGTTGGCTTGTGCCGGACTCGACGCTGGCACCGACGTTCTCGTCGGGTTTCCACGAAAGGCCATCACTGAATACGCCAAGGAATGGGGTGCGGATTTCATTTTCGTCGCCTCGCACGGACAAAGTGCAGTGGCGCGCTTTCTCCTGGGCAGCGTTGCCCAAGCGGTCCTTCGCACAGCCCCGTGCTCGGTCGAGGTTGTGCGGTCCAGACTAAACGGCGCCTGGGCGAAAGGAAACGCGCTGAAAATTCTCTTGGCGACAGACGGGTCTGAGGGTGCCACGGCCGCCGTACGATCGGTGATGAGTCGGCCATGGCCATCGGGAAGTCAGACTAAGATCATTAGCGTGGCGGAGCTCGTAATCCCCGGAAGTGAGGTAATTGCTTCATCATCTTCTCCGACTTATCCGATCAGTCTTTTGGAGCAGATGTGGAACGATGCACGCGAGCGGGCCCGCGACGCCGTTGAGCAGGCGCGGAAACTCCTGGAAACAGCAGAAATGAAAACGCTCCAAGAGGAGTCCGCCCTCGAGGGAGATCCACGATTCCTTTTGCTGGAGCAAGCGAGGGAATGGGGTGCGGATTTGATTGTTCTTGGCTCGCACGGCCGCCGCGCGATCGATCGCGTCCTGATGGGAAGCGTTTCTGAGTTTGTTGCGCTGCATGCACAATGCTCCGTCGAAGTAATTCGAGGATAGTGGGCGAGAGAGAGCGGAACGTGAACTCGACTTCTAGGGTTGGGAACGAGCCCCAATTCAAAGATCTCGGTGCAATTGCTCAAGAGCGGATCGACTCGCTATTTTGGAAGGCAGTGCGGGTTGCCCCGCCGTTCCATGCCTTACCGGATTTCTGAAATCAGGCTTCTCCAACCTCCCGCAAAATTCACCAGTTGGCGGCCATGGTTGGGAATGAGAGCAGTGAAAAGATGGGTGGTCGCACGGAGCTTGAGTTTTTTTTCGCACCGAACTCAGTTGCTGTAATTGGTGCCACTGACCGTACGGGCAGTGTGGGGCGCACGGTGTTGGCCAATCTTCGCAATGGAGAGTTCTCCGGCAAGGTTTACGCCGTCAATCCCAATCGGTCGCAGATCCTTGGTCTCTCGTGCTATCCGAACGTCGGCAGTGTTCCAGAAACAGTTGACTTAGCTATTGTGGTCACTCCTGCAGCGATCGTGCCGGCTGTTATTCGAGAGTGCGTCGATGCCTCTGTACGGTCCGCCATCGTAATTTCTGCAGGATTCAAAGAGCGGGGGATTGAAGGGGAAAAGCTTGAACATCAGATCCAAGCGACCCTTCGTCGTGGATCGATGCGGCTGCTTGGGCCGAACTGTCTAGGTATGATGAATCCAAGACTCGGCCTGAATGCCACCTTTGCCGAGGACATCGCGAAACCTGGAAAGGTTGCGTTTCTTAGCCAAAGCGGCGCATTACTGACAGCGATTCTCGATTGGGCAGCGCAAGAGGAAGTTGGGTTCAGCGCGATTGTGTCGACCGGCTCAATGCTTGACGTGGGCTGGGGCGACCTGATTTCGTTCCTCGGGGAGGATCCCGAGACGCAGAGCATTCTTCTGTACATCGAATCGATCGACGACGCTAGGCGATTTCTTTCTGTGACGCGCGAGGTATCGCTCAACAAGCCGATCATTGTCATCAAGGCAGGCCGATCGGAGGCAGCTGCGCATGCGGCGAGTTCGCACACGGGGGCGTTGATGGGGAGTGACGAGGTGTTCGAAGCGGCATTCCGGCGCTCCGGCGTCTTGCGGGTACAGAGTATCGCGGACTTGTTCTACATGGCTGAGGTACTTGGTAAGCAACCGCGCCCTCGCGGCCCGCGCCTCACAATCTTGACGAATGCGGGTGGTCCCGGCGTTCTTGCTACCGATGCGCTCATTGCAACTGGTGGCCAACTAGCGCCGCTACCCGAAAAAACTACAGCTTTGCTCAACGATCACCTTCCGCCTCATTGGAGCCACAGCAATCCGATCGATATTCTCGGTGATGCGGATTCGGAACGTTACGCGCACGCTTTGGAGATTGCTGCGGAGAACCCAAACAGTGATGGCTTGCTGGTGATCCTGGCACCACAAGGAATGACGGATCCCGCGAATGTTGCGATGGCGTTGAAGCCGTACGCCAAAGGAACGGGAAAACCGGTGCTGGCGAGCTGGATGGGCGGCAGAGCAGTTGCTAAGAGTAGGTCCATTCTGAACAACGCTGACATTCCCACTTTCGCCTATCCGGACACGGCTGCTCGAGCGTTCAACTACATGTGGCGCTACAGTTCCAGCCTTCGCGGGATTTACGAAACACCGACAATTGAAGATAGCCCGCCACTCGGAGAAGAGGCGCGCCGGAGAGCAGAAAAGCTTCTTGCGGACGTTCTGGCAGCTGGACGAACACTCCTGACTGAGGTGGAGTCGAAGGAAATGCTAACTTTCTGGGGCATTCCCACGGTCCGAACATGCGTCGCGCGCTGCGAGGAAGAGGCGATTGCGTCGGCAGTTGATGTTGGGTTCCCGGTGGTTCTCAAGCTTCACTCCGAGACAATCACACACAAGACGGATGTCGGGGGCGTAAAACTGAATTTGCAAGATCAGCTCGCTGTGCGGGATGCATATCGAGCCATTCAAGCCTCTGTCACAGCAAAGGCAGGTGCTCAGCACTTTCTCGGCGTAACAGTCCAGCCGATGTTGGACCAGGATAGCTACGAGTTGATCCTAGGGAGCAGTGTGGACCCACAATTTGGCCCTGTAATTTTATTCGGTTCGGGAGGAGAGCTTGTTGAAATTTACAGAGACCGGGCGTTGGGTCTCCCGCCACTGAACACCACCCTGGCTGCGCGATTGATGGAGCAGACACGCATTTTTGAAGCTCTTCAGGGAGTTCGAGGGCGCGCCCCAATCAATGTAAGCGTTCTGACGCAGCTCTTGGTAAGATTCAGTGAGCTTGTCATTGAGAACCCGAGAATCAAAGAGGTCGACATCAACCCGCTAATCGCATCGTCCGAGCGCTTCCTAGCTGTTGACGCAAGAATTCTTCTTTATCCGTCGGGGGTGCCCGACAAGGACCTTCCTCGTCCGGCCATTCGGCCCTATCCAAAGCAGTACATCTCCAGCTGGAAAGCGAAGGATGGAACAGAAGTTCTCATTCGACCGATGCGTCCCGAAGACGAGCCATTGATGGTCAAGTTTCATGAGACGCTGTCTCAAGAGACGATCTATTTGCGTTATTTTCACATGGAAAGGCTAAGCGCTCGCGCTGCACACGAAAGGTTAATCCGAAAATGCTTCATCGACTATGACCGTGAGATGGCATTGGTCGCCGATCACCGAGCCGAAGGCGGAGGGCATGAAATCATCGCGGTTGGCCGGCTGAACAAGTTACGCACCGGCAAGGAAGGGGAAGTGGCCATTCTGGTTAGCGATCCATATCAGAATCTTGGTTTAGGTACCGAGCTGTTGCGGCAATTGGTCAATGTGGGGCGGGAGGAAAAACTCTGTGAAATTATCGCTAACATCCTTCCTGAAAACAGTGTAATGCGCGCACTAGCAGATCGCTTTGGTTTCTCAATCCAGAAGACGCAAGATCCGCGGATGCTTGTTGCTGTTCTCCCTCTCTAATCCTTCTTGGCATGTTGGATCTTTCTGAAACGCGCGATCCCCGTGCTGGTTCTGCAGGAGTTCGTAAAGAGGTGCGCATACTGCTTGGCGCCCAAGGTGAGCCTCGAAGAGAAGAAAGCGCACCGGAAGAAGAGCGTATTCAAAACCGCGAAGACAACGGACAGCGACCTGAACAAGACTGCTGAACAACTCTTGGTGCAGTGCACGTCGGAGGTTCTGAAGGACATGAAGACTCTTGATGTTCTGAGGGAGTCGATAATCTAGGTAGTAGGCGGCGTATGCCTGAGAGCGGAGGATCATCCTGGGCTGCGCAGTTTTCGCGGCTAATCCTTGCGTACAGCGCACTCGTGAACTTGCCATTCGTCTAACGTTTCTGTGGCCAGGAAGTTGCGACTCGTAACGCGGTCACGTACTTCCAACAAGGAAATTGCCGGCCCCGCTCAACATTTCCGAGCAAACCGTGCAACTCCGCGTTTCGAATCCCCCGGCCAAGCATGGCGTGCGACGGCGTACCGAGCTTGTCGTCATGCGCATCCGGGAATCCCCGGCTCCGCAACTGAGTTTTGCTTGCCGTCTCCATGCCGTTTTGATTAGAATTGACTCCTCTCCCAGCAAATCTGTCGGGCATTGGCCACAGGGCTCCCGAGTTGGAAGACCAATGGCAAGTCCAGCGTGAAAATGGGCGTCGAGCAGTGTGCGTCCTTCCCGTTTAGGGAAAGGACTCCGGCGTGCGCCACCGTCTTTGCCCTGGCCATATGGCCAGTACCGGTACTTTTGGGGGATATTAGACAGCCGGAACGTACATTGCGGCAGTTCGTCAAACCTTGCTAAAGAATCTTGCTATGTCCCTTGGTCCAAGTCTATGAATTTAGTGGCGCAAGCACCGCCACCGGCGCGGCCCGCGCCTAAGCGCGCTCTCAGGCCTGGAGCTCGCCTCTGGGCCATCCGTGCGCTCATCATCGTCACTGTCATTTTCACCATTCGGTATTTCTACTGGCGCGCCACTTCGACCATGAATCCGGCCGCCAAGTGGTTCTTTTACATCTTCTTAGTCGCGGAGATGCTCAATTTCATCGAGGCCGCGCTTTTCTACATCACGACTTGGAAACCGACCAACCGTTCCCCCCGTCCGGTCATTCTCGGCCGCTCCGTGGATGTCTTCATAACCACCTACAACGAACCGGTCAGCCTTCTTCGCGAGACCGTCCTCTGCACCGTTAGCATCGACTATCCCCACAAAACCTACGTCCTCGACGACGGCGACCGTCCCGAAGTCGCCGAACTGGCTCGCGAGCTCAATTGCGAATATATTGCTCGGAAAGATCGTACCGCCGCCAAGGCCGGCAATCTGAACAATGCTCTCCGCCAAACACAGGGCGAATTCATTGTCACCCTGGATGCCGACCACGTGCCCATGCCCAGTCTCATCGGCGAGCTCATCGGCTTTTTTGACGATCCCAAGGTTGGCGTCGTCCAGACCACTCAGGATTTCTACAATCTCGATTCCTTCCAGCATCGCACTCACGTTGAAAAGGAACGTGGCTGGCAGCAGCAGGAGCTTTTCTTCAGCGTCATTCAACCCGGGAAGGATGGCTACAACGCCACGTTCTACTGCGGGAGTCCCGCCATGTTGCGCCGCGCCGCGCTGGACGAAATCGGAGGCTTCGCCACCGAAAGCATTACCGAGGACATGCACACCGGCCTGCGCCTGCAGAAAAAGGGCTGGAGAGTCGAATACTACAATCACACCATCGCTCGCGGCCTGGCTCCGCAAACCTATCGCGGTTTCGCCACCCAGTGGAATCGCTGGGGACAGGGCGCCATGCAAGTCCTGCGCAAGGAAAATCCGCTCTTCGGCCGCGGCCTGACTTTCGGCCAGCGCCTGAACTATTTCGCTTCTTTCTACTTCTATTGGATGAGTTTTCAAAAGTTCATTTATATCGCCACGCCAATTTTTTGCTTGATCGCCGGCATCTTCCCGCTAATCGCAGTCCCGAAAATATTTGCTATCTATTTCCTTCCCTATTTTCTTCTGAACATCTTCTCTACCGCCTCTCTACAGGGCGGTTTCGGAGGTTTCTGGCTCAGCGAGGAATTCAATCTCATCAAGATGCCTGTCTTAATGGCCACCAGCGCCGGCTTTTTCCGAAAGGAGGTTCCCTTTAAAGTGACGCCGAAGGCGCGCGACACCTCCGCGCGCTGGACCGAAGTATGGCTGCAGAGCTTGCTTTTGATCGGCGTGCTGACAGCGCTCGGGTTCGGTTCCTGGAAAATCGCTCATACCACGCCCGAGGGGTATTACTTCTGGGCGCTCGTCGTGAACATCATCTGTGCGATTTTCTATATTTTTCTCCTTGTGCCGGTCGTCTGGCGCGCCTTTCGCCATAAGGAGTTGCGCGCGTCGTATCGCTTCCCCAGCCACCTTGACGTTCCCGTGCTGTTTGGCTACAACGCCGAGGCCGGCGGTAATATCGTCGGGCGCGGTTTTGCCCGCAATCTCAATCGCAATGGATTTTCGATCACTCAGAAGGACGTCGTTCCCTTGGGAACCATCTTGGCGGTCGAGTTGAGCTTGCCCATCAAGACCATCCATGCGCACGCCCGTGTCGTCAGGACCGTTGAGTTCTTCAAGGGAGAGAACAAGCGGGTTTCGAGCGGCCTTGTATTTGAGCAGATTGACCCTGTCGACCAGGATGCCATCTCCAAACATTTGTTCTGGGAAGTCGCGCCCCGCCACGGCCACATTCTGCGGATGACCCGCCGCAGCCAAGCCCGGGGAGCACAGACGTGAAGCGCTTCGCCGTCCTCGCTGCACTGGTTTTCAGCCTGAGCTTGCTGCCCGTCGGCCGCGCCAGCACCACGCCGCAAAGCCCCACTCTCGATGAGGCTAAAGCTCAGGCTACGGCCGGGAATCTCGACCAAGCGGGGCAGCGTTTTCAGCAGATCCTGAAGGCAGACCCCGATAACGTCGTCGCTCTGCGCGGCTTGGTCGACGCGCTCGTCGCTGAAGGGCACTGGCGAGACGCCGTCGCCCCGCTCCAGCATCTCAACCAGCTCCAGCCCAACGACGCCGCTCGCGCGTTTCAACTCGGCCAGATGGAAAGTTGGCAGACCGGCCATCGCGACCAGGCTCTAGCCCTCCTGAAGCGCGCCACCGAGCTCGACCCTTCGAATCTCCCATATCAGAAATACTATGCTCAGGTGCTCAGTTGGAATCCCGCCACTCGCCCTGACGCCATCAGAGTTTTTCAGCAAGCCCTTCGCGAGTCCCCCAGCGACACGGACTTGCTGATGGCCTATGCCGAAATGCTTTCCTGGAGTCGCGCCACGCGTGCCGAGGCCATGGATTGCTACAAAAAGGCTCTCGCCCAAGACCCCCATAATGTGCGCGCTCTTGCCGGCGAAGCGCAGTTGCTTTCCTGGAGCGGCCACTCCTCGCAGGCCATGGGCATTTATTCGCAAATTTTGTCCTTCGACCCCAATAACGTCGCCGCTCTTCGTGGAGAAGCGCAGATTTACGGCTGGCGCGGAGATTATCGCCAAGCCCTTAATCTCGCGCAGCAGGCCCACGCGCTCGACGGCAGCGATCCCGCGGCCACTCTTGAGCTTGCCCAAGCCAACTACGATATGGGACATTACGCGGAAGCAAAAAGCGATTTGGCTCAGGTCGCGGGTATGGATACGCCGGACTACATCAACCTCAAGCGCGAAGTCGATCACGCCCTCGGCACTTACGTCGAGCTCGGATACGCTTTGCGCCGCGACGGCGAGCTCCTCGACTACGACTCTGCCGATGCAGTCGTCTCCACTCCTCTGGGTTCGCAAAATCGTCTGACCGCGCTATATCAGCCCTTCCGCTATCGCACCACCGGCGGGGACTTCGACTCCAATTACTATGCGCTGATGCTCGATTCGCAGCCATCGGACACCGTCGCCACCCATCTGCAATTCGCCGGTCGCACCTATCCAGGCGTTCCTTCGCAACTCGAAGGCGCCTTCGACACCACCTTCACTGTGCGCCCCTCGTTCAAGCTCCAGATGGGATTCGATCGCGAGTCCGATCAGGAAACTCTCGTCTCGACTCTTGGCGCCGATGTGGACGGAATTTTCGTCGGGCAGGTCGAAACCAATCTCGCCACCATCGGCGGCAGCTATTCCAATTCCCAGCATCATTACGACGCATCGTTGAGCTACACCGACGGCGTCTACACCGGCCAGAATCTCGCCTCCAACCGCCGCTGGGGCTTTGACGGCAACCTGGGCAAGTCCGTCCGCGGCGACCATCCCTACATTCGCATCGGCTACGGCTTCAGCTACGTCAGTTTCGATCACGACGCGGAATTCGCGCCCGCGGACGGCCAGCCGCCCCGCGTCACTGGCGGCTATTACAGTCCCACCGAATACCTGCTGAACTACGGCCAGTTGCTCTTTTCCGGCAATTTCGGCTCGCATGCCAAGTGGGATCTGGGTGGATTTGCCGGCATGCAAAACGCGCAAACGTTCTACACTTCGTTTTCAACGTTCCAATTCGCGTCCACGTTTTCCACCCATCTCACTTGGACCATGACCACCAACAACGAGCTGCGCCTCGGCTACGATTATCTGAACACCTACAACGCCTTCCATCGCCATCTGTTTTTTGTATCTTGGCGGCATTACTTCTAGCGTGCCTACTTCAAGCCTTTTCTCGCCGCAAGAACCGCGCGGCAGGCATTCATTCGTCGCGCCCGCACCGCGTCGCTTCCCGTCCTACCTCGACCCATCATTTATTTGGAGCTCCCTGCGCGCACTTCAATGGCCGCTCTTGGCCATCGTCGCCGTCGCCTGGTATCTCCGTGCGCGCGATCCTCACTATTCCAGCGCCTACATGGACGAATCCATATACGTCCTCTATGGCCGCATGTTTCTCTCGCGTCATTTCCAGCCGCCCATCGACCATCCCCTGAATTTCAGTTTCGGCTGGTATCTCTGGCCGATGCTCGCCGCCGGAGCCGATCGCATCGCCGGTTTGGTCGGCGTTCGCGAGCTCGCAGCCGCCATGGGTGCGGGCATCGTCTACGCCGTCTGCGGTTTCGCCAGGCGTCTTTTTTCTCCCGCCGTGGGTCTCGCTTCGGCTCTCCTATTTGCTTTCCTCGGCCCCGCCATCCTCGTTTCGCGCATCGCCACTCGCGACTCCGGGTCGCTCTTCTTTTTTGGCGTAGGCCTCTGGCTCTTCGTCCGCGCCTGGCAAAAAGAAAAAGAACGATCTTGGTCCGCGTGGTTTGCCGCGGCTCTTTTCCTGTTCGCCGCATTTCTCTGCAAATATCTGGTCGCCATCTATTTTCCGTTTCTGGTGATCTTGAGTCTTCTCAAGGGCCGCCGTGCCATTCTTGGTTTTTTCCTGCCTCTCGTTGCTCTGTGCGCCGCCTATGCGGCCTATTACCGCGAAGCCCTCCACGCACTTCTGCGCTATGGCAGCGCCTATGGTTCGCTGAAAGCCCCCGCTGCGGATGCCTTGGAAATCTATTTCACCCATCGCTTGGATTTTTGGATTCTCGCCGTGCTCGCGCTCGCTGCCTGGTTTTCCTATGCCGAAGTCGGCCGCGCGAAACTTGGCGTGGTCTGGTTTGGCGCGGCCGTCATGCCGCTCTTCCAACTCGTCTCCCGCGCCGACTACGACTACTGGAAACACGTCAACTACGCACTCCTCTTTCTCGTTCCCCTCGCCATGCAGGGCCTGCTGTCCCTCCTGCGCCGCACCGGCTCCGTGTCGTACAAGGTGGCCGGTCCGGTGGTCGTCACTTGCCTTGCGGTCGGCCTTGGTTGGGTAGGCAACGCCTGGCACATTGACCAATTCGTGTTTTGGCCCAACACCGAGCCCGTCGTTGCCTATTTCCAGGGCCGTCTTGCAACGTCAGCCCGCGTCCTGGTCGATGACACGGTCCTGCGTTACTATTTCTCTCCGCCGCTCCACCAATGGCAGATCGTTGATCCCTTCTACTTCCGTTACGGAGCCGCTACCGGCGCGCCCGCCTATTCCGCTGCCGTCGCTGATGGCTCATTCGACTACATCGTCCTCGATGGCGGCATTGGCGACGACGCCAAGCAGATGGCCGACGCCATCGCCCCGCAACTTTCCGCGCGCTACATTCTCCGCGTCAGCATGCCCGACGCGACCCTCGGCCAGCACATCCAAATCTACGAGCGCCAAAACCCTCCCGCCGTTCCTGCTCCGGTCCCAGTTGCTCGCATTGAAATCGTCACGCCCTCGTCAAACGCCGTCATCCAAACCGACCACACCGCCACCATCCTTCACGCCAGCGTCGAGGACATCGCTCCCGGCGACTACGTCCTTGCGGATGTCTTCACCAATCGTTGGTATCCGCAGACCGGCAAATTACGCCCCGGCGCGCCCGATGGCGATTTGACCGCCACCATTTATCTCGCTGGGGAAGGCCGCGAGCAGTGTTACCACATTGTCCGCGTACGTCTCTTCGATCCCTCCGGCGGCCTGATTGACTCCGCCCTGAGCTTCAACGTCGCCCGCGCCAACGCCGGCGGCTCCGCGCCGGCCTGCCGTTAAACCCAATCCATAGCCCTTCGCAGCCCTGCTCGTGCCGCTCAATGCACGCTCCCCGCGCGCTGCTTTGCCGCATGCTATCCTTGAAGCAGCCGCATCTGGCGTGCATCCAATTGCGTAGGGGGCTTGCCCAAAAACAACGCCTTGAACGCCGCATCCAATCGCGCCGCCGAGCTGAAGGCTCTCCTCGATCAGCGCATCGTCATCCTCGACGGAGCGATGGGCACCATGATCCAGGGCCTTAGGCTTACCGAAGCCGACTACCGCGGCAAGGAGTTCGCCCGCCATTCGCGCGATCTGCGCCTGAATAACGACGTCCTGAACCTCTCTCAGCCCGAAATCATCGCTTCCATCCACCGCCAGTATCTCGACGCGGGCGCCGACATCATCGAGACTAATACCTTCAACTCCAACGCGATCTCCATGGCCGAATACGGCTTGCAGCACCGCGTCTACGACCTGAACAAGGCCGCTGCGCAAATCGCTCACTGCGCCGTCGAGCGTTTCCTCGCCGAAAATCCCGGCGCGGGTCCGCGTTTTGTCGCTGGCTCCATCGGCCCCACCAGCCGCACGGCCTCAATGTCCCAGGATGTCAACAGTCCCGCCTCTCGCGCCGCCACTTTTGACCAGTTGCGCGCTGCCTACTTCGAGCAGGCCCGCGGCCTCGTCGACGGGGGCGTCGATCTTCTGCTCGTCGAAACCATCTTCGACACTCTCAACGCCAAAGCCGCTCTCTTCGCCATCGAGGAGGTCTTCGAAAAATCCGCCGTGCGTCTGCCCGTCAGCGCCTCCGTCACCATCACGGACCGCAGTGGCCGCACTCTCTCCGGTCAAACTGTCTCCGCGTTTTGGATTTCCGTTTCTCACGCCAACCTTCTCAGCGTCGGCATCAACTGCGCTCTCGGCGCCAAGCAGATGCGCCCTTACGTCGAAGAGCTTTCGCGCGTCGCGCCCATTTACATCAGTTGCTACCCCAATGCCGGCCTGCCCAACGCCTTCGGCGGCTTCGACGAAACGCCGGAGAAAATGGCCGCCGACCTGGGCGACTTCGCTGCCAATGGCTGGCTCAATATCGCCGGTGGCTGTTGCGGCTCCACGCCCGCGCACATCCGCGCTATCGCCGCCGCCGTCAAGGGGCTCAAGCCGCACGTTCTTTCCACGCCCGAGCCTTACACCCACTTCAGCGGCCTCGAGCCTCTCGTGATTCGACCCGACACGAATTTCGTCAACATCGGCGAGCGCACCAACGTCACCGGCTCGCCCAGGTTTTCCAAGCTCATCCTCGACGGCCAATATGAGCAGGCCCTCCCCATTGCCCGCCAGCAGGTCGAAGGCGGCGCGCAAATCATCGACGTCAACATGGACGAAGCCATGCTCGATTCCGAGCAGGCCATGACCACATTTCTCAACTTCGTTGCTTCTGAGCCTGAAATCGCCCGTGTGCCTATCATGCTCGATAGCTCCAAATGGAGCGTCATCGAAGCCGGCCTCAAATGCATTCAGGGCAAAGGCATCGTCAATTCCATCAGCCTCAAGGAAGGCGAGAAAGTTTTCAAAGAGCACGCTCGTCTCATCCGACGCTACGGCGCCGGCATGGTTGTCATGGCCTTCGACGAAAAAGGCCAGGCCGATACCGTCAACCGCAAAGTCGAAATCTGCGCGCGGTCCTACAAGATTCTCACCGAAGAAGTCGGCGTTCCTCCCGAGGACATCATCTTCGATCCCAACATCCTTACCGTCGCGACCGGCATGGAGGAGCACAACAATTACGCCGTCAATTTCATCGAAGCCACGCGCCAGATCAAGGCCCGCTTCCCGCGCGTCAAAGTCTCCGGCGGCGTCAGCAATATCTCCTTTTCATTTCGCGGCAACAACGTTGTCCGCGAAGCCATGCACTCCGCCTTCCTTTACCACGCCATTCAGGCGGGCATGGACATGGGCATCGTCAATGCCGGCCAGCTCGCCATCTACGAGGAAATTCCCAAGGACTTGCTCGAGCTCGTCGAGGACGTGCTTCTCAATCGCCGTCCCGACTCGACCGAGCGCCTTCTGGCCTTCGCCGATTCGGTCAAGCAGAAGGGGAAAGCGCCGGTCGAAGACAGCGCGTGGCGGCAGGCCTCCGTCGAAGAGCGCCTCAAGCACGCTCTCCTCAAAGGCATCGTCGATTTCATCGAAGTCGACACCGAAGAAGCCCGCAAGAAATACCGCAAGCCCATCGCCGTCATCGAAGGCCCGCTCATGGACGCCATGAACGTCGTCGGCGATCTTTTCGGCTCCGGCAGAATGTTTCTTCCTCAGGTCGTGAAGAGCGCCCGCGTCATGAAAAAATCCGTCGCTTATCTTCAGCCCTTCATGGAAGAAGAGAAGCGCGCCAATGGTGGCGGCCAGATTAAAGGCCGCATTCTTCTCGCCACCGTAAAGGGCGATGTGCACGACATCGGCAAAAACATCGTCGGCGTCGTCCTCGGCTGCAACAATTACGAGGTTATCGACCTAGGCGTCATGGTTCCCAGCGACAAAATTCTCGCCGCAGCGCGCGACTCCAAAGCCGACATGGTTGGCTTGAGCGGTCTCATCACGCCTTCGCTCGAAGAAATGGCCCACGTCGCAAAAGAAATGCAGCGCGAAAAGTTCGAAGTTCCGCTGCTCATCGGCGGCGCCACCACCAGCCGCGTCCATACCGCCGTGAAAATCGCGCCCATGTATCGCCAGCCCGTGATTCACGTGCAGGACGCGTCGCGCGCCGTTGGTGTGGTCGGGAGTTTGCTCAGCGACGAGCTGAAAAATAATTTTGTGAACGAGAATCGCAGCGAACAAGAAAAAACGCGCGAAAAGCATCGCGGCCCGCAAACGCAATCCCTGCTTTCCTTCTCCGATGCTCGCGCGCGTAAACCCGTCTTCGACTGGTCCTCTTACACTCCGCCGCGCCCCTCTTTCACCGGCGTCCGCACCTGCGCTCCCGTGCCTCTCGCTGACATTGTTCCTTATATCGACTGGACGCCCTTTTTTCACGCCTGGGAATTGCGCGGCATTTATCCGCGCATCTTCGGCCAGCCCGAAGTCGGCCCCAAGGCCAAAGAGCTTTTCGACGACGCGCAAACTCTTCTCGCCCGCATCGTCCGCGAGAATCTCCTTGTCGCCCGCGCCGTATTTGGCTTCTTTCCAGCGAATAGTGTCCTTGAAGATGTTGAAGTCTATTCCGACGAATCCCGTTCGCGCTCGCTGGCCACTTTTCACACTCTGCGCCAGCAAATCTCAAAGCCCGATGCGGAGCCCGATTTCACTCTTGCCGATTTCATCGCTCCCAAGGAAACCGGTGTCGCCGACTATCTCGGCGCCTTTGCTGTCACTGCGGGAATCAATATCGAGCCGCTCGTCGCCAATTTCGAAAAAGCGCACGACGATTACAGCGCGCTCATGTCCAAGGCCCTCGCCGACCGTCTCGCCGAAGCGCTCGCCGAGCTCACCCACAAGCGCACTCGCGACGCCTGGGGCTTCGGCCGCAACGAAAATCTCACCCACGACGATCTCATTCGCGAAAAATATCGCGGCATCCGTCCCGCGCCCGGCTATCCCGCCTCGCCCGACCACACCGAAAAGCGCCAGCTCTTCGATTTGCTGCAAGCCGAAAAAAATACCGGAATCCGCCTCACCGAAAATTTCGCTATGTATCCCGCCGCCTCGGTCTGCGGGCTTTATTTCTCGCATCCGCAATCCAAATATTTCGCCGTCGGCAAAATCAGCCGCGACCAGGTCGACGACTATCACCGCCGCAAGGGCATGGACCTTCGCGAAGTCGAGCGCTGGCTCGCCCCCAACCTCAACTACGATCCCGACATCTAAGGCTTTTCGCAATCGGAGAGGTAACTCGACATGATCGCCCGCATGTGGCATGGAAGGGTTCCCGTTTCAAAATCGGATCAGTACCTGAAACTAATGCGAACCGTCGCCATACCGGACTACAAATCCACGCCCGGCAATCGAGGCGCCTTCGCATTGCGGGAAATTCAACGTGACGTCGCGCATTTTGTGATGCTCACGTTTTGGGAAGCGCGCGAAGCCATCACGCAATTTGCCGGAAATAACATGGAAGCCGCAAAGTATTACGAGCTGTACGACAACGAGTAGCGCAAACCTTGTCTCGTTCAAGGTCTGCAGTTTTTCATTTCTGACCGTGCTCGCGCTAAGATAGTGCGCACCTCATGACCACTTTCTTCATCCAAAACTTTGGCTGCCGCGCCACGCAAGCCGATGCCGACGCAATTCGCCACAGCCTCCACGCTCAGGGCTCTATCGCAGCGGAATCCGACACCTCTGCCGACCTCGTCGTGCTCAACACCTGCACCGTCACCGCCGCCGCAGACGCCGAAGCTCGCGAATCCATTCGCCGCATCCACCGCCAAAATCCCGCCGCGCGCATCATCGCTACCGGATGCTACGCGCAGCGTGCTCCCGAAGAACTCGCCGCGCTTCCCGGCGTCTCCTGGGTCGTCGGTAATTCCCATCAGCACGCCATCGCTTCGCTCGCCAATAATCACGCCAATTTCGTTCCTCTCTCCGCCGTTTCTGCCAACACGCCCGCCCCGTCCCCCATCCTGCGAGAAGAAATGTCCGCGCTCGTTCCGCCCATTGCTTCTCCGCATCATCTCGACGATTCACCTGATGATCTGCATGACGATCTTCTCGTCGCCTCGCGTACTCGCCCCACTCTCAAAGTCCAAGATGGATGCAACCATCGCTGCGCCTACTGCGTGATTCCTCTCGTCCGTGGCCGCAGCCGTAGCATGCAACCCGCGACTGTAATCGGCGAAATCCATCGCCTCGTCGCAGCTGGCGCTCAGGAAATCGTCTTGAGCGGCATCGACCTCGGCAATTACGGCCGCGACCTCACACCGCGAGTTTCTCTCCACGCGCTCGTCCGCCGCATCATCGATGAAACAAATCTCATGAGCTTGCGCCTCAGTTCCATCGAACCCATCGACATCACTCAGGATTTCATCTCCCTCGTCGCGCGCGAGCTGCGCATCGCGCCGCATTTCCATCTGCCTCTCCAATCCGGCTCCGACCGCATTCTTCGCGCTATGCATCGCTGGTATCGCGCCGCGCATTACGCACGCCGCGTCGAACTCATTCGCGAAACTGTGCCGCATGCCGCCATCGGCGCCGACGTTATCGTTGGCTTCCCGGGTGAAACCGCCGAAGACCATGCCGCCACCACGAATTTCATCGCTGGCCTGCCCCTCAGCTATCTCCACGTTTTTTCTTTTTCTCCGCGACCCGGCATCGAAGCCGCAAATCTTCCCGGCCAAGTCCCCAGGCACGTTATTCACGAACGCGCCCGTGAACTCCGCACACTCGCGCAACAAAAATCTCAGCAATTCCACATTTCGCAACAAGGCAGGAAAACTCGCGTCCTCACCCTCGATCGCCGTGGCGCCGACTGGACGGGCGCTATCTCCGGCAATTATTTGAACATGCGCGTGGCCGGCTCCTGGCCGCGCAATCGCTGGCTCGAAGTCGTCATTCCCGCAAACGAAACATCCGTCGCTTCCGTCACCGGCTAATCTTCCAAAATCACCTGCGCAAACGCCACATTCCCGCTATGCGTTATCGACAAATGACAATGCCGCGCGCCCAATCGCGCCGCGTGCTCCGCCGCTTTCCCCGCGAAGTGAATCCCCGGCTTGCCGCTCGGCTCATTTCGCACTTCAATGTCCCGCCATCGAACGCCGCGCCGCCATCCCGTCCCCAGCGCCTTCATCGCCGCTTCTTTCGCGGCAAATCGTGCCGCATAGCGCTCAAATTTCGACTTATGCCGCTCGCAGTACCGGATTTCCGTCTCGGTGAACAGGCGCTCCAGAAACGCTCGCCCGAAACGCGCAACTGCCGCTTCAATGCGGTCGATCTCCGCAATGTCCGCGCCCATTCCAACGATCATCTCTTCGCGCCTCGCTCGCGCAATCTGCGCGTGCATTATAATGGGAAAGGTTAGGGATTCGGAGCCAGTGTGCCAGTCGCCAAGATAAAATCGAAAGTCGCACCTCGCCGCGCAGCCGCAAAGAGCACTTCGTCGCCTTGGCATCTGCGAAAAGCCGCTGACCTGCAAATTCTCGAACTCATTCCGTTCACCAAATTCGACTGGCTCGTTCACGGATTCAGCACGCGCCCCGGCGGCGTCAGCGTTCTCGAATCGCAGCCGCCGGGCCGCCCGCGCGCCGAAAAAGTCTTGAACCTCGGCTACACCGATTGGGATCGCCGCGAACGTGTCGACGAAAACCGCCGCCATTTCACAAAAGCGCTTGGCCAAGCGGAAACGCCTCTGGTCACCTTGCAACAGATTCACTCGGACGTCTCTCACGTGGTCTTGCACCCGCTCGCACAGCCCCCGAAAGGTGACGCTGCCGCCACTTCCTCGCCCGGCCTGCTCCTCGCCATCCAAACCGCCGACTGCATTCCCATCTTGCTCGTTGACCCGCGCCATCGCGCCGTAGCCGCCATCCATGCAGGATGGCGCGGCACTCGCGCGCGCATCGCCGCAAAGACACTCGGCCGCATGCAAATGGAATTTTCCACCCGCCCCGCCGACGTCCTCGCCGCCATCGGCCCCGGCATCAGCCAGTGCTGCTACGAAGTCGGCCCCGACGTTGTGAAGGAATTCGCCGCGCAATTTCCGCAGGCAAGATCGTGGTTCGAAGGCCCCTTTGATGCCCTCGCTTCCGGCGAAGATCCCAATCCGCTCCCGTGGCTCACCATGATGCCTCCCGGCCACGAGCCGCCTCCGCCTCGCTGCTATCTCGACCTCAAGGCCGCCAATGCCGCTATGCTTTCAGACGCAGGCGTTTCGCCGAAAAACATCTTCGTCTCCGATCTCTGCACTTCCTGCCGCCCCGATCTCTTCTTCAGCTACCGCCGCGAACATTTCACCGGCCGTCTCCTCTCCACCATCGCAATCGTCGAAAACGCCGCTCAGGACTAAAGCCATCTCATAAATACCTCTGGAGGGTCTTGGAGCTATTCCGGTTGGCCGACAATCCTGCACTTGATTGGTAAATGCGAGGTGAAAATCCATCGAATATGCTCACATTGACTTGCAAGTAAGCAGGGCCTAACATGCGTCGCAAGGAGTGGTGTGGTTGCCCCTGCGATGATTGGCCAAACGATTTCGCATTATCGCGTCGTCGAGAAACTTGGTGGCGGCGGCATGGGCGTGGTGTACAAGGCCGAGGATACCAGCCTGCACCGCTTCGTGGCGCTGAAATTCCTGCCGGACGATGTGGCGTGTGACCCGCACTCGCTCGAGCGATTCCGGCGGGAAGCGCAGGCCGCCTCGGCGCTCAACCATCCGAATATCTGCACCGTTTACGAGATTAGTGAGGAGAATGGCAAAGCCTTCATCGTCATGGAATTTTTGGACGGGATGACGCTAAAACACGTGATCGCCGGCCGACCAGTGGAAACGGAAACGCTGCTCGATTTGAGCATTCAGGTGGCGGACGGCCTGGATGCGGCGCACTCCGAAGGGGTGATTCACCGGGACATCAAACCGGCGAACATTTTTGTGACCAAGCGGGGCCACGCGAAGATTCTCGATTTTGGGCTGGCCAAACTGGCGCCATCGCCGCGCATCGCGCAAGGCATGGGCGTTTCCTCGATGCCCACAATGGGTACGTCGGAAGAGCTGCTGACCAGCCCTGGTGCAACGGTCGGAACGGTGGCGTATATGTCGCCGGAGCAGGTCCGCGGCAAAGGATTGGATGCGCGCACGGATCTATTCTCGTTTGGCGCGGTGTTGTATGAAATGGCCACCGGCGTTCTGCCCTTTCGCGGAGACACGTCCGGAGTCGTGACGGACGCGATTCTGCACGAGGATCCGGTCGCGCCGGTGCGGCTGAATCCGAGTGTGCCGGCGAAGCTCGAAGAGATCATCCACAAGGCTCTCGAGAAAGACCGCGATTTGCGCTACCAGCACGCTTCGGACATGCGCACGGATTTGAAGCGGCTGAAGCGCGAAACAGATTCGGGGCGGTCTTCGGCCTCACACATGACGTCTTCTGTAGGGGCGACCCTTGGGTCGCCCGCGGGCGCGGCAAGCCCCATCCCTACGGTTTCTGGCGCGCACATGTCCGGCTCTTCCGCGGTCGCAGCCGTTGCCCGCGAGCATAAATTCGGCCTCGCCGTCACGGTGATCATCATTCTGATTCTCATCGGCGGCGCAGCCTTTGCGGCCTATCATTTTTGGTCCCGCTCGAGCGCTCCCAGCGGACCCGCCAAGATTACGCAAATCAGCCAGTGGGACAAACCGATGAATGACGCGAGGCTTTCACCCGACGGCCACGCCGTTGCGTTTGACTCACCGGCAGGCGGCATAACCCAAGTGTTTCTCATGCTCACTTCCGGTGGCGAGCCCCTGCAGCTCACGAATGACGAAGGCGACAAGTCCGTGGACAGCTTTTCATCCGACGGAAAAGAAGTGTATTACGAGAAGTCTCCCAGCCAAGACGAAGTTTGGGCCGTGCCTGTGCTCGGTGGCGTTCCGCGCCCTGTGGTGTCCGGTTACAATGCGGTTCCCTCGCCGGATGGCGCTCTGATTTATTATGGGAAGCAGGATAGCCCCAGGGTCTTTCGTGCAGAAAAATCCGGCCTGAACGAAGAACTCGTGTACAGCTCCAAAAACGCTGGCTTGTTCTTCATCCCCGTTCTGCTCTATCCCGGCAGCCACGAGCTGCTCGTTGCTGGTTTGCAAAACTGGGACTCGCCGAGCGCGCGTATAACTAAAATAAACGTGGGCACCCATGAAGCGGTTGACTTAGGCGAAGTATCCGGGAATGTGCGTGACGCCGTGTGGGGCGAACCGGGGAATTCCGTGCTGCTCAGCCGGACTGTAAACGGGCTGACGAACATCTGGAAATACGGCTTGAACGAGCGAAGTTTGACGCAGATGACTTTCGGAACGGGACCGGACTACTCGCCAATGCCCGACCCGGGAGGAAAAGGGATTTACTATGTAAATGGCAAATCCTCCGGATCCCTGGTCGCATACCACGTTCAATCCAAGGAATCCACGGACATTCTGTCAGAGGACACGAATCAGCCGGTCATTTCGCCGGATCGGAAGCGCGTGATGTACATCACGCTCCTCGCAAGTGAGAAGAGCGAACTGTGGGTATCGGACATCGACGGCGGCAACAAAGTGAGAATCGCCACCGGAGAGCATCTGGGGACGGGGACTTGGGCGCCGGACAATTTTCACTTGTCTTTTTTTGAGGTGGGATTCGGCGCAGGGAGCAAGAGCTACATCGCCGGGGCCGATGGGGGCGGTCTGCGCCAGCTTCCACAGACGGGGGATGCCGTCGTAAATACTGAGGTAAATTCGGTGTGGGGCTCTGACCAGAAATCCATTTACGTGAGTTACGACGACAGCGCGGGTTCAATGCAAACCGTCTGGAAATGGAGCCTGGAGGGTTCAAATCTGGAGGAGTTCGTGAATAACTGCGGCATTATTGCCGATGCTGACCCCAGTGGGCGTTACCTGCTTGGCACCCTATGGTACGGAGGAAAGACGGGAATCTACGAGGTCTCCATCTCCGACAGGAAATGCATCTCCTTGCTTCCCGGAGTAGCAACGCAGATTATGTGGTTTGCTCGGGATGGCAAGTCGTTCTTGTACGCGGTTGCTTCTCGCAGTGGAGCCACGATTTACCGCCAGCCGTGGAAAGACGGCAGAATCGTCGGGGCGGCCCAGGCCGCGTTGAAGCTCCCTTTTGCCTTTCCTCTGCGAAATGCAGACGGTACCGCTTACGATTTCTCCAGGGACCTTTCCACCATCGTCTACGTGCGGCCCGGCGGCCACGCAGACCTTTATCTCCTCAGCCAGAAATAATTCCTGCCGCATAGCAGTGCCCATCCTCATCATTGCGAAAGCGAAGATATGGCGAGCTTGGCGATCATGCCCGAGTCACGGCAAACCGTTATATGTGGCGACGCGCTAACGGGCCGCAGTACATTTGTGAGAATGGGTTCTGCCGTTCAAGCAGCAGCGCTTCTTAAGATATTTCCGATCGCGCAGCTTTCTTGCGCGAGTATTCAGTTTTTCGCGGGCCACGAACCACGGGTCACGCGCCACGCCTCATTCCCGCGTTTCCACCAGCGCCAGTTGCCCGCACGCCGCCATCACGTCCTGCCCGCGCGAATAGCGCACAAACGCGCGCTGCCCTTTCTCGACCAGCGCCTTGCGAAACGCCTCAATCCTCTCCGCGTCCGGCGGCCGGTACGGCAATTCTCCTGGATTCCACGGAATCAAATTCACCTTTGCACGCAAATTCCCAACCAGCTTCGCCACGCGCCGCGCATCTTCCAGGCTGTCATTGAACCCTCCCAGCAGCACATACTCAAACGTCAAAT